>DASZVT010000116.1:0-3864 GCA_035546915.1 Mycobacteriales bacterium | reverse complement strand
CGATGTCGCCCGGTCCAGCGGTCTCGATCGGAACCCGGTCCAGCGCCTCGGTGCCGAGCAGTTCGGTCAGCTTCACCCGCTCAACGGTCCCGTCGGCACGGCACCAGGCGACCTGCTGCCCCTTACGCATCGTCCCGTTGTGGATCCGGCACAAGGCAAGGCGACCCAGGTACGGCGACGAGTCCAGGTTGGTCACGTGCGCCTGCAGTGGCGCACCTTCCTCATACGCCGGGGCGGGCACGGTGTCCCGCAGCACCTGGAACAGTGGTTCCAGGTCGGGGCTGTCCGGGCTCGTCCCGTCCGCGGGGCGGGCCAGCGACGCCTGGCCGGTCTTGGCCTGGCAGTACACGATCGGGAAGTCGATCTGGCCCTCGTCCGCGTCCAGGTCCAAGAACAGCTCGTACGTCTCGTCCACCACCTCGGCGATCCGGGCGTCCGGCCGGTCCACCTTGTTGATCACCAGGATCACCGGTAGCCGCGCGGCCAGCGCCGTGCGCAGCACGAACCGGGTCTGCGGCAGCGGCCCCTCGCTCGCGTCCACCAGCAGCAGCACGCCGTCGACCATCGACAGCCCGCGCTCGACCTCACCGCCGAAGTCGGCGTGCCCCGGCGTATCGATGATGTTGATGGTGACGGCGTCAGGCCCGCTGCCATGCCGGACCGCGGTGTTCTTCGCCAGGATGGTGATGCCCTTCTCCCGCTCCAGATCCATGGAGTCCAGCACCCGGTCGGCGACGTCGCCGGACTCGGCTTGATGCTGGCTGAAAGCGCCTGATTGCCAGAGCATCGCGTCCACCAACGTGGTCTTGCCGTGGTCGACGTGCGCGATGATCGCCACGTTGCGAAGGTCGGTCCTGGTGGGCATGCAGCAGCGCTCGTTTCCTGGGAGGGGGACGCGGCGTTACATGGTACGGGGGCGCGGAGGTGGGACGGTCACCGCGACGGCGCCGCGCCCAGTTCGAGTGCCGCCTGCGCGACGAGGTCGAGGTCGGCCGGGATCCAGGGGACCTCGAACAGCTCCGCGGCCGCCAGCCACCGGGCCGCGTCGTGGTCACGCAGGTGCACCGCACCGGCCTCCAACGCGCACCAGAACACCCGCAACAAAGCGGTGCCGCCGCCTAGCGCCACGTCCGGCCCGAGCCGCGCGCCTACCCGTACCCGGATGCCGAGTTCCTCCTCACACTCGCGGACCAGGGCTTGCAGCTCGGTCTCGCCCGGCTCGACCTTGCCGCCGGGGAACTCCCACCGGCCGGCCAACGCCGCCGGTCCGGTACGGCGACACGCCAGCAGCCGTCCCGCGCGGACGATGGCCGCCCCCACCACGATGCGGGGCGCCCGCTGCCCCGCATCCGACGCCATGATGGTGAGCATGCCTTCGTTGCTGTCCGCAGACCAGCTGGCGACCCGCCTCGCCGACCGCCCGGATTGGAACGGTGACACCCGGCGGATCACCCGCACCGTGTCGTGCCCGTCCTTCCGCGCCGCCATCGGTCTCGTCGCTCAGGTAGCCGACGTGGCGGAGGAACTCGACCACCACCCCGACATCGACATCCGCTGGCGGGACGTCACTTTCGGCTGCTCCACCCACTCCGCAGGTGGTGTCACCGAGCTCGACCTGGCGCTAGCGGCGCGGATCGACGCGCTGGCCACCGGGAGCTGACGCCGGCCGGAGCCGCGATCCACTTAAGGTGGGCCGATGCCGCCACGCAATCGCGACGAGGTGACCTGGGTGGCAGGCCACCGGGGGCTGGTCGGTTCGGCGCTCTGGCGGCACCTGCACGACAGTGGGTTCACCCGGCTGGTCGCGACCAGCTCGAGGGAGGTGGATCTGCGCGACCGGGATGCCACCTTCGCGTACGTGCGGACGCACCGGCCCCGGACCGCGGTGATCGCGGCGGCGCGGGTCGGCGGAATCCTGGCCAACGCGACGCAGCCGGCCGAGTTCCTCTCCGACAACCTGCGTATCCAGGTCAACGTCATGGACGCCGCAGCGACGTACGAGGTTGAGAAGCTGCTGTTCCTCGGCTCAAGCTGCATCTACCCGAAACTGGCGCCGCAGCCGATCCCGGAAGCCGCGCTGCTCACCGGCGAGCTCGAACCCACCAACGACGCCTACGCCATCGCGAAGATCGCCGGCATCCTGCAGGTGCAGGCGGTCCGGCGGCAGTACGGGTTGCCCTGGATCGCCGCGATGCCGACCAATCTCTACGGACGGGGCGACAACTTCTCCCCGACCGGGTCGCACGTGCTGCCCGGCATGCTGCGCCGCTTCCACGAGGCGAAGCTCGCTGGCGATCCAGTGGTGACCAACTGGGGGTCCGGCGCGCCGCGGCGCGAGTTCCTGCACGTCGACGACCTCGCCCGCGCCTGCCTGCTGCTGTTGGACAGCTACGACGACGCGCGGCCGATCAACGTCGGCACCGGCTCCGACCTGACGATCCGGGAGCTCGCCGAGCTGATCGCAGGCATCGTCGGTTTCAGCGGCGAGGTCCGCTGGGATCCGAGTAAGCCGGACGGGACCCCGCGCAAGGTCCTCGATGTGTCCCGGCTCAGGGCGCTCGGATTCACCCCGCAGATCTCGCTCGAGGACGGCATCCGGGATACGTACTCGTGGTTCCGTCAGGCCGCCGAGATCCGCAACTGACCCCGTTGCGCCATACGGCCGAATAGGACGATTCGGGACATCTCGGCCGAATTCAGCTATCGTGCCGGTGAACGCCATCCGTGTGCGCGCGGATGACGTGAGGTGCCAGCGCGCTGCGCACGTACCGGGAAAGGGGATCGGTCGATGAGGCCCAAGCGTCTGTTCTCCCTGCTCGTCGCAGGGGTGGCGCTGGTGGGGACCCTGGGTGTCGCAGCGGGCACCGCCCAAGCCGCTGACCCGTATCCACCCACCAGCTGCCCAACGATCTCGCTCACCGCAACCACCGTTGCCGCCGGCGGCAGCCTGACCGTCACGGCGTGCGGGTACACGGACGGGTCGCAGGTCTCGATCGACGTGTTCAGCACCCCGGTGCACATCGCCACCCTGACGGCCGCGGGGGCGAACGGCAGCGTGTCGGCCGACGTGACACTGCCCTGCTCGGTCGAACCGGGCTCGCACCATTTCGAGGTGACCGGGACCGACCGTCAGACCGGCGCAGTCCTCAAGCAGAGCGCCGCGTTCACCGTCACTCAGTCGCAGGCGTGCCCTGCCTCGGTCGTCACGCCGACCGAAAACAGCGGCGGGAGCGGTGGATCGCTGCCGTTCACCGGTCTCGAACTAGCCGCGATGCTGCTCGCGGCGGCCGCGCTGATCGCGCTGGGCACCACATTCGTCGTGCTGACCCGCCGTCGTCGCCAGGCCGCCGCCTAATCCCGATTACCCGGCAACCGCAAGCGCCCGCCGCTAACGGCCGCACGTCAGGTGACCCGTCCCGTTCGCTACGCCCCGAGAGCGGGCTGCAATCCGCGCTCGCGCGCCAGCTCCGCCTCGATCCAGCGGTAGGTCTCTCGTAGTCCGTCGACAAGCGCTATCGACGGCTCCCACCCGTAGCGAGCCTGGATCAGCGCGTTGTCGCTGTTACGGCCACGCACTCCCTGCGGGGCGTCCAGCCGGTATCGCCGGTCGAGCGAGACCCCCGCGATCCCTTCCACGATGTCCACCAGTTCGTTGATGGATACGAGTTCGCTGCTGCCGAGGTTGACCGGGTCCGGGCTGTCGGCCTGGGTGATCATGCGTATCCCGGCGATGCCGGAGGACGGCTACGGGTGGGAGAAGCTGTTCAGCGAGCGCATGTGTCGCCACTTCCTGGAGGACTTCGGACTGCAGACGCGGGTGGCGCGCTTCCACAACGTCTACGGCCCGTACGGGACGTGGAACGG
>DASZVT010000115.1:0-4141 GCA_035546915.1 Mycobacteriales bacterium | reverse complement strand
CTGTCCGGCGGCCAGCAGCAGCGCGTGGCGATCGGCGCCGTCCTCACCCAGCACCCGCGGGTCCTCGTGCTGGACGAACCGACCTCGGCCCTCGACCCGACCGCGGCCGAGGAGGTGCTCGCGGCGATCACCCGGCTGGTGCACGACCTCGGCGTCACCGTGATGCTGGCCGAGCACCGGCTCGAACGCGTCGTGCAGTATGCGGACCGCGTCCTCTACCTGCCCGGGGACGGCACCGTGGTCGACGGGACGCCCGCGGACGTGTTCACGGCGACCTCGGTCGCACCGCCCGTGGTGGAACTCGGCCGGCTCGCCGGTTGGCGGCCGCTGCCGCTGTCCGTGCGTGACGCGCGGCGTCGGGTATTGCCGTTGCGTGAGCGCATCGCGCCGCTTGCCGTCCCGGCGCCACGACGGCCTCGTCGCGCCGATGCCGCGACCGTCCTGCGGGCCAAGAACGTCGTGGTCCGCTACGGCGAGGTCGTCGCGGTCCGGGGCGTGGATATCGACCTCGTCGACGGACAGGTGACCGCGCTGATGGGGCGCAACGGCTCCGGGAAGTCGTCGCTGCTGTGGGCATTGCAGGGGTCCGGTCGTCGGCAGAGCGGGCTGGTCCATGTCGACGGCACCGACCCCAAGTCGGTGCCTGCAGCGCGGGCTCGAGCCCTCGTCGGGCTGGTGCCCCAGACCCCGTCCGATCTGCTCTACCTGGAGACAGTCGGTGCCGAACTCGCCCAAGCCGACTCCGAATCGGCCGGCAGCACCGCGCCGTCCGCGCGCGAACTGCTGGACCGGCTGGCCCCCGGGATCCCGGACGGCATCCATCCCCGCGATCTGTCCGAGGGACAGCGACTGTCGCTGGTGCTCGCGGTGCAGCTGCGCGCGGCACCGCGGATCGTGCTGCTGGACGAGCCGACCCGGGGGCTCGACTATCCGGCAAAGCAGTCGCTGATCCGGATCGTCGACCAGCTCGCCGCCGACGGCAGGTCCGTGGTGATCGCGACGCATGATGTGGAATTCGTGGCCGCCGCCGCGGACCGGGTCGTCGTGATGGCCGAGGGGGACATCGTCGCGGACGGGCCCACCTCGGACGTCATCGTCGCGTCGCCGGCCTTCGCCCCGCAGGTCGCGAAGATCCTGGCGCCGCTGCCGTACCTGACCGTCGAGCAGGTGGCTTCGGCGCTGGAGACGGAGGCGGTCTGATGGTCAGTACGCCGATACCCGGCGGGACCCGGCGGCCGGTCGCGATCCGGATGCACCGGCGTTCGGTGCTTGCCGTGACGATGGCCTCGTTCATCGGCTTCGTCTGCTTCCTGTGGCCGTTCGTGGTCGCGCCGGGCAAGTTCGGCAGCTCCTACACGCCACCGCTGATGTTCGGCGCACTGCTACTGCTGATCCTGGCGGTGGTGTTCGCCGAAGTAGCCGACGGCGGCATCGACGCCAAGGCACTCGCCATGCTGGGCGTGCTCTCCGCGCTCAACGCAGGGTTGCGCCCGCTCGGGGCGGGGACCGCCGGCGTCGAGACGGTGTTCTTCGTCCTCGTCTTCGCCGGGCGGGTATTCGGTCCGGGCTTCGGGTTCGCGCTCGGCTGCACGTCGATGTTCGCGTCGGCGATCATCACCGGCGGGGTCGGGCCCTGGCTGCCGTACCAGATGTTCGGCTGCGCCTGGGTCGGCCTGTTCGCCGGACTGCTTCCTCGATGCCGCGGGCGGCTCGAAGTGGCGATGCTCGCCGTTTACGGGGTGCTCGCCGGTTACTTCTTCGGGTTCATGCTCAACTTGCAGTTCTGGCCGTTCTACGTCGACCCGTCGAGTTCGATCGCCTATCAGCCGGGGGCCTCGTTCACCGAGCAGTGGCACCGCTACTTCGTGTTCGACGCGACCACGTCGCTCGGCTGGGACACCGGTCGGGCCGTCACCAACTTCGTCTGCATCGTGCTGCTGGCCCCGGCGGCACTCGCTACCTTCCGCCGCGCCGCGCGTCGCGCCTCGTTCGAGGCGCCGGTAGCCTTCGAGCCGCCGGCCGACGCTACCTCGGCGTTGGACCGGTCGTAGCTACCGCGCCAGGCTGGCGGTCACCGCGGGTGGGTCAGGAACGCTTGCCGATCCCGAAGAATCCGGCTACACCGCTCTCGTCGTCCGACCCGGATCCGGCGGGTGCGCCCACGGCCACGAGCTCGCCGTCCTCGTGTGCCGCGCCGTGCTGGGCTCGGGACAGCTCCGCGAAGGTGGTCGTTTCCACCGGGGTGAGCGCTGGCGTGCCCGCCACTGGGAGCGGTGCGTGCACCTCGATGACCTCGCCGGACGGCAGTCGGCGGATGATGCCGGTTTCGTAGCCGTGGTCCCGCTTGGCGGCGTCGCTGCGGTTGAGTGCCTCGCAGATCTTCTTGGTCACCACGTACGCGATCGGTGGCAGCACGATGATCAGCACCCGGCCGATCCAGGTCGTCACGTTGAGCGAGATATGGAAGATCGAGGCGAACACGTCGTTGGCGCCAGAGGCGACGAGCACCCCGTAGAACGTCAACGCCATCATGCCCGCGCCGGCCCGTACCGGAGACTCCCGCGGTCGCTGGAGCAGATTGTGGTACGCCCGGTCACCGGTCATGCGTTGCTCTATCCAGGGCCACAACGCGAACAGGGTGAACATGATCCCCGGGATGACCACGCCGGGTATCAGGATCATGAACGGGATGTCGTAACCCCAGGCTCTGAACTCCCACGGCGGCATGATCCGCAGTGAGCCTTCGAGGAACCCGATGTAGAAGTCGGGCTGCGAGCCAGCAGAGACGTTGGCCGGGCTGTACGGGCCGTAGAGCCACACCGGGTTGATCTGGAACAACCCGCCCAGCAGCGCGAGCATCGCGAAAACCAGCATGAAGAAGCCGCCAGCCTTCGCGCCGTAAACCGGGAACATACGCTCGCCGACCACGTTGTTCTCGGTCCGGCCCGGCCCGGGGAACTGGGTGTGCTTCTGGTGCCAGAGCAGGCCCATGTGGGCAGAGATCAGCCCCAGGATCAGGCCGGGCACGATCAGGATGTGCACCACATACAGGCGTTCGATGATGTGGGTGCCGGGATACTCGCCGCCGAAGAGGAGGAACCCGACCCAGGTGCCGACCACCGGGATCGACTGGATCACCGCGTCGGCGATGCGCAGCCCGGTCCCGGAGAGCAGGTCGTCCGGCAGCGAGTAGCCGGCGAAGCCCTCGAGCAGCCCGAGGGTCACCAGGCCGACCCCGATGAGCCAGTTGAGTTCGCGTGGCTTGCGGTACGCACCGGTGAAGAACACCCGGCAGGCGTGCACGATCATGCCGGCGATGAACAGCAGCGCGGCCCAGTGGTGGATCTGCCGGATCAGCAGGCCGGCACGGACGTCGAACGAGATGTGCAGCGTCGAGGCGTACGCAGCGCTCATCGGCACGCCCTGCAGCTGCCGGTAGCTGCCGTGGTACAGGACCTCGGCGGTGGAGTCCTGGAAGAACAGCGTCAGGTAGGTGCCCGTCAGCAGCAGGATGATGAAGCTGTAGAGGGCGATCTCCCCGATCATGAACGACCAGTTGTCCGGGAAGACCTTGTTCAGCGACTCGCGGAAGAACTTGGCGCCGCCGAGGCGGTCGTCCATGAACTTGCCGGCGCCGCCGACCGCCTTGCCCGCCCCGGTGGGGGAGCGACGCGGCGCTCGGCTGTCGAAGACGGCCGGGTCGGCGCTGCCGGTGGCCGCGCTGTTGGTGCTCATCCGCGCTCCCAGAAGCCAGGCCCGACGGGCTCGTCGAAGTCACGCACGGCGCGGAAGTATCCGGCCGAGTCCACCGTGATCGCCAACTGCGGAAGCGCACGGGTGGCGGGGCCTGCGACCGGCTTGCAGCCCTCCAGGACCTTGAACTGCGACTGGTGGCACGGGCAGAGCAGGGTGTGCGTCTGCTGGCTGTAAAGCCGGGCCGGGCAGCCCGCATGGGTACAGATCATCGAGAACGCGACGTGCCCGTTGCTGGCCTTCTTGCGTGTCTTGTCGTTGATGTCGGCGGTCCCCACGTTGATCAGCAGAACCGCCGAGTCCGCCGCGGACTGCACGTCGGTGTGCCCCTCCGGGAAGACCGTTGCGACGCTGTTGATCTCGAGGTCGCCGAGCTTTACCAGGGTGC
>DASZVT010000114.1:0-3351 GCA_035546915.1 Mycobacteriales bacterium | reverse complement strand
GCAGTCGTGCGCCGAACGCAACAGACCGTCAGCGGCGCTGCTCACCAGCAGCTCGTGCAATCGCAGCTCATGCGCGAGATCGACGGCGGGGGGCAGCCCGCCGAGGTGCCGGTGCGCCACCCACGCCCATTCCGACCCCCCGAACTCTTCGCGGGTTTCACCCAGCAGCAATACCACGTCACCATCCGCAGCAAAGCCGATCGGGGTGTGCCGACTGACGTCATCGATCACGCCCAGGACCCCGATCACCGGCGTCGGGTTGATCGCCTTGTCGCCGGTCTGGTTGTAGAAGCTCACGTTGCCACCGGTCACCGGCAGACCCAGCACCCGGCACGCGTCGGCGATCCCGCGCACGGCCTCGGCGAACTGCCACATCACCGACGGATCCTCGGGAGAACCGAAGTTGAGGCAATCGCTGACCGCGACCGGCCGCGCCCCGCTGCAGGCCACGTTGCGAGCCGCCTCCGCCACCGCGAGCTGCGCGCCCGCGTACGGGTCCAGCGCCGCGAACCGGGCCGGGCCGTCCAACGCGAGCGCGACACCCATCGGGCCGTCCCCGATCCGCACCAGCCCGGCGTCCTCAGGCATCGCGAGCACCGTGTTGGACAGCACGTACCGGTCGTACTGATCGGTGACCCACCCGGTGCCGGCAAGGTTCGGTGCGGCAACGAGTTTGAGCACTTCGGCGGCGAGCTCCGCCGGGGCCGGCCGTGGCAAGGCCTCCGCGCGGTCGGCCTGCCGGTCGTCGAGCCAAGCCGGTCTGGCCAGCGGCCGGTGATAGACCGGTCCGTCGTCGGCCAGTGAACCCGGCGGGACATCCACCACGGTGCTCCCGTGCCAGTCGACGACCAGCCGGCCGGTGTCGGTGACCTCCCCCACCACCGTCGCCAGCACGCCCCAACGGCGGCACACCGCCAATACCTCGTCGACGTCCGCGGGCGCAACGATCGCGAGCATCCGCTCCTGCGACTCGGAGGACAGCACCTCCCACGGCTGCATGGACGGCTCGCGCAGTGGCACCGCATCGAGAGTGACGTGCATGCCCTGGCCGCCAGCCGCCGCGGTTTCACTGATGGCGCAGGTGAAGCCGGCGCCACCGAGATCCTGGATCCCGATGACCAGCCCGCGGGCGTACATCTCCAAGCTGGCCTCGGTCACGATCTTCTCGGTGAACGGGTCGCCGACCTGCACCGCCGGTCGCCGGGCCGGGCCGTCGTCGTCGAACGTCGCGGAGGCAAGCACGCTGACGCCGCCGATACCGTCCCGTCCGGTACGCGCGCCGTAGAGGATCACCTTGTTGCCGACGCCGGTCGCCTTCGAGGTCTGCAGCCGCTCCCGGGGGAGCACCCCGAGGCAGAGCGCGTTCACCAGCGGGTTGCCGTTGTAGCTGGGATCGAAGGCGATCTCACCGCCGATATTAGGCAGCCCCAGGCAATTCCCGTAGCCGCCGATCCCGGCCACGACGCCCCCGACCACCCGGCGGGTATCGGGGTGGTCGACGTCACCGAACCGCAGGCTGTCCATCACCGCGACCGGCCGGGCGCCCATGGCCAGGATGTCGCGGACGATGCCGCCGACGCCGGTCGCCGCGCCCTGGTACGGCTCGACGTAGCTGGGATGGTTGTGACTCTCCACCTTGAAGGTGACCGCCAGCTCATCGGAAACGGCGATGACGCCGGCATTCTCGCCGATCCCGGCGAGAAGCCGCTCCGATCGCGGCAGGTCCGCGAAATGCCGGAAGTGCACACGGCTGGACTTGTACGAGCAGTGTTCGGACCACATCACCGAGTACATGGCCAGCTCACACCCGGTCGGCCGCCGGCCCAGCACGTCCCGGATCCGGTCGTACTCGTCCGGCTGCAGACCGAGGTCCGCGTAGGGCTGGACCAGGTCCGGGTCGGCGGCGGCCACCGCGACGGTGTCGAGTGACTCCACGGTCGGCTGCCCGGTGCCGCGCGCGATCACCGAGCAGCTACCAGGACGGCGAGCACGGACGCGAAAAAACCCGTCCCGTCGGCAGATGCACCGACCAGTGGGTCCACCGCATGCTCCGGATGCGGCATCAGACCGACCACGTTCCCCTGCTCGTTGCAGATCCCGGCGATGTCTCGCAGGCTGCCGTTCGGGTTCCCCGACCCGCGCCCGGCCGCACCGGTGGCCACGTAGCGCACCACCACCCTGCCGTCGCCCTCAAGCCGCTCCAGCGTGGCTGTGTCCGCGACGTACCGCCCCTCGCCGTGCTTGATCGGGATCACGATCTCGGCGCGGTCGTCGTACGCCGATGTCCACGCAGTGGTCGCGTTGTCCACCCGCAGCCTCTGGTCGCGGCAGACGTAGTGCAGACCGGCGTTGCGCAACAGCGCACCCGGAAGCAGGTGCGACTCGCACAGGACCTGGAATCCATTGCAGATTCCGAGCACCGGCATCCCCTCGCGGGCCGCCTCGATCACCGCCGCCATCACCGGGGAGAAGCGCGCAATCGCCCCACAGCGCAGGTGATCTCCGTACGAGAACCCGCCCGGCAGCACCACCGCGTCGACGCCGTCGAGACAAGCCGCACCGTGCCACAGCGGGACCGGCTCTCCGCCGACGGCGGTTACCGCGCGCTGCACGTCACGGTCGTCGAGGCTGCCGGGAAAGGTTACGACTCCGACGCGCGGCGGCACCCTGCCAGCCTACCCGAGACTCAGGCCTCCTCCGGCCGCAGCCGAAGTGGCGCCGAACCCACCGACGCATGCAGGTTCTTGGTCATGCTCACGATGCTGCCGCGACCCGGGGTGTAATCGAAGCGGACGTCGTCCACCATGGCGCGCATCAGCTGGACACCGCGACCGCTCTCCGCGCTGGGGTCCACGCCGTCGCTGTCCATGCTCCCCAGCGCGGTTCCGTCGAAACCGTGCCCGGCGTCGATCACCTCCAACACCAGGGTCTGCTCGTCCAGCCGGGCTCGGACCTCGTACCGGTCGCCGTCCACGCTGTGACGCAGCACATTGGTACACGCCTCAGTCAGCGCCAAGCCGATGGCCTCGACATCGCTGGCGTCGAAACCTGCGGCCTGCAGGGCCTGCGCTGCGATGTGACGCGCTACTGGGACACTCAGCGCGTCACGTGGCAGACAAAGCCCCAGGGTGAGCTCCACGGTGTGGTGCTACCCGGTACGGTGCGCGCGATACCTTCCGCACCGGACAAAGGGGCCTCAATCATCTAGCCGTACGGTGAAGTCCTCGATTACTGGGTTCGCCAGCAGCGTGCCGGCCAACTCCCGGACCCGTTCCAGCGGGTCGGTTCCGGCCGGGTCGTCGACCTCGATCTCGAAGTGCTTGCCCTGCCGGATCGCGCTGATACCGCTGA
>DASZVT010000113.1:0-8092 GCA_035546915.1 Mycobacteriales bacterium | reverse complement strand
CGTTGAGTAGCCGCGGCGCACGCGTCCCAGCCGCCCCCGTTAAGGTCAGTCCCGCCGGGGCGGTAGCTCAGCAGGTTAGAGCAGGGGACTCATAATCCCTCGGTCGCGGGTTCGAGCCCCGCCCGCCCCACTGGTTTGGTGCCCCACCGGTTTGGAAGTCCGGACTTCGACCCGAGCTGTGACATCGGCCAGCAGGACTCAGCCACTGGTGAGCGGACAACCCCGGCCACTCGAACTGAGTCCTCACCGGCGCGGATGGAGGGTTTCTCCGCGGGCAAGCATGGCGACGAGTTGTTCGATCCGGTGGGCGCGCGTGTCGGGCCGCTTGGCGGTGGTGACCCGGTAGAGCACGGCATAGCGGTTGGCGCCGTCGAGCCGTTCGAAGTTCTCCCGCGCCCGGGGGGTCCCGTCTAGAGCCGTGGCGAGATCGTCGGGCACCTGGATACTGGCCGCACCGGCATAGGCGGCGTCCCAGGTCCCGTCCGCCCTGGCCCGGTCGACCGCGGCAAGGCCGGCAGGGCGCATGCGTTTCTCGGCAGTGAGCCGCCGTACGTGCTCGGTGTTGCGCTTGGACCAGACGCTGTTTGGCCTGCGCGGGGTAAACCGCCGCCGGAACGTGTGGGCGTCTCGACCGGCCAGTTGCCCGTCAACCCAGCCGTGGCACAGCGCTTCGTCGAGGGCCTGGTCGTAACTGAGGGTGGTCGGCTCCGTGGTGCCCTTCTTGGCCAGCACCAGCCAGACCCCTGCCGAACTCGCGGCATGTACGACCAGCCATTCCCGCCAGGCAGCGAGATCGACCACGATCAGCTCAGGCAACTCGACACGCACTGTCCAAGGGTAGAACCACACTCACCGTCCGTTAGCCCGTTTCAGCCAGACGACCAACTCGATAACCGCTCCGGCCATCACAAAGAATCCGAGTCGGTTCTCATGGGGGCAAGTAAGGCCTACCAACATCTCGTGTTGCCGGACGGGGCCTGTTCGCGGGTTGTCGGAAGGAATACCTTAACCGGGCAGTCCCTGTCTGCTCATGCCGTCGGACTACGGAGGCCCAACCATGGCGCTCGCTCAGATCATGCAATTCTCCGGTGTCGGCATCGACAAATACGACGCTATCCAGAAAGAGCTTGGCTGGGAGGGCGAGAAAGGCAAGCCGGAGGGGATCCTGGCGCATGCAGCGGGCTCGACGTCGGACGGCGGCGTTTGTGTTATCGAGTGGTGGAGGTCTGAGGCCGCCTGGGACAAGTTCTTTGCTGAGCGTCTGCAGCCCGCGTTCGTGAAGGTCGGCGACATGCCGCAACCGCAAGTCACTCGCTTCGAAGTGCACGCCAGCTACCCCGCTCCCTGACCTGCCACTGCCCCGCCGCAGCGAGTTCCACCGGGGTCATCCGGTCGAGGTCTTCGCGCGTCGGAACGAAGTCCGACTTCGCGGGACTACCCCCTATGCGTTGAACGCGGTAGGGTAGAAATGCCTGACAGTAAAGAGTTTCGAGGCTGTGCTCACAATCCCTCGGCCGCCCTGTATGACCTCGACCTGCAACGGCAGGCAACGTGCAGACACAGCGAGGTGGTCTGATGCGGGGCAGCGCAGAGGAGCTCATCCGTCTCGACGGACGGCACGCGGTGATCACCGGCGGGGCGCGCGGCATCGGGCGCGCAATCGCTGAGCGCTTCGTGCACGTCGGGGCCAGTGTCCTGCTCGCGGACAAGCGAGAAGAGGTCGACGACGTCGCGGCGGAGCTACGCGCCGACGGGTTCGACGCGACCGCGGCGGTGATGGACGTGACCGACCCCGCCCGTGTCCAGGACCTTGTCGACCAGAGCATCGCAGCGAAGGGACGCCTGGACATCTGGGTCAACGACGCTGGCATCTACCCGGTCGACCTGGCTCTGGAGATCTCCGACGAGGCGTGGCTGCGGGTGCTCGACGTCAACACGAACGGCACCTTCTACGGTTGCCGTGCCGCCGGCCGTCACATGGTGAACGCCGGCCGCGGGGTGATTATCAACCTCGCCTCGGTGTCCGGGTTTCGGGTGTCGGGAGACGGACGTGTGCACTACGCGGCCAGCAAAGGTGCGGTACGCAGCCTGACCCAGGCGTTCGCCCGAGAGTTCAGTCCGCACGGGGTCCGCGTGGTTGCGCTCGCGCCCACCGCGACCCGCACCGAGGGCGTCCTGGAGGCATCCGAGGCGCTGAGCGCCGCTGCGGGCTCGACGGAGTACGAGAATGTACTGCCGATGCGCAGGATGGCCGAGCCTGACGACATCGCCCGGGTCGCGCTGTTCGCCGCCTCCGACCTGGCCGGGATGATCACAGGCACCACGATCGCCGTCGACGGCGGCCAGATGGCGGTGTGAGTGGCCCGGGGCGGCCGTCCTTACCGCGGCTGCTTGAGGTGCGGCAGCATCTCGGCGTACTGGTCCAAACGCCGCAGCACGTCGTATTCCTGCTCGCTCGCCCCTGGGGTTCGGGCTATTTCAACGCCAGCGGGTTCAACGGCGAGCCGACAGCCCCGGTAACCTTCAGCGGCGGCGCCGCGAGCAGGAACTCCCACTGTCCGTCGGCGGCGCAGTCCGCCGCGTCGACCTGGCGGCATCTGTCGACAGCGATGACATCCGCGTCTTCCGGTCCTTCCGCACCCATGATCCTGCCCCATCGGTGCACGATCCGCTCGCGACCGCGCCACCGTTTCGTGATCGACGCGCGATGCAACAGAATTGGCCGACGGTTGTCGGCGCCCGGCCGCCGTCAACGCGGCTCCTGTTGAGGCGCGGTTCAGATCGAACGAAAGGGCTCTGCATGGATCTCGACGGGAAGGTCGCCCTCGTGACCGGCGCAAGCCGGGGAGTGGGCGCCGCCACAGCGATCGCTCTCGCGCAAGCGGGCTGCCGAGTTGCCTGTGCGGCGCGGTCGACCGCATCGGCACCGCAACGCACACCGGGGACCCTCGACGACACGGTCGCGCGCATCAACGCCGACGGCGGAACCGCCATCGCCGTCCCGACGAACCTCGCCGAGGAGCGGGATGTCGTGCGCATGGTCGCCACCACAGCCGAGGAACTCGGCGGTGTGGACATCCTCGTCAACAACGCCGCCATCACGTTCTCCGGCGGCCTAGACATCCCGCTCAAGCGGCACGACCTGATCATGGAGGTCAACTTCCGCGCACCGTTCATCGCGATCCGCGAGGTCGCCGAGCACATGCGCCGCCGCGGCGGCGGCGCGATCGTCAACCTCTCCTCGATGGCGGCGTTCTCCCCTATCCCAGGCCTGATGTCCTACGGCGCCTCGAAGATCGCTCTCGAGCGGCTCACCCTCGACGCTGCTGTCCAACTGCGGCCGGAGCGGATCGCCGTCAACTGTTTCCGCATCGACATCCCGGTCGCCTCAGAGGGTTTCGTCGCCAATACGCCGGGACTCGACCGTTCCGACTGGGAGCCTGCCGAGGTCGCCGCGGAGGGCATCCTGTGGATGCTGCGGCAACCGCCGGGCTATTCGGGTCGCCGCGAAAGCATGTACGCGCTGCGAAACCGGGAGCACATCATGTCATCCAGGGCGCAACGGGAATGGCAGGGAACCCCGCCACCCACGCAGCTTCTCGACGCCATGATCGACGTAGGCGAAAGCGTCTTCCGCTGACCGGAAGCGCCTGGACCGCAGTCAATACCAGCTACGTCAGCTCCCTCAGCGCGCACGCAGCGGACGGTAGAAAGCTCGTACGTCCTGGACATACAGCTCGGGCTCCTCGGCCGGAGCGAAGTGGCCACCCCGCGGCATCACGGTCCAGTGCACGAGGTTCGCGAACCGCTCGGCAAGTGCACGAGGCGCGAGCACGATCTCATGCGGATAGACCGCGATCCCGGTCGGCGCCTGCAGCACCGGCGTCCGGTCGTGGCGCGCCGTCCAGGGCGTACGGAACGATTCCGCATACAGCCGCACCGCCGACGCGAAGCTGTTGGTCAGCCAGTAGAGCGCGAAGGAGGTGATCAGGTCGTCCTTGCTGAACCGGCGTTCCACGTCACCACCGCAGTCGCTCCATGCCCGCCGCCGCTCCAGCATCCAGCTCGCCTGCCCCACCGGCGAGTCCGCCATGGCGTACGCGAGCGTCTGCGGGTCGGCTGTGTGCACGGCCATGTGGCTGCCGCTGACCGCGAGTCCGGCCGCCGTCTGCTCGAACCAGCCCACCTCGTCGGCGGCGTACGCGTCCGGGGATAAACCGGCCAGATCGGCTCCGAGCAGGGCCGGGAAAGTCAGGTAGGCGCCCACCAGGCCCTCCGGATTGGTGTGCGCCAGGTCCGCCGTGACGAAAGCACCCCAGTCGCCGCCACCCGCCCCGTAGCGCTCGAATCCGAGCACGTCACGCATCAGCCGGTGCCACAGCTCGGCGGTCCGCGCGAAACTGACGCCGGACACCGTCATCGGTGTCGAGAACGTGTATCCAGGCAACGACGGGACGATCAGCTCGAACGCGTCAGCCGGGTCTCCCCCGTGCGCGGCCGGATCTGTCAGCGGTCCCAGCAGATGCCGGTAGTCCCAGAACGTCCACGGCCAACCATGCGTGAGGATCAGCGGGAGCGGGTCCGGGCCACGGCCGGGAACCCGCAGATAGTGGATCGGCACTCCGTCGACCGCCACCCGCCAGTGTTCCCAAGCATTCATGGCGGCTTCGTGCGCCCGCCAGTCGTATCGCGACAGCCAGTGCTCCACCAATTCGTGCAGATAGCCGCCCGGCACTCCGAACGACCAGTCGTCGTTCCCGAAGTCGGGTGCCCACCGGGTCCGGCGCAGCCGCTCGGACAGGTCGTCCAGGTCCGCCTGGCCGATGGCGATCTCGAAGCGCTCCGGGCCTGCTGCTGCGGCGGTACCGCCTGCCATCTAGTCCCTCCTTCGCCGGACTGACACTCTGCTGTCAGCGGTTTATGAGATCTGAAGTCCAGGCCACGGCATCTGGATCGGCCCGTCGTACCGGATTTCCAACATCTGGGCCAGGTACTGGACCCCAGGATTGTTGTTGATCAGCGCGTCCGTGATCTCCGCAGGCATCGACTGCGCCGAGGCGAACAGGTCGCCGAGCCGGACCAGGATGACCGCCAGCCGATACGCGGCGTACACCAGGTGGAAGTCCATATCCCGGACCGGCCGACCGGAGAGTTCCTGCCATAACCGCACCGTCTCGGCCGGGCTGCCGATGCCAGGCAGCCGCTGCACGCCACCGGACTCGGTGTTGGTGTAGTCCATGACCGTCCACCAGGCGAGGTCGGACTCGGCACCGGCGAGACAAACCATGTCCCAGTCGAAGACCGAGACCACCTCGAGGTCGCGGAACATGATGTTCGGGATCCGCGAGTCGCCCCACGCCAGCCCGCAGACCGGCGCGCTCGGCACGTTCGCCCGAATCCAGTCCGCAGCGGTGTCGATCACCGGGTGTGGCCGGCCACGCGACGCCCATTGCCCGTAGTCGAGCCAGTAGCCGAGATCCTGCTCCAGGCCGTTGCCGCCGTAACGCGGCCGCTCCAGGAAGGGGAGCTTGGCCGGATCGACACGATGCAGGCGCGCCATCACCTCGACCGACCGACGCCACAGCGCTTCCCGCTGCTCGGGGAGCAGGTCGTACACCCAGCCGGTGGTGTGGAACGGCGGCGTGTCACCGGGCACCTGCCCGTCCAACCTCTCCATGACGAAGAACGCCTGGCCGAGCACCGAGGTATCCGCGCAGTACCCGATCACCACCGGCACCGGGATTCCGGGCTCATCACGCAGCGCCCGGTACATGTTCGCGTGCACTTCCAGATCGACGTCCTTGTACAGGAAGTCGGGCGAGTTGACCCGGACCACGTAACCGTCGCTGTGCTCCTGCCCATCTTCGGTCCAGGTCGCGTCGCACATCAACGTCTCGTTGGCAACACCACTGGCGTCCGGTACGCGCACCTCGGTGATCCGCAACTGGGATCGGTCCGGAAGCGCGGCGGCGAACCAACCCTCCAGCGCCTTGCGGGTCTGTTCCGGATCCCGTTGCACCGAGCGTGTCGGCACCCCGGTCTCGCTGATGCTCTGCGAGACATTGTCCGCCATGATCCCTCCCGAGATGGTCGAGATCCGTACGATATGACAGTTGACTGCCACGGATGAAGAGGAGTTGCTCGCTGATGGCACCGGATATTCGCGTCACCGACCTGGTTTCCGTGGGCCACGGCCTGGACCGACCCGAGCACGTCATGGTCACCCGCGACGGGCGACTGCTGGCGTCGGACAAGTCGTCGGCCATCGGTGAGGTCTCCCCGGACGGGACACTGCGCCGGATCGGTGCCGCCGGCGGCGAGCCGAACGGCTTCGCGGTCACCGCCACCGGTAGCCATGCCCTTGTCGCCAATTTCGGACACGGCCTGCTTCAGCAGGTCGACCTGCAGTCCGGCGCGATCACGGTGCTGGCCCGGGACGAGGCGGCCGGCCATTCCATCCGCTGGATCAACTTCGCGCTGGTCGATTCCGCGGGCGCCATCTGGGCCTCGGTGTGCACGCAGAACGACGACCTGCAGGACACGATCAGGTCCGGCAGGGCCGACGGGCTGATCGTCCGCTTCGACCCGGACGGGTCGAACCCTGCCGTGGTCGCGCAGGATGTCAACTTCCCCAACTGCATGGCGCTCGACCGCGACGAGCAACATCTTTACGTGGTGCGCACCGTGGCCGCCGACGTGGTGCGGTACCCGATCGGTGCGGACCGGTGCACGCTGGGACCCCAGCAGGCATACGGCCCGCCGCTCGGCGAGCGCCGTCCGGACGAGTTCGGGGCCCAGGCGGCGGCGCTGATGGCCGACCCGGCGGTGACGCGCCGGTGGGGCATGGCGGACGGATGCGGTTTCGACGCCGCCGGGAACCTGTGGGTAACGCTGGTCTTCCCGAACCGGGTGGTCGCGATCACGCCGGAGGGTCAGGCGGTCACGGTGCTGGAGGATCCCGACGGTGCACTGCTCAAGTCACCCACGAGCGTGGCTTGGGGCGGGCCGGACCTGCGCGACGTGTACATCGGCTCGCTCGCCTCGCCGTACGTGGTCAAGGGGCGCAGCAGCGTGCCCGGCATGCCGATGGTGCACCAGCGAGACTGAGCTTCACGATCCGCTCCGATGCCAGGTGCGGGTGGTGCGCAACAGGTGGTCGGTCGTACCGCCAGCTGCGTGACCCCCGTCCGCCTAGTCGACCACCCCGGCGGGCCGCAGGCACAGAAGGCGGTGGACGCGACCCTGGCCGCCGCGATGGAGCGCGAGGTCACCGCGGTGTTCGGCCTCGCGGTCGACCTGCTGCGGGACGAACGCTGAGTCCCACGGCCCGGCTCGCCGGGTTCAGCCCTCGTCGTCGCAGCGGGCACCGGCAGGAGGCACCGTCAGGTCGGTGAGGTAGGCGTCTACGTAGCCGCGCACACAGCTCGAGTAGCCATATCCGGTGTGCTGCTCGCCGACGTTGGTGACCAATACCCCCTTCGACAGTTGCTTCGCGAGCGCCACCCCGTCCGAATACGGCGTCGCCGGGTCGCCGGTGGTCGCGACGACGACGATCGGCGGCGATCCGGCCGCGGTGAATGGCGCAATCGCGCTGCCGCTGTCAACCGGCGGGAACCACGCGCAGGCCAGGGTCGTGTCGAGGTTGTCCATGCCGAAGTCGGGCGCGGTCGCCACGCTGGCACGCGCATCCGCGAGGAAGGCGTCCGGGTCCCGCGGCCACGCGTAGTCGCGGCAGTTGTAGGCGAGGTTCGCCGCCATCAGGTTGCTGTAGTCACCGGCCGCGTCCCGATCGGTGTAGGCATCGGACAGCTGCAGCATCGACGCTCCGTCCCCTTTGGCCACGGCCGCCAGCGCCCGCGCCAGCAGCGGCCAGGTCGCGCGGTCATAGAGCGCTTCCCCGATCCCGAAGAAGAGCTGTCCCGGATACAACGAGCGGCCGCCCGCCGGTACCGGCTCTCGGTCCACCCGGGCTACCAGCGAACGCAACGCGGCATGCGGGTCGCCGTCGATCTTCCAAGCGCACTTCGACGACCCGCTGCAGTCGGCCAGGAAGGCGTCGAGTTGGTCCTGGAAACCCTTGCTCTGCACGGTC
>DASZVT010000112.1:0-4523 GCA_035546915.1 Mycobacteriales bacterium | reverse complement strand
AATCATTCGTCAGCGACGGGCCGCCGCCCCACGTGCTGTCCGACATGCCCGGCGTCGAGATCACGTACGTGTGGGCGACCGATGAGGTCGTCGCCATGCCGCAGACCGGGGTGGAATCCACCCGAGCGGATCAGGACTTCTTCCCACCGCCGGGTGGCGTTCGTTTCCTACACATCACCTACCCTCCCGGCTTCGGTCTCGACGACCCGCCCGAAGGCGTCAAGACCGATTTCGACGATATGGCGGCGCACGCCGAGGTCGGACAACTCCTTGTCCACGCAACCGAGACGGTCGACTACGGCGTAGTGCTCGCCGGGGAGCTCTGCCTCGTGCTGCCCTCCGGTGATGAAGTGGCGTTGCGTGCGGGCGATCTGGTTGTCCAGAACGGCGTGGTACACGGGTGGCGTAATCGGTCGGACGAGACCGCGACGGTGGTGTTCGTGATCGTTGGCGCGCGACCGGCCGCGGCCGTAAAGCGCTGAGCCGTCGGATTCGCTGCCGCGTCAACGCGGTCGTTGAGTCGGCACTGGTCAACCGCGCAAGCGCAGCAACCGCCGCAGTGACTCGACCCGGGTCGGGTCCACCTCGCCGGTGATCTCACGATCGTCGAGGGCGCAGCCGGGTTGCAGATGATCGCAGCCGGGCCGGCAGTGCTCTGCTGCCTCTGCCAAGTCCGGAAAAGCGGCTACCACGCGTTCGGTCGTGACCGCGCCGAGCCCGAGCGAGCGCACTCCCGGGGTGTCGATGACCCAGCCGCCGGCGGGTAACTCAAGAGCGAGAGCGGCCGACGTGGTGTGCCGCCCCTTGCCGACGCCCGACACCCGGCCGGTGGCCTGCGCCGCGCCGGTCACCAACCGGTTCACCAGGGTGGACTTGCCCACGCCACTGGACCCGAACAGCACCGAGATCCGCTCGCGCAGCAGCGCGCCCAACGGCGTGACCGGGCGGTCCAACCCCGACGTCATCACCTGCACCCCGAGCGGTTCGTACAGCCGCCGCAGGTCGGTGTCGTCCGCGCCGTGGAGGTCGACCTTGGTGAGACACAGCACCGGAGTCAGGCCGCCGGCGTACGCAGCGACCAGGCAACGGTCGATCAGCCGCGGTTGGGGCGGGGGATCCAGCAGCGCGGTGACCACCACGAGCAGGTCGGCGTTGGCGACGACAGGTTTCTCCGTGCTCTCGGTGTCGTCCGGAGTGCGGGCCAGCAGTGAGCGCCGCGGATGCAGGCGCACCATCCGGGCCAGCGCATCCGGCTGGCCGCTCACGTCGCCGTCGAGCAGGACGTGGTCGCCGACGACCACGGGGATGCGCCGCAGGTCGCCGCCGCGGGTTGCCGTCACCTCCGCCCCGGTGCCGTCCATACCGAGCCGACAGGTCCAGCGGCCCCGGTCCACCGCGATCACCAGTGCGTCGGCGGCGTCCGCATAGGCCGGGCGCCGCCGGGTCCGCGGCCGCGAACCGCGTCCGGGCCGGACCCGGACGTCGTCCTCGTCGAGCCCTCGTGGGCTCACCCGCGCACCAGGTCCTCCCAGAGCCGGTCGAACCCGGGCACGGTTTTGGCGGTGGTGGCGATATCGCGGATCCGTACCCCCGGCACCGCCAGCCCGACGACCGCGTAGGCCATCGCCAGTCGGTGGTCGGCATGTGGGTCGAGCGCGCCGTTGCGCGGAGCGGTGAGGGGGGCGGGGGCAACCTGGAGGCCGCCGTCCGCCAGCACGGAGATGCGGGCGCCGAGCACGCCGAGTTGGTCCGCGATCGCTGCCAATCGGTCGGACTCCTGCAGGCGCAGGTGCGCGATGCCGGTCAACCGCGACTCGGACGAGGCCAGGGTGGCCAGCGCGGCCAGGGTCAAGGCCAGCTCCGGACAGTCCCGCAGGTCGGCGTCGAGGCCCGATAGCCGGTCTGGACCGCGGACCGTCAGGAACTCCCCGGAACGGGTGGTCGTACACCCCATCTGTTCGAGCAGCGAGGGGAGCAGTGCACCGGGCTGGTCGGTCTCGGCCGGCCACCCCGGAACGGTCACCTCACCGCCGGTCGCCGCCGCGGCGGCCAGGAACGCGGAGGCACTGGACAGATCGGGCTCGATCACCCGGTCCCGCGCGTGGAGAGGCCCGGCGGCTACCTGCCACCGGTCGGACCCTGCCGTGACCTGGATGCCGTGCTCGCGCAGCATCCGCACCGTCATCGCGAGGTGGAATCCGGAGGGGACCGGTGGGCCGCGATGGTGCAGGTCCAAGCCTTCCGGCCAGCCTGCGCCGGCCAGCAGCAACCCCGAGACGAGCTGGGATGACGTGGACGCGTCGATCGTGACTGGGCCGCCGTGCGCAGGCCCGGTCACGGTCACCGGGATCGCGTCCGCGTCCGCCTGCGCGCCGAGCGTGCGCAGCGCGGAGAGTAGGGGTCCGAGCGGCCGTTCGGACATCCGCGGGTCACCGGTGAACCGCACTGGTGCGCTGCCGAGCGTGGCCAGCGCGGGCAGGAACCGAGCCACCGTGCCGGCGAGCCCGCAGTCGACGGTGGCGGGCGACGCCGCGAGCGGCGCCGGGACGACCTCCCACGCCCCGTCCGCCCCGTCCGTCACCCCTGCCCCGAGCATCGCCAGCCCCGCCGCCATCAAGGTGGTGTCTCGGGCGCGTAGCGGCGCCAGCACACGAGACGGCCCGTCGGACAGCGCGGCCAGCACCAGTGCCCGGTTGGTGAGCGATTTCGACCCCGGCAGCCGCACCGTGCCGCGAACCGGGCCGGTCGCGTACGGCGCCGGCCACGCGGGGCGCTCGGTACCGGCGATCGTCACCGGCCCACGGTAGCGGCCGCTTGTACCGGCGCAGCAATATCGAGTTCGCCAGGTGTGAGCGGTGAGAACCGGGGGTAGCAGACCCGTGCACCCCGGACGCGGCCACACCGGTCGGTGAACGGAGGGGCACGACAACCTCGGGTCCGGCGAAGGGACAGACGTGCGCAAAGTGATCCTCACCCCAGACCTGCTCCGTCGCGTCTACGGTGACGCACGATTCCGCGCCGCGCTCGATGCCGAAACCGGTCGCGACTGGCGCGAGGCAGGCTCCTGCGTGGGCGCCGACGACCCCGACGTCTTCTTCCCCGTCGACAACGACCAGCTGGCTCCTGCGCGCGCCTTGTGTCGGCGCTGCCCGGTCGCCGGTCCGTGCCTCGCGGAGGCGCTGGGACGCGCCGAGATCGACGGGGTCTGGGGTGGCACCACTACCGCGGAGCGCCGCAGCATGCGCGCGGTCTGGCGGCATCACCACCGGACGGTGGCCGCCGTCGCATCGTGACGTGACGGCGGCTCCGCCCGGCTGCTGGGGGCGGCACGAGAGGATCGCGCTCGTGACCAGCCGCGAACGGAGCATCGATACGTCCCGGGGGCCGGCACGCGCCGTCGTCTCCCGTCCGCCGCGGCCGGCCGAGCCGATCGGCTTGGCGATTCTGTTGCACGGGGCCGGGACGGATACCAGCGCCGCCCCGCTGCCGGTGATGGCCGAGGCGCTGACCGCGGCCGGCGTCGTCGCGGTTCGTTTCGACCAGCCGTACCGGGTGGCCGGCCGGCGCAGCCCGGACCCCGCCCACCTGCTGGATCGCGTGCTGTTGGAAGCGCTGCCACAGCTGCGCCGGTACGGCCCCGGGCTGCCGCTGGTGTTCGCCGGGCGGTCCAGCGGCGCTCGGGTGGCGTGCCGATGCGCCGAGCAGGCGGACGCTCGCGCGGTGGCGTGTCTGGGGTTCCCCTGGCGCCCGCCGCAGGGCCGGTCAGCCGAGCCGAGGCCGGATCGGGGTGGCGAGTTGCGTGCCGCGGCGGCGCGGGTGCCGGTGCTGGTTCTGCAGGGGGAGCGGGATCCGTTCGGCATGCCGCGCCGCGGCCGGAACGTCACGCTGCGTCGTTTCCCGGCCGTCGCGCACATTCCCACCGAAGCCATGGCTATGGCGGCCACGTCGTGGTTAGTCGAGCGGTTACAGGGAACAAGGCAGGAGGTCGGAGCGTTTCCGAGGCGTTGAGTGCAGCTCATGCGCCGAGGAGGTCCGATGCAGGCTGGTTCCCAGGTCGGCTGCCACGCCGGCACCCAGCCGGGTCCGTCGCGCGAGCGGGTCGCTGCCCGCCCGTATGACACCCGTTCTGCGGGAAGGCAATCCCGTCGTAGCCGCGGACTAGGCTCAAATGAGGACCGCGGCGGCCCGACCCGGGCATCCGCGTCGACCGCCACGGGCCCGGTGACGGCTGCACTGGTCGTGACCCCAGTCGATGCCTCTGAGGAGGGGATCTTCGTCGAAAGCGACAGTCGGGCTACAGCTCCGGAACCCATCGAGGAGCGCACTGCCCGGTTCGAGCGGGATGCGCTCCCGTATCTGAACCAGCTCTATGCCGCGGCAATGCGGATGACGCGGAACCCGGCCGATGCCGAAGACTTGGTGCAGGAGACCTTCGCCAAGGCTTTCGGAGCTTTCCATCAGTTCCGCGAAGGGACGAACCTCAAGGCGTGGCTGTACCGGATCCTGACGAACACGTTCATCAA
>DASZVT010000111.1:0-2395 GCA_035546915.1 Mycobacteriales bacterium | reverse complement strand
TCGCCCGGGCGGCGCAGAAGTACGGCTTCATCGTCACCGACCAGTCCGGCGCGGTGGCCGTCCAGGCCGAGAGCGGGGTTCCGATGCAGCAGGCCACCGGCACCAACCCGTGGACCGCGATCATGAACGGAACGCCGAGCTACCAGATGCTGACGAACTTCCCGTGGACGAAGCTGCAGGCGCTCCCGGCGAACTACGGGAAGCCGTAGGTCGTCACCGTCACCTGCCGGCGGCGACGGGAGTTCCGGCGGCACGACTGGGTTGTGCGACCTGAGCATCGCCATGGCGACGATCATGTCGCACGCTCCCGGTGGGGGAGGGCCTGGACCGGGTCTGGTACGCGGACAGGACGAGCCCAGTCTCCAACCAGAGCAGCAGGTTCGGTAGTGCGTAAGGCAGTGGCGTGAGCATCGCAGCACTGATCCAGACGCAGAAGCCGCCGAGCAACACCGCCCACCAGCCCCGCATGTCGGAGTCGTCGCCGTCCGGGGAGCGACTCCGGCGCGGACCGCGTGCGAGCGCGAAGCCGGGGCCCGCGAGCACCACCCCGACGAACACTCCCGCAGCCGGAAATCCCAGTTCAGCGGCTCGGGACAGGAAGACGTTATGTACCTCGATATTGACGTTCGTGATCGGGTACGTCGCCGCCTGTTGAACGTACTCAGGGCCGACCTGGATGAACTTCATCCAGCCGATGCCGGTGAGTGGATGCTGCGATGCCGCGCGCCACGCGGCGGCGTTGGTGTTCTGTCGATCCCAGACCGGCAGCTGGTCGTGCAGCCGGTCGCTGGTGTGGTTGCTCAACCCCGGGACCAAGGCGAAAGCGAGGAACACCCCGACCACCCCGGCCGCGACCAGGGCAGGCAGGAACCGACGCAGCTCGCGGATGCTGATGCAGACCAGGACACCCCCGACGATCGCGCCGAGCCACACCGAGCGGGTGAGCGTCAGTAGCACGCCGAGCCCGCACAGCACGGCCGCGAGCCCGGCCACCCACCGCCACCGCCCACGGAGCTGGACGACCGCGAACGCCGCAGCGAATCCGCACTGGGTCATGGCCAGGCCATCCGCGACGGCCTCGACGAACGGCCCCCGAGCCCGGCCGTAGTGGATGCCCACGCTGGGGTCGGTGATGTACCGGGGGAAGACCAGGGCCTTCGGGCCGATCATCTCGAAGAATGCGGTGGCGCCCAGGTAGAGCGCGACCAACACGAGTGCCTTGAGCAGCAGGTCACGCCGGTCCCGGGTGCGGAACACGATCGGTGCGCAGCACAGGAACGCGAACGGGACGATGAGGCGGTCGAGCAGTGCGTAGTACCCCATCTGCTCCGTGAGGGTGTGCACCATGAACGCCGACCACACCGCGATCGCGACCATCAGGACAGCGAGCACGTGCACCAGCCGCGGGCGCAGCCGGACGGCTCGCATCGCTTCGGGGTCGAGCAGCAGCAGGACCACGCCGGCGAAGAACAGCAGCCGGTCCGGCCCGACCGGGAACCCGAGATGGCTCGCGTTCCCGGAGAACATGTTCGTGACGATGCAGCCGATGAAGCAATACAGGTACGCCGGCCGATCGCGCAGCAGGCCCGCGGGCAGCGCGGTCACCGGAGTTACTGCCACTCGTCCTGTGCGTGCGTGCCTACGGGTGCCGACTTGACCACGACGTTCCGTCCCGCGGGGGAGCGGGCGCCGGCGGGATGCCCGTCACGCTTCGGGTCCGTTCCGTTTCCGGTGCTTTTCGCTGTGGCCTTACGGGGCTCGTCCTTACGACCGTCGTCCTTGGGGCGCTCGTCCTTGCGGGGCTCGGTGTCGTCCGTCGGCTCGGTGTCGTCCGAGTGCTCAACGTCGTCTGCCCCGACCCGGGCGCGACTCTCGTGGTCGTCCAGGTCCGCTTCCAGCAGTTCGTCGTCCGGCGCTACCCAGGTCGCGAGCGGCGCTCTGTCCGCCTCATCCAGTTCAGCGACCGCGCGGTTCCCGTTCTTTTCCGCCGCGGCGCCCCTTACCGGGGTGTCCCCACGGGTGCCGGCCGTACCGGGCGACAGTTCACGTGCGTCCTCGTCGGGCTCTTGGTCGGCCGGCGCCTGCTCCAGGTCCGCGGTGTGCCGCTGGTGGGCGCGGCGGTCGAGCAACACGGCCGCTGCGACACCCAGTGCCAGGCCGATCGCGACGCCGACGAGCCCATAACGCGCGACCCGGCTGCGCAGGTCGTTGCGGATCACCGAGGCCTGGGTCACCTGGTTCAGCAGACCACCGATGTCCGGGTTGGCGACCTGGTCCTGATACTTCAACGCCAGTGCCTGCTGCTGCACCTGCAGCGTCTGCGCCGTGGTCTGGGCGGCCGTCAGCGCATCGCGCGCTGACTGGATGGCGGACGAGGAAGCGTGCGCGTTCTGCT
>DASZVT010000110.1:0-38068 GCA_035546915.1 Mycobacteriales bacterium | reverse complement strand
GCTCGAAGTTCTCGCCCGAGCCGAGGCCGCGACCACCGGAGACGACAACCGATGCCTCGGTCAGTTCCGGCCGGCCGCCCTTGGCCTCGACGACCCGCTCGACCACCTTCGCGCCCTTGGCCGCGTCGGAAATCTGCGGGGTCACGGTGACGACCTCGCCGGCACCGGCCGATTCCTGCGGCGCGGTGGAGTTCGGTCGCACGGCGATGAACGGAGTGCCCTTGGTGACCTTCGAGTGCACGATGGTGGCTCCACCGAAGATGTTCTGGGTCGCCACCAGGTCGGCCGAGACGTCCACCGCGTCGGTCAGGATGCCGCTGCCGGTACGGACCGCAGCACGCCCCGCGACCTCCTTGCCTTCCGGCGACGCGGCGACCAACACCGCGCCCGGTGAATGCTCGGTCACCAGGTTGGCCAATACCTCGGCCTTCGGGCCGACGACGTAGTCGTCGAAATCCGCGGACTCGGCCACGTAGACCTTCGCCGCACCGTAGGCCGCCAGCTTCGGGGCCAGCGCCCCGACACCGGCACCACCCAGCAGTACCGCGGACGGCTCGCCGAGCGTGCCCGCCAGGGTGAGCAGCTCGTTGGTGACCTTCTTGACCTCGCCATCGGTGTGCTCGACGAGGACGAATACCTCAGCCATGGGGTTCCTCTTCCTCAGATGAGCTTCTGCGCGGCCAGGAAGTCAGCGACCTTGACGCCGCCGTCTCCCTCGTTCTTCACGATTTCGCCGCCGGAACGTGGCGGACGGGCCTGGAAGTCCTCCACCGACGAGGTGGCGTTCGCCAACCCGACCGAGCCCGGGTCGATCCCGGCGTCGGCAAGCGAAAGGGTCGTCAGCGGCTTCGACTTGGCAGCCATGATCCCCTTGAACGACGGGTACCGCGGCTCGTTGATCTTCTCCACGACCGAGATCACCGCCGGCAGCGCCGCGGACACCTTGTCGTAGCCGTTCTCGGTCTGCCGCTCGACGCTGACCGAGGTGCCCGGTTCGACCTCGACCTTGCGCGCAAGCGAGAGCTGAGGCAGGCCGAGTCGCTCGGCGAGCAGCGCGCCCATGATGGCCAGCCGCGAGTCGGTGGCCTCGGAACCGACGATGATCAAGTCGTACTCGAGCGTGCCGATCACCTTTGCCAGCGCCTCGGAGGTTGCGACGACACAAGAACCGTGCAATGCCTCGTCGGTGAGATGCACTGCCTTGTCCGCGCCCATCGACAGCGCCTTGCGAATCGTCTCGGTAGCCCGCTCCGGGCCCATCGTCACGATGGTGACCTCGCCGCCGTGCGCCTCCTTGATCCGGAGCGCCTCTTCCACGGCGTACTCGTCGATCTCGTTCATGACGGTGTCGACGCTGGCGCGATCGAGCGTCTTGTCGGACGCGCTGAGCGTCCGCTCGGCCCAGGTGTCGGGCACCTGCTTCACGCAGACCACGATGTTCATCGGCAGTGCTTACCTCCGCTTGGGAATCGGTGGGAAGCCCACCGGCGGTCGACCCAGGCACGCCATACGGCACGCGGGTCGTCGTGCTGTGGCTGCGATGCTACCCAGCCTGCGGTGCCGACCGTCACGCGAGGTCCCGTTCCGCGGCCGTCACCGCGGGACCGTCGCGAAGACCACCGCGTCGTGTTCGCCGAGCAGCGGTGGCCGGGCGATCTCAACCGGTCCGGCGCTACCCAGCCGCAGCGGCGGCCCGACCAGCGTGATGGTCCCGAGGCGGGGGTGCTCAACCCTCCGCAGCAGGCCACGGGCAGCAAGCTGCGGATCGGCCAGCAGGTCCGACCCGGCCGCGGACAAGCCGGCCGGCACGCCCGCCGCCACGCAGGCGTCGACGAGCGCTGCGGCGCTGCGTCCGGCCGCCCAGGTGGCCACCGCGCGGTCCAGCGTTTTCCGTTGCTGCAGCCGTTGCGACAGGGTCAGCGCGGGGTCGGCGCCGATCAATCGAGCCAGCGCCGTCCACTCCTGATCGGTCCGGACCGATATCGCGGCCCATCGCCCGTCCCCGCCGCGCCAGCAGCCGTACGGCACTGCGCAGTCCAACGCGTTCGCGTCCCGGATCGGCGTACCGCCACGTGACGCCTGCAGCAGCAGGTCGCCCTGCAGGATCACCACGGTGTCGCGGGCCGCGACGTCGAGCACCGCGCCCGCCGCCCCGTGTGCGACCCCGTAGAGGCCGCTGATCGCGGCCAGTGCCGCGTTGGTGCCGGAGCGCAGGTCGTTGGTGTCCCGGACGTCACTGGGCACCGCATCCGGATACCCGGTCATCCAGCCCAGTCCGCCCTCGGCGTTGAAGATGCTGGCGAAGCCCGGGCGGTCGGCGTCCAGCGCCGCGGTCCCGAAGCCGGACAACGCCACTATCACCAGGCTCGGGTTGACCGCGAGCAGGTCGGCGTCGGACAGACCCAGCCGGTCCCGGACGCCCGGCCGGTAGTTCTCCACCAGCACGTCGGCGGTCTCGACCAGCTCAAGCAGCCGCCGATGCTGCACCGGGTCCTTCAGGTCGACCTGCACCGACCGCTTGGCCTGGTTCAGGTCCATGAAGCGGATGTTGCTGTCCAGGTCGTCGCTACCGTCCTGAGGGCGGCGGAACAGGTCGGGCCGCGACCGCGACTCCACCTTGACCACCTCAGCGCCCAGGAAGCCGAGCAGCTCCGTCGCATACGGCCCAGCCGCCACCCACGTGAGGTCGATGACCCGCAGGCCCGACAGCGGCAGCGGGCCCGGTACCGGTGCTGGCCGGCTCACCGCTGCGCCCGGAC
The DNA here is from genome assembly GCA_035546915.1 of Mycobacteriales bacterium. Taxonomy (GTDB): domain Bacteria; phylum Actinomycetota; class Actinomycetes; order Mycobacteriales; family CAJCIY01; genus DASYGP01. The sequence goes on along the minus strand of DASZVT010000110.1, from coordinate 35,309 downwards.
CGGGTCCGGCCCAACGGCCGTGAAACGCGCGTACCGGTGCGACCCCGCCGCCGTCGACCGGCCCCAGCAGCTGGCGACTGCCGATGGCCGGGTCGGCGATGATCTCCGCCGGTGCCAAGAACGGCCCACCTGGGCACCCGGCGCGGAGCAACGCCGCCCGTACCTGCGCACGGGAGCGATCTCGGGTGTACTGCTCCAGTTGCGGGGTGAGTTCGTCCGCGTTCTCGTACCGGACTTGGCGATCGGCGAACCGGGGATCGTCGACGAGCCGGTCCAGCCCGAACTCGTGACACATCGCCACCCAGTGCGGCTCCTCCACCGGCCGGACCGCGACCCATCCGTCGGTGCACCGCAGGTTGCCGGAGTAGTCATAGCCGCGATAGGTGCGGTCATAGTCGCGCCGCTCGAAGAACGAACGGGACAGCGTGGTCCGGTTGAGCCCGATCTCCACCTCGGTGGCCGCCACGTCGACCAACTCACCACGACCGTGCCCGGTGCGGCCGAGCAGCGCCGCGGCGACGCCGACGGCCGCGGTGAGTCCGGCGTCGTGGTCGGCGAGGAACCGCCCGGCACGCACCGGCGGACGATCCGGAAACAGCCGCGCCACGCTCTCGCTCGGCAGCACGGCACCTTCTCCGCCCGCCTGATACACCACGAGCTCACTGGCCTGCCGGTCGGCAGCCGGCCCGGTCAGGCCGTAGCCAGTCACCGCCGCCACGACCAGCCGCGGGAATCGACGGCCGACTTCGGTCAGGTCCAGACCGAGTTCCCGCTGCCGGGCTGGCGTCCAGTCGCAGACGAGCACGTCCGCCTCGGACAGCAGCCGGAGCACCGTCGCGGCGTACGGGCCGTCGACCCGGCGCTTGCCCCGGTTCGCGTCGTCGTAAAGGCAGCGGGCCGTCCCGGCCGCGCCTGGCTGCGGGATCGCCATCGCCAGCAGCGGGTCACCGCCCTCGGGCTCGACCCGGTCCACGCTTGCGCCCAGCCAGCGCAACATCTGCGCGCAGAACGGACCGGCGACCCAGCCGGCTGCATCGAGCACCCGAACTCCGGAAAAAGGTAGGAACGGCACCTCACTCACAGCAAGCGAGTCGGTCGGTTCGGTCACGACGCTGCCTTCCGGGCTGACCCTCGGACGGGGGCCGGACACGGCCTCGACATCCCGTGCGGTACCGCGCGCCGTGTCTCGTTCACCGAATTCCTTCCACCCTTCTGGCTCCGGTGCCATCGTAGAGGTCGATTCAGCCTGCAGACATCGCGATCCCTGATACGCATGTCCGCCGTCCGGCCGGATTTGTTTTGGGCGGTTGCATCCGCGTTTGTCTCCCCCTACTGTGGCGCGCGCCACATCGACGGCGGGCCGGCCCCGATCCTCCTCAACGCTCACCTAGTACACCTTTCGTGATGTGGCGCCCGTCACGTCCGTTCCACCCCGTCGTTCTGTATCGCAGAGCGTCCCAGGCCGAGAAAGGACCTGTCCGTGGCGGTTGCGGTGCGTTGCTCACGTGGCGTGCTCCCACCTGACGCCGCGTCGAAGGTAGCCGCCTGATGACCGCGTCGAGCCCGGCCGCCGACTCCCGGCCGGTCGTCGTCGACCCGTGGTTCGCCAGGCCGCTGCGGCCGATCGGCGGCTTCATGGCGATGTCGCTGGAGACCTTTCGGGCGATCGGACGCCGAGGCTTCCCGGTCGGCGAGTTCCTCGACCAGGTCGCGTTCATCACCGGCGTGTCGCTCTTCCCCGCCGTGGTGTTGATGGTCCCGTTCCTGGGCTTCGTGGTTTTCCTCATCAACCAACTGCTGCTGCAGATCGGCGCCATCGACCTCAGCGGCGCCGGGGTCGGGATCGGCGTACTGCTCGAGGTGGCACCGATCGCGAGCGTGCTGGTCGTCGCCGGCGCCGGTGCGACCGCCATTACCGCCGATCTCGGTGCCCGCACGATCCGTGAAGAGATCGACGCGATGGAGGTCCTGGGGATCAACCCGATCCACCGACTCGTGCTCCCCCGGGTGCTCGCCTCGACCTTCGTCGCGATCTGCCTCAACGCGGTGCTGACCGCGATCGGCGTCGCCGTCGGTTACGTGGTCTCGGTGAAGCTCCAGGGCGCGAGCGCAGGACAGTTCGTGTCCAATCTCACCCTGCTCACCGGCCTCAAAGACTTCGTCATCGGCGAGATCAAGGCGTTCTCGTACGGGCTCGCCGCCGGCCTGGTGGCCTGCTACCGGGGGCTCACCGTGAAGGGCGGCCCCAAGGGCGTGGGCGACGCAGTCAACCAGACCGTGATCCTTTCGTTCATCGTGCTGTTCGTCCTCAACAGCCTTATCACTGCGATCAGTTTGCAGGTGACCGGATGAGCGAGGAGGTGTGTGCGCAGTGAGCGACAACGCGACGGTCCCCACCGGCAACAAAGCGGTGCTCGCGCTCGGCCGCGCCGCCAGCGGTCCGGGCCGGATGCTGGAAGGCCTCGGTCGGCAGCTGGCCTTCTACGTCCAGGTCTACGGCTACATCTACCGCACCCTCGCCCGCTACAAGACCGAAGTGGTTCGGCAGATCTCCGCGACATTCCTCGGGACCGGGGCGCTTGCGTTGGTCGGCGGCACGGCCGTCATCGTCGGATTCCTCACCGGCACCACCGGCGCGGAGGTAGCGCTCCAGGGGTCCACCCAGCTCAAGAATGTCGGCGTGGAAGCTTTGAATGGCTTCTTCGCTGCTTACATCAATACCCGGATCGCCGCCCCGCTGATCGCCGGCGTCGGACTGATCGCAACTGTCGGCGCCGGATTCACCGCCGAGATCGGCGCGATGCGCATCAGCGAGGAGATCGACGCGCTGGAAGTGATGGCGGTCCCGCCGATCCCGTTCCTGGTCACCACCCGCGTCCTCGCCGGCTTCATCGCGATCACCCCGCTCTATGCGATAGCGCTGTTCACCTCGTTCGCGGTGGGCAAGTTCGTTTCGATCACGTTCTTCCACCAGTCGGTCGGCAGCTACGACCACTACTTCTCGACGTTCCTGATCCCGCGGGACATCATCACGTCCTACATCGAGGTGCTGATGATGTCGCTCGTGATCATCTCGGTGCACTGCTACTTCGGCTATACCGCTACCGGCGGACCAGCCGGCGTGGGCCGCGCTGTCGGCCGGTCGGTGCGCGCGTCACTCGTCGGCATCATGTTCGTGCTGCTGTTCGCGAGTCTGCTCCTGTACGGCAACTCTCACACCCTGCACATCTCGCGATGAGCGCCAACGCGGCGCCATGGTGGCGCAGAGTCCGGTACCAGGCCTACGGCGTGCTGCTCCTGGCCCTGATCCTCGGGCTGATGGCCGTTGCCGTCGGCTCGTGCCTGCAGGTCTTCAGCTCCGGGGTCTCCGCCCAGGTCCAGGCGAACCGCAGTGGTCTGCTGCTGGAGAAGGGCGCCGACGTGACCATGCGCGGCGTGGTGGTCGGCCAGGTCCGCTCGGTCGCGCTGGAACAGGGCCACGCCGTGATCAAGGTGAGCCTGCAGCACGGCAAAGTCGGCAAGATCCCCGCGAACGTGTCCGCGCAGATCATCGCGCCCACCGTCTTCGGCGCGAAGTACGTGGACCTGGTGCCGCCCCGCTCGCCGAGCAGCGCGCATATCGAGTCAGGAGCGGTGATCGCGCCGACGGCGGTCGCGATCGAGACGAACTCGGTGCTGGAGAACCTCAACACGCTGTTGCAGGCGGTGGACCCGGCCAAGGTCTACTCCATCCTGGGAACGCTCTCCACCGCGCTCAGCGGACGCGGACAGGAACTCGGGCAGACGATCTTGAGCACCAACGAGCTGACCGAAAGCCTGGACCGCAACCTGGGCGCGCTGCAGGACGACCTGCGGCTCACCGCCCCGGTGACGGACGCGTACGCGCAAGCCTCGCCGGCACTGCTGCGGATACTGACCAACCTCGCCACCACCAGCGACACGCTGGTGGCTACCCAGGGGGAACTACGCGACAGCCTGACCGCGGCGACCGGGCTGGCGGGGCGCGCGCAGTCCGTGCTGGCCCAGAACCAGAACGGGCTGGTACAGCTGCTGACCACGCTGCGCCCCACGGCCAGCGCCCTGCAGACCTACTCCCCCGAGCTGGGCTGCCTGATCACCAGCACGAACGAGCTTCGCGAGAAGATCAGCCCGATCCTCGGCGGTGACAACCCTGGCCTGGACCTGTTCGCCAGCTTGCTGCCCGGCGCCGCCGGCTACGACCCGGTGAAGGACGCGCCGCAACTCGACACGATCGACGGTCCGGACTGCCTGGGCGGCCCGGTCGAACCGACCACGGTCAACGGCACGCAGATGCCGGCTCTCACCAATGGCACGGTGGTCGATCCGTACCCGCGGATCAGCCTCCACGACGGCACTAACACGCCGTTCTCGAACAAGACCGATTGCCTGTCGGTGGTCGGGGTGAACACCTGCGCCAGCGGCGCCGAGGCGCTGACCAGCACGCTGACGAACCTGTTGGGCAACGTGCTGCCATGATCCGGGCCCGTTCCGTCGTCGTCACCGTCGGCCTGCTCGTGGTGAGCCTGCTGCTGGGCGCGATCATCACGATCGCCTTCGGCAACATCGAGGTCCGCTCCACGCACACCTACAAGGCTGACTTCACCGACGTCGCCGGGATGAAGACCAACAGCGACGTCCGGATCGCAGGCGTCCCGGTCGGCCGGGTCACCGGGCTATCGCTACAGCCGGACACCCACCACGTCGTGGTCACGTTCAACGTCGACAGCTCGATCACGCTGATGCGCGGCACGGTCGCCACGATCAAGTACAAGGACCTGCTCGCAAACCGGTTCCTGGAGCTGTCGCAGGGGCCGGGCGACGACCAGGTGCTGCCGCCCGGCGGCGAGATCCCGAGCGACGACACCCACCCGGCGCTCGACCTGGACGCGCTCTACAACGGCTTCCAGCCGCTGTTCCAGGCACTGTCGCCGCGGGACGTCAACTCGCTGACGGCGTCCATCATCGATGTCTTCCAGGGCCAGTCGGACACCGTCGACAGTCTGCTGGCACGGGTCGGCTCGCTGACCAGCACGCTCGCCGACAACGACGAGGTCGTCGGCGCTCTGATCACCAACCTGAACGCCGTTCTGGGCACGGTGAACGCACACAGCCAACAGACCTACGACCTCATCTCCAACCTGCAGCAGTTGGTCAGCGGACTGGCCGGCGACCGCGACCAGATCGCCGGGTCGTTCCAGCACATCACCGACCTGTCGGTGTCGGTGGCCAACCTGTTGGACCAGAGCCGCCCCGACATCTCCGGCAGCGTCACCCAGGTCAACCGGCTCGCGAGCAACATCAACGCCGGCAAGGCCGAGTTGGAGAAGCGACTGTCCTCACTTCCGCTGGCGTACCGGTTGATCAACCGCCAAGGCCAGTACGCGTCCACCTTCAACTTCTACATCTGTGGCGTCGGGATCGTCACCGACGCGAACCCGACCAGCCCGATCTCGCTCACCAGCGCCGAGAACCGCTGTCAGGACACGCCGAAGTGAGCGCGCACGTGACCCGCCCCGCACCCCTGCTCCGGCACGGAGGTGCGCCGTGCGCATATTAGGCAAGTCCTTCACCGAGCGGAACCCGATCACGATCGCGGTTGTGAGCATCGTCGTCGTGGTGGCATTGCTCGCAGCCGGGTTCCAGTTCCGCAGCATCGTCAGTCACTTCACGGAGAACGGCTACTCCGCGGACTTCACCGACGTCGCCGGCCTCGGTGGCGGCGAGGACGTACAGATCAGCGGGGTCACCGTCGGCAGCGTCGGTGGCATCACGCTGCAACACGGTCACGTCAAGGTGGACTTCAAGCTCAAGAAGGGCGTCCACCTCGGCACCGATACCCGGGCATCGATTTCGACCGCGACCGTCCTCGGCAAGAAGGTACTCAAGCTCACCCCGGCCGGGCCGGGCCGGTTGAAGGCGGGCAGTGAGATCCCGATCTCCCGTACCAGTGCGCCCTACGACATCACCGACGTGCTCTCGCAGCTGAGCACCACCACCACTGAGGTGAACACCACCCAGCTGGCGGCCTCCCTCACCACGTTGTCGCAAGCCTTCGCGAACGCGCCGGACGACGTCAAGTCCGCCCTCAGCGGCGTCTCCCGACTGTCCGAGACGATCGCATCCCGCGACGCAGCGTTGCGGGCACTGCTGTCCAACGCGAACGGCGTGACCCAGATCCTCTCCGACCGCAAAGCGCAGTTCGTCACGCTTTTCCAAGACGGCAACCTGCTACTGCAAGAGCTTTACTCCCAGCGCGATGCGATTCATACCGTGCTGATCAGTGTCACCCGGGTGGTCAACCAGCTGGACGGCCTGGTCGCTGACAACAAGACCACGCTGAAGCCTGCACTGACACAGCTAGAAGGCGTACTGGACCTGCTCAACAAGCATCAGTCCGACCTGGTCGCAGCGATCACCGGGCTCAAACGGTACGCGACCGGCCTCGGCGAAGCGGTGGGCGGCGGCCCGTTCTTCTACGCCTTCATCCCGAATCTGCCGCCAACCGATCTCGCCATCCCGAACGGGGTATCGCTGGCCGGCGTCCCGGTCATCGGCAGCCTCGTCGACGGGCTGCTCGGCAGCCTCCAGAAGGCGAACCCATGATGCCCCGCCCAGCCCGCATGATCAGGCTAGCCGCACCGCGACGGCTCATCTCGCTCGCCATCGTGTTGGTCCTGATCGCGGTCGGCGTCTTCTTCTGGGTCGCGAACGGTTCCCACCACCGGCACTACACCGCGTACTTCACCGAGTCGGTCGGCCTGTACAAGGGCAACGACGTGCGCATCCGCGGCGTGAATGTCGGCGTGGTCGACGCGGTGCAGCAACAGGGCGACCGGGTCCGGGTGAAATTCAGCGTCAACGCGGATGAGCCGCTGCCGGCCAACGTCGAGGCGGTCATCATCGCGCCGACGCTTGTCACCGGCCGGTTCATCCAGCTCACCCCGCAATATGCCTCCGGCGCAACCCTGCCTGACGGGGGCAGCATCCCGATCACCCGTACCGCAGTGCCGGTGGAGTGGGATCAGATCCTCCAGCAGCTCGACCAAGTCGCCACCGATCTCGGCCCGAACGGGGCCAATTCCCAAGGAGCCCTGGCCGACCTGGTCACTGTGGGAGCGGCGAACCTGGACGGCCAGGGCAAGAACCTGCACGACACCGTCGCCGAGTTGTCGCAGGCGTTGACGACGCTGTCCGACGGCCGCGACGACCTGTTCGGCACGCTGCGCAACTTGCAGAGCTTCGTCACGGCACTGAAGGACTCCGATGACCAGGTCGCCTTGTTCAACAAGCAGCTGGACCAGGTTTCGACCGTGCTCGCCGACAACCGCCAGGAGTTGGGGCAGACGCTGACGGCGCTGGACCACTCATTCGGCCAGATCCGCGACTTCGTCGCCGACAACCGCACTCTGGTGGCGACCGACCTGCAGAAGCTGAACCAGCTCGCCACCACCGTTGCGAGTCAGCGGCAGAACCTCGCCGACATCCTGCAGGTCGGGCCGGGTGCACTGTCCAACCTGAACAACATCTACGACCCGGTCAGCGGCGGCCTCACCGGCGCGGTCGCACCGATCAACGCCAATTCCGCGTCGCTGCCGGTGTGCACCCTGTTCAGTGGCCTCAACCTCAATGCCGCCGGTTGCGCGGCGTTGCTCGGGAAGTTCGTCGACCCGTCGGTACCGACGTTGAGCAAGCTGATTCCGACGGTGAGCCCGTTCGAGCGCAACGGTGCGTGCAACCAGGTCACCGCGGCGCCGGGACCGGCCCTGACGGACGTGCGCACGGTGACCTGCAGCGACACCGGGCCGTCGTCGCTGGCGAACCTGATGACCCCGGGTGGCAGCCGATGAACGCCCGTCGGCGCGGCGTCGCGGTCCTGGTACTGGCCGGAACCGTCGCGCTCTGCGGCTGCTCGATCCGGGGCTCGCAGACCCTCCCGACACCGTTCGTGAAAGGAGAGGGTTCGGGAAGCTACACGGTCACCGTCGAGATGGCGGACGTCGCGAACCTGGTCCGGCACGCGGAGGTCAAGGTCGACGACGTCACCGTCGGGACGATCAAGAGCATGAAGGTGGACGGATGGCACGCGACGGTGACCATCGGCCTGAAGAAGGACGTGAAGCTGCCGGCGAACGCGGTCGCGAAGATCGGCCAGAAGAGCCTGCTCGGAGCGGAGTACCTGGATCTGTCCGCACCGACGGGGACGGCGCCGACCGGGCAACTGCACGACGGCAGCGTGATACCGCTCGATCAGACCAGTCGCTACCCGGAGACGGAGGAGGTGCTCGCCGCGCTGTCCACCGTGCTCAACGGCAGCGGCTTGGCCCAGGTCCATACGATCGCCACCGAGTTGAACCAGGTGCTCTCCGGGCGTCAGCAGGACACCCGGGCGCTGTTGACCAACCTGAACACCTTCGTCGGCGGGTTGGACGGGCAGAAGTCCGACATCGTCGCCGCGATCGACCACGTCAACACGCTGGCAGCGTCGCTGGGATCGCAGAACCAAGTGATCGGCACCGCCATCGACAAGATCGGCCCCGGACTCGCCGCGCTGGAGGACAACCGGGTCGACCTCACCAACACCCTCACCGCGCTGTCCCACCTCGGCGACGTCGCCACCCAGGTGATCAACGCGAGCCAGCAGGACCTGGTCGGCACGCTGCACGACCTGCAGCCCGCGTTGAAAGCGCTCGCCGACACCGGACAGGACCTGCCCGAGTCGATCGGCGAGCTGGCGACCTACCCGTTCCCGCTCGACAACGTCACCCGGACCTTCCGCGGCGACTACTCGAACATCTTCGTGAACCTGGACTTGCGCTGTTCCACGCTGACCCGCAACTTCCTGTCCGGCGCACCCGTAGTGGGTGGCCTGGACCTGTGCAGCCCGCTCGGCCTGCTGACCAACCCGTTGAAGGCGCCGCTGGAGCAGACGCCGGCACCGAAGGCCGACGCCAGCACGCCGCCGCCCACGCCGTCCGCCACCGCGCCGCTGGGCGGGCTGCTCGGCGATAACGATGCCGGGACCGGTTCGTCCGGCGGTCTGCTCGGCAGCCTGCTGGGGAGTCTGACCGGAGGTGGACGATGAACCGTCGCCTGATCAGGTTCCAATTCCTCGTCTTCCTGATCGTGACCGCGATCGGCGTGACATATGCGGCAATCACGTACGTCAAGATCCCGCAGCTGCTGGGATACCACCGCTACACCATCAACGTGCAGCTGGCGAACAGCGGCGGGCTGTATCCCGATGCCAACGTCACCCTGCGCGGCGTCGACGTGGGCATCGTGAAGAAGGTGTCGCTCACCGACACCGGCGTGGTGGCCCAGTTGCAGATCAACGACAGCGTGAAGGTTCCGCGCGACGCCCGCGCTGAGGTACGCAACACGTCCGCGATCGGCGAGCAGTACGTTGACCTCATCCCGTCGACATCGAGCGGTCCGTACCTGCCGCACGGCGGCACCATCCTCCAGGCGAATACCTCGACGCCGTTGCCGATCAACACGGTGCTCAAGAACGTCAACGCGCTGGTGGCGTCGGTCCCCTCGGACGCGCTGACGACGGTGGTCGACGAGCTCTACACCGGCCTCAACGGGAACGCGCCCGCACTGCAGCGCATCGTCGACGCCGGGCAGTTACTGGTGCACGACGCGAATGCGAACATCGGCCCGGTCACCACGCTGATCCAGGACGCACAGCTGGTGCTGCAGACGCAACAGTCGGTGGCGCCTTACCTCGAGTCGTACGTATCCAATCTGCGGTCGGTGACCGATCAACTGGTCGACAGCGACGCGGACATCCGCGGGGTGGTGGCGCAGACGCCGTCGTTCGCGAACGAGCTCAGCGCGTTCCTCGACCAGGTCGCGCCGGTGCTGCCCTCGGTGCTGGCCAACCTGACCTCGGTCGGCAAGGTGGTGGAGGTCTACCTGCCGAGCGTGCAACACCTGCTCAGCGTGCTGCCCGCGACCAACAACGCGATCATGGGTGACATCATCAGCTCACCGGTCTTCGACGGGAAGAAGTACGCCGGGCTGAACTTCAAGCTGTCGGTGAACAGCCAGTACTGCACCGACGGCTTCTCGGAGGCGAACAACTACCGGAACCCGGGCGACCTGTCGCTGGCCAGCCCGAATTCGCAGATCCCGGCGAGCTCGTACTGCGGCGCGAACGGGACGACACCCGCGAAGGACAAGATCTCCCGTGGTGCGCGCAACAGCCAGTGTCCGAACAACCCGGACCTGCGCTCGGCCAGTGCCGCGGGCTGCGGGCTCATCTTCGACCCGAACCCGGAAGCGCTCGGCACCGCCTGCAGCATCGGCACCGACAACAACACCTGTGGCCAGAGCGGGTTCCTCGCGGACAACGGGTCCGGGGCGAGCAGCGCCACCTACGATCCTGCGAGCGGCGTGTCGGTGTTGCCGGGCGGTAACCCGATAATCTTGGGGAACGTGCTTCCCGGTGGCCAGATCACCAACTGGAAATCGCTCTTCCTCAACCCATTGGGGGGCTCGGCTCCATGATCCCGGAGGGCCTCGACGACGCCCGGATGGGCTCGCCACCTGTACCCGGAAAGCACCGGCGCCAGACCGAACGCCGGCGCCGTTTCGTGCGGCGGCCACCGCGACCGGCGCACGAAGGGACCGGGGTCCCGGCCGGGCCCGGCACCGGCGTCGCGGCGGCGGAGCACGGTGCCGAGATTCCGTCGCCGGTCGGCGCCGAGCCGCCCCGGGGGCGGCTGTCCAGGATCTGGCTCGGTTCGATCGCTGCCCTGACCGCGGCCACGGTCGCGCTGATCGTCCTGGGCGTGCTGTTCTTCCTCGACAAGCGTGACCACGACAACGCGGACGGCCGCCGCAACGCGGTGCTGGCCGCCGCACGCGTCACCATGACCAACTTCGTCAACCTCAGCGGCACCGATACCACCACCGCCAAGCGCGACATCGACCGGTTGCTGACCGGCGTCACGGGCGGGGTGCGGCAGGAATTCACCAATGCCAATGCCGTGTCGCTGCTCGTGCAAACCAAGGCCACGCAGACCGGAAAGGTGCTCGCAGTCGGCAGCCGCGACATCCAGGGCCAGACCGCTACCGTGACGGTGGCGGCCCGGGCCACCATCACCAGCCCGGCCGCGCCGAAGGGACAGCAAGCCGACTACCAGTTCCTGGTTACCCTGCAGCGCGAGGGCGGCAAGTGGCTCGTCTCGAACGTGGTGTTCGAGTGACCCGGCCCGGTATCCGGCCGTCGCGCCGCGCGAAGGTCGTCAGCGCCACGCTCCTGGGCGCTGTCGTGATCGCGCTCGCCGTCCTGGTCTCGCTGCTCGCCGTCCACAATAACCGCGCCTCGGCGCTCGACCATGCCCGCAAGGATGCGCTGACCCAGGCCACCAAGCGGGTACCCGAGGTGCTCTCGTACAGCTACAAGACCTTCGACAAGGACAACGCGCGGGCCCGGCAGGACACCACCGGCCAGTTCGCGAAGGACTTCGCGACGCTCAGCGACACCGTCATCGCTCCTGGCGCCAAGAAGGCGGAGACGGTGACGAAGGCGCAGGCGATCGCGTCCTCGGTGCTGACCGCGAGCCGGACACAGGTCGACGTCATGCTCTTCATCCAGCAGAGCACCACCAGCAAGACGCAGACCACGACAAAAATCGACAAGAGCACGGTACGGGTCACCATGGCGAAGGCCAACGGCGCGTGGCTGGTTTCGAACCTCGCCACGATCCCGGAGACGCCACTGAAGTAGCCGACTGGCCGGAACACAGCCACACCCGCGGCGAGCAATCAGGGCATGATTGGCACATGGTAGATGCTGCGGGACGCTCGTTCGGGCGCGCCCTCACCGAACTCGCTTCGGCTCGACCGGACCAGGCGAACATCACCTTGATCGCCCCGGACGGCACCGAGACCGACCTGTCCTGGGCCGTGCTCGAGGCCCGGGCGAACCAGATCGCGCATCGCTTCGCCGAGCTCGGTGTGACTAAGGACGCGGTCGTCGCGCTGGCATTGCCGACCTGCGCCGAGCACATCCTGGTCACGCTGGCGATCTGGAAGCTGGGCGCGGTACTGCTCCCGCTGCGGCACGACATGCCGTCCTGGGAGATGGACCGGCTGCTGTCACTGGCCGAACCGACGATCCTGGTCAGCGACAGCCACGAGGCGTCCATCCCGGTCCTGACTCGCGACGACCTGGCCCGGACCGCCGAACTCGACGACCGCCCGCTCCCCGACGTCGTGCCCGACTGTGTCAACTACGTGGCGTCGTCCGGATCGACCGGCTCGCCGAAGCTCATCGTCACGCCCCGCCGCGGCGTGGTCGGTGCGGACCCGGACACCGCGTTCTTCCTGTCCTCTGGGCCGGCCACGGCGCTGGTCGTCTCCCCGCTCTACCACGTGAACGGGTTCGCGTTCGCCGCTCCGTTCGCCCTGGAGGGCGCGCGGGTCTACGTGCTGGAGAAATTCGACGCCGCCCTGGCCGTAGACGTGATCGAGCGTCACCGGATCACCCTGACCGTCATGGTTCCGACCATGTTGCAGCGGATCGCGCGGCTATCGGATATCGGCACCCGCAACCTGCGCTCGCTGACCCGCCTCGTCTACGGCGGCGCCAAGGTTCCGGACTGGGTGGTCGACCGTTGGCTGGAACTGATCGATCCCGCCGCGTTCCTGTTCACGTACGGGTCCAGCGAGCGGCTCGGCTTCGTCGCGATGACGGGGCTGGAGTGGCCCGAGCATCGCGGCTCGACCGGCAAGCCGATGGACTGCCGGATCAGCATCCGGGACCCGGACGGCCGGGAACTGCCAACCGGCGAGACCGGTGAGATCTTCCTGAGGTCGCTCGAGGAGCGGCCGGTGTTCCAGTACATCGGCATGCCCACGCCGGAGCCGTCGGCGGACGGTTACCGCTCACTCGGCGATCTCGGCTGGCTCGACAGCGACGGCTATCTGTACATCGCGGATCGTCGTACCGACATGATCGTCAGCGGCGGTGCGAATGTCTTCCCGGCGGAGGTCGAAGAGGCCCTCAGCGAGCATCCCGACGTCGTCGATCAGGTGGTGGTGCCCGTGCCGGACCAGGAGTGGGGGCATCGGGTGCATGCCATCGTGCAACCTCGTGATCCGGAGCAACCGCCACCGCCGGCCGAACTGCGCGCCTGGTGCAAGGCCCGGCTGGCTGCGTACAAAGCACCGCGGACGTTCGAGTTCGTGGCCCGCATGCCACGGACCGAGGCCGGCAAGCTCAACCGCACCGCGCTCGGCACGCAGCGAGCGGACAGGGACGGCTGAGATGGACTTCCGCTGGGGGGCCGCGGCAGAGGCGCTGCGCCAGGAGGCCCGCGCCTTCGTCGCCGCCGAACTCACCGACGCGATCCGCGCCCGGATCGACGCGACCGGCGTGCATCACGACGCCGGTTTCTGCCGCAAGTTGGCGCAGCGGCGTTGGATCGCCCCATCCTGGCCGGTCGCCGAGGGCGGTCTCGGGCTACCGCCCCTGGAGGCGCTGGCACTCGCGGAGGAACTCCAGTACGCGGGTGCCCCGCTGCACGGCGTCGGCACCTCGCGGATCTGCGTCGGCGTGGTCAAGGAACTCGGCGGCGAACTGCTCGCCCAGCGCATCGTGCCGGGATTTTTGGCCGGCGAGATCGTGATCGCGCAGGGGTGGACCGAGCCCGAGTGCGGATCCGACGTCGCCGCCGCACGTACCCGTGCGGTACGTGACGGCAACGAGTGGGTGATCAACGGCGCGAAGATGTTCACCACGAACGCGAGCGTCGCGGACTACGTGTTGCTGCTTACCCGCACCGACGCGGCCGCCCCCAAGCACCGAGGCCTGACGATGTTCCTGGTTCCGCTCGATCGCGACGGGATCGAGGTGAGGCCGGTGCACACCGTGTCCGGCGAACGAACCAACCTCACGTTCTACGAGGACGTGCGGGTCGGTGACGAATGGCGGGTCGGGGCGGTCAACGAGGGGTGGAATGCGATGACCGTCGGCTTGACCACCGAGCGCGCCGGTGCGTTCGGGGGCGAACTCGCCGGCTTGCGGGACCTGTTCGGCCCGTGGGCTGCGAGCGCCGGACGGGCGAATGCGCAGGTCCGTGCCGGTCGGCTGGCGGCCGTTACCGAGATCTCGCTGCTGCTCGCCCGCCGCAGCGCCTGGGCAGCGCAGAACGGCGCGCAGCCGGGCGTCGAGGGCTCCATGGCCAAGCTCTACGACTCGGAGGCGCTGACGGAACAAACCGCCGCCTTGACCGACCTGCTCGGCCCGGACGGGCTCCGTCGCGCCGGTGACGGCTCCGCGCCGCTGAGCGGTCAGGCCGAGCACTTCCTACGGCGAGCGCTGGGCGCCACCATCTACGCCGGGACCAGCGAGATCCAGCGCTCGATCATTGCCGAGCGCGGTCTCGGACTCCCGCGCGGTCGTTGAACTGGCTGCGACGCAGCCCGGCGACAGTTACAGCGCCGCCGCCGCGACCAGGCGCGGGATCGGGGCCCCGGCCAGGAAGGACGCGCCGAGCGCCCCGGACAGTTGCAACGACGAACCCAGCAACGCATCCAGGACGAAGCCACGACGCACGTACCGGTGCAGGTCGTGCTCGTAGGTAACGCCCATCGCGCCGCAGACCTGGGTGCAGTGCGCCACCGCGTCGCTGTGTGCCTGTCCCGCGTACGCCTTGGCCAGCGACGACGCCTCGGGGGACCTGTCGTCCCATGCCGCGTCGACGGTCGCCTCGGCGGCCGACAGCCAGGTCCACGCCTCCGCCAGGCGGAACCGCACCATCTGGAAGCTCGCGATCGTGTGGCCGAACTGCCGACGCGTGCTGACGTGGTCCACGGCCAGCGTCAGCGCTGCCTGCGCGACGCCGACGATTTCGCTGGCCACCGCGCGCTGTGCCGCGGCCAGCGCGCGCGATGCGGCCTCGCGGTCACCGACGCGTCCGGTTGAGGTCACCGACCCGGTCACCGAACTCCATCCGGCGTCGGGGTCGAAGCCGTCGATCGGCGTGACGGTGAGGTCCCCCACGGGCACCGTGACCAGCTCCACCCCGTCGCCGGCGGCTACCGGCACAATCAGCGCCGGAGCATCGCCGATCGGACCGAGTACCAGGCCGTTGACGGTGACGCGCTCGCCGTCGATCGTCGAGGTCGGTTGTGCGCCCCCGTCGACGGCCGGATAGACCACCGCGGCCGCTGGGTCGATGGCACCACCGAGCTCGCCGACCACCACGGTGTCGAGGAGTCGGGAGGCGGCCCGGGCCCGCCCCTGCTCAGTGAACAGAATGGTGACGGCGGCCTTCGCGTCGTCGGCCACCACCTCGTCCCAGCCGAGCTCGACCAGCGCGGACCGCAGATCCTTCGAGCCGGCGAGGACCTCACGGATGCTGTCGCGCAGCAAGTCCTTCGTCTGTGCGTCCACGTCGAATCCCCTCAGTCCTTCGGAAGCCGCAACACGCGGTCGGCGACGATCGAGCGCTGCACCTCGGCGGAACCGCCGTAGATGGACGCCGATCGGGTGAACTGCCATTCGGAACGCCAGTCCCGCGCGCTCGCGGAGTCCTCGAGCTGGAGCTGTCCACCGAGCACCCGGCGGGCGGTCTCCAGCATCAGTTGTTCCCCGTTGGCCAACATGATCTTGTCCCCGCTCGAATCGGGACCGATCGTCTCCCCCACCGACAGCCGCCGCACGGTCCGCGCCGCACGGGCCCGCAGCGCGCTAATCGCCAAGAAGGCATGCCCCAGCTCCTGGGCTCGCCACGCGTCGGTCAGGCCACGTTCGCGCAACTGCTCGCGCAGCAGTTCCAGCCGGTAGAGCATCCGGGACGCACGCAGCCACGGGTAGAGCCCACGCTCGAACTGGAGGAGATACATCGCCACGCCCCAGCCGTCGTTGACTTCGCCGAGCAGCCGGTTCGACGGCACCCGCACGTCGTCGTAGAAGACCTCGGCAAGCTCGTTGTGGTGGTTCGCATAGGCGATCGGCCGCCGGGTGATGCCGGGGGTATCCATGTCCACCATCAGCATGGACAGCCCGCGGTGCCGGCTCTCGGTGGTTCCGGTGCGCACCAGCAAGATGCACTGCTCCGACAGGTAGCCGTTGCTGGTCCAGATCTTCTGGCCGTTGACCACGAAGTCTGCGTCCGGACCGTCACCGTCCCGTACGGCGCGGCAACGCAGTGCGGCCAGGTCGCTGCCCGCCTCCGGCTCGGAGAAACCCTGGGACAGGGATGCCTCGCCGGACAGGTACTTCGGCATCAACTCGGCAGCGAGCGGGGCGTTGTAGTGCAGCAGCGGACTGCCGATCACCTCGAGCGTCATGTGCTGCTCGGGCGGCGGATAGCCGGTATCCCACAGCGTGTCGTAGAAGGCGGTCCGGTAGCGCGCATCGCCGCCGAAGCCGCCGATCGCCTCCGGCCAGCCGTACCGCATCCAACCGGCGTCGTAGAGCACCCGCAGGAAGCGGGACCCGACCGCAATCCGGTCTTCGTAGGTCTCCGGCGCCGCCCGGTAGAACGGCGCGAGCGTGTCGATGTTCACCTCGATCCAGCGCCGGATCTCGGCGAGGAATTCAGGTAACGGTGGGAGTGTGCTCACTCGACATACCCTTCGGGTTGCAGCGCGTCGACCGAATCGTCGAGGCAGCCGTAGGACGGATCCAGGCCGAGGAAGGCGGGGACCTCCTTGGCCGAGAAGGCGCGGACGCCTTCGGCGAAGTCGGGATGTTGCTTCAACCCGATCAGTTGCTGACGAGCACGCCGGCGCGAGATCTCCACGCCCTGCTGGGCGTCCGCGAGCAGCTGCTGCTTGATGACGGCCATCGCGGTGGGTGAGCGCTGCGCGACATCGGCGGCGTACTCGAGCGCGCGGGGCAGCACGTCCGCCGGTTCCAGCGCCTCCAACGCGATGCCCCAGCGCGCGACGTCGGCGCCCGTGACGACTCGCGCCGACAGCAGCAGGTCGGAGGCCACCGCGTTCCCGGCAAGGTGCTGCAGGCGCCAGGCCAGCGCATCCTCGGCGGGCAGACCGAGCCGGGTGAACGGCGCGGTCCACTTGGCCGGTGCGCTGGTGAACCGCACGTCGCACATCACCGCCTGAATGAGGCCGATGCCGGCGCACGCACCGTTGACCGCGGCGATCACCGGCTTGGGCACGCGGAGCAGGAACGTCTGCGGCCGGCGCGGCATCTTGTACGAGGCGCCTTCCTGCGAGGACTTGTGCAGCCGGGCCATGTCCATGCCGGCGCAGAAGAGCTTACCGGCGCCGGTGAGCACGATAGCCCGCACGTCCGGGTTCGTGACGGCCTCGTCGAAGGCGTCGAAGTACGCCACCTCCATGTCGGCCTCCCAGGCGTTCCCGCGCTCGGGGCGGTTCAGCGTCAGGAGCAGCACGCCGTCGTCACGCAGCTCACGCAGCACCAAGGGCTCGCCGGCCTCGTTCCGCTCGGCGCGCAGGTCGTCCAGCGCCCAGCTCTCCCGTTCAGATTCCGTGCTCATCCGTCACTCCGCCCGCTCCGGACGCTCATGCCTGACTCACCCACGACCACAGCGCGTCCGGACCCGCCTCGGCCAGCGCGCCGCCGAGCCGACTGGCCCAGCCGGTCTCGCCGCCGAACTCGTCCCGCCAGGACCACACCCGGCGGGTGAGCAGCTGCAGGTCGAACTCCATCGACACGCCGATCGCCCCGCACACCTGATGGGCGTGCTGCGCCGCGATGGTGCCGGCCTCGCCGGCAACGATCTTCGCGACCGCGGCGTCCAACGGGTCCGCCGTTTCGGTGCCCAGCGCACGGGTCGCGAGGTCGGCGGCGAACTGCGCGCGGGCAGTCTGCTCGGCAAGCAGGGCAAGGCGCTGCCCGATCGCCTGGAAACGGGCAATCGGCTGCCCAAACTGTTCGCGCGCGTACGCGTGCGCAACGGTCTCGGCCGAGACGCCCTCGAGCGCACCGGCGATGAGCAGCGTCCGGGTGAGCGCGCCCCGTACCTGCAGTGCGTCCCGGGTCACCCCGGCCGGTGCGACCGTGACATCCGCGGCCGCCCCGTCGAACGCGAGCGTGTCTCGCCGCTCGGCCGCCAGGTTCGCACCGACCGTCACGGTGGCCGACGCGGGGTCCAGCCGCGCGATCCGGGCGACGTCTCCGTCCTGCACCAGCGCCAGCACGGCGGCGACGTCCTGCCCCCAGGGCACCCGGGTCACGGTGCCGTGAGCGGTCCAGCCGTCACCGGACTGGCTCAGTGTGAGGGTGTCGTGCGGTGCCCCGGGTGCCACCGACACCGACCGACCGGCCGGCAGTTCCCAACCCGCTGCCTCGACCAGCCAGCCACCCAGCAGCGCGTGTTCCGCGAGCGGCAGCCCGACGGCGAAGCGACCGGCGAGACGCAGCACCGCGGCCGCGTCCGCCGTGGTGCCACCGGAACCGCCCGCGCTCTCCGGGACCCCGATACCGGCCAGCCCGGACTCAGCAAGGGCCGACCACAGCCGGTCGTGCCAGCGGCCCTCCTGGGTGCGGATCTGCTCCGGGCTCGCGAGGTCGCCGAACAAGTCGGTGACGGTCTGCAGCAGCAGCGGGTCGACGCCCGGGAAGGAACTCGCCTCGATCGTTGGCTGGCTCATCGGCCGGTCGCTCCCTTCGGACGCAGCCCGCGTGCGACGACCGAACGCAGGATCTCGGTGGTGCCGCCACGCAGGGTCCAGGTCGGGCCCGCGAGCACGGCTCGCACGAGCAGATCGTTGAGCCCGGACGCGTCAGCACGGTCGAGCTCGCGGTCCAGCAGCGAGCGCACCGTCTCGACCACGTCCTGCTCGTACACGGTCCCGATGTCCTTGGTGAGCGACGCCTGCAGTGACGGCGCACCGCCGGTGTCGATCATCCGGGCCACCGCGAGCGACATCGACCGCACCACCCGCAGCCTCGCCACCATGCGACCGATCGCGGCGGCGTCGGCAGGCTGCGGGTTCGGCCCCAGCACGCTCATCAGGCCGGTGATCAGGCCCCACGGCGACAGCCACCGGTCCGGTCCGGCCCGCTCGAAAGACAGTTCCGAGGTCACCTGAGCCCAGCCGCTGCCAATCTCGCCGAGCACCATCGAGTCCGGCACGAACACGTCCTCGAGGGCGACCTCGCAGAATTCGGCGACGCCGTCCATGGTCAAGATCGGGCTGATCCGCACCCCGTCCGCGTGCAGGTCGACGAGCAGCTGGGACAGGCCCTGGTGTTTGTCATCGGCGACCGGCGAGGTCCGGCACAGCACCGCGAAGAAGTGGTTGTTGTGCGCGTGCGTGGTCCAGACCTTGGTGCCGTTGATGCGCCAGCCACCCTCAACCTTGTCGGCCTTGGTCCGGACGCTGGCCAGGTCCGAGCCGGCGTCGGGCTCACTCATGCCGATGGAGAAGAAGCACTCGCCTCGCGCGATCGCGGGCAGAAAGCGCTCCTTCTGCTCCGGCGTGCCGTACTTGAGGATGTTGGGCCCGGACTGGCGCTCGGCGACCCAGTGCGCCGCCACTGGGGCCTGCGCGGCCAGCAGTTCCTCGGTGACGATGAACCGCTCGACGGCGGTGCCGCCTCTGCCGCCGTACTCCGGCGGCAAGGCCATCCCGAGCAGGCCCGCGGCGCCGAGCGCCCGGCTGAACTCCGGATCGTGCGCACCGCCCATGCCGAGCCCGACCCGCACCTCGGGCGGGAGCCGGTCCGCGAGGAACGCCCGCACTTCAGCGCGCAGCTCAAGTTCCTGGGGCGTCAGGGTGGTTGGCGGGAGTTGCATGTCACCGTCCTCGTGCTGGGGTGATCAGGTAGGTCGCTTCGGCGCTGGTCAAGGTGATGCCGTCGGCGGCGGTGAGCAGGCACTCCACGGTCGCGAGCCGCCGGGTACGGTGCAGCGTCCTGGCCGTGAGTTGCTTGGGGGTGTCGTCGCCGGCGACACCCCGCAGGTAGCGCACCGAGCAGTCCAGCATCGTCACGCCCGCCGCAGGCCCGTCCGTGGCACCGGCAGCGCACCAGGACGCATACTCGAGTACGGCTGCCAGCGGTCCCCCGTGGATCATGCCGAAGATGTTCGACAACCGGTAGGGCGCGTCGAAACTGAGCGTGGCCTCGCCACCAGCACGGTGCTGTACCCGCAGCCCGAGGGCGACCTCGACTGGCGGCCGACTCTCGTCGGGAGGCGGGTCCAACGGCGGTTCGGTGGCCACTCCGGCCGGGGTGTACGCGGTGGTCGGCGCCGCGAAGCACCGAGCCAATGCCGTGGCCACCACGGTGCCGTCCTCGGCCTGGATCTGTCCGGTGGCCAACACGGTGACGCCGTCGAAGCCGGCGACGGTGCCGCTGCACCGCAGCCGCTGCGACTCCGGACCCAGCGGGCGAGCCCCGTCGATGCGTAACTGGCTGGTCATGGTGGCGCTGCCGGCCGGCAGCACGGTGAGCGCCGCGTTACCCAGCGCGGCGTCCGCGAGCACCCCGAGGACCCCCATCGAGGTACCACCGCGTCCGTCCAGGAACCGCGGGTCCAGCTGCAGGCTGTGCGTCGCGCGACCTGCCTCCACCTCGGACGCGGGCAGGTCGAGGTAGCGATAGACCGGCGAACGCAGTCCGGTCGGGTTCAGGGTGTTGCGCGCGCGCTGGAGCCCGGACAGCGTCCCGAAGGCGGCGAGCGAGTCGGCGTCGTGCCCGCGCGCCACCGAGGAGGCGTTCCCGCCGACCACGCACGGCCTCCTCGTCGATACTGCTACTTGTACTTGCGATTGCTGGGGCTCCCGATCGGGACCTCCGTTTGGGCGGATTCCCTCGTTGCGGACCTTACGCCCGCGCAGGGTGAATCAGCCGACCGGGTCCCGCGGCATCCCAAGCACCCGCTCGGACACGATGTTGCGCTGCACCTCGGACGAGCCGGCGTAAATGGTGTGCGCCCGCGCGAACAGTGCGAAGTTCTGCATCCCGGACAGCTCGTAGTCGGCTCCGACGACCTGGCCGGCCGGACCGAGCACATCGAGTTCGAGCTCACCGAGCCGTTGCGCCCACTGCGACCAGAACAGCTTGCCGACACTGGACTCCGGCCCCGGCGTACCGGTCCGCAGCACCTGGGTCAGGGTGCGGAAACCGCTGTACTTCATGATCTGCAACTCGGCGTAGAGCGCGGCCAGCTGCTGCCGCAGCCGCGGTTCGCCGGCCCGGCCCTGCTCCTGGACCAGGCCTACCAGGCGGTCGAGTTCCTCCGCGAAGCGAACTTGCTGGCCGAGGAACGCGGTGCCGCGCTCGAACCCGAGAGTCGCCATCGCGACCGCCCAGCCTCCGTCCACCCCGTTCACGACCAGGTCGCTGCCGGTCCGGGCTCCGTCGAAGTACACCTCGTTGAACTCCGACGAGCCGGTGAGGTTCCGGATCGGGCGGACTTCGACGCCCGGCTGGTCCATCGGCACCAGGATGAACGACAGACCCTTGTGCTTGGGCACATCCGGGTTGGTACGTGCCAGCACGAAGATCCAGTCCGCTTCCATCGCTTGCGAAGTCCAGATCTTCTGACCGTCGATGATCCACTCGTCACCCTCGAGCCTGGCCTTGGTGCGGACACCGGCCAGGTCGCTACCGGCTTCGGGCTCGGAGAAACCCTGGCACCATTGCTGTTCACCGCGCAGGATCGCCGGCAGGAAGCGCTGCCGCTGGGCCTCCGTGCCCAGCGCGATGAGGGTGGGTCCGAGCAGACCCTCCCCGAACGGCGCCCGCGGCGGCGCGCCGGCCCGGGCGTACTCCTCCGCGAAGATCAGTTGCTCGATGATGGTCGCGCCGCGACCCCCGTACTGGGCCGGCCAGGACAGCCCGATCCAGCCAGCCTGTCCGAGTTCCTTCTCCCAGGCCAGCCGCAACTCGGTCTTGTCCCAGTCCTCACCGAGGTCGCGGATCTCGTCGGTCAGGTGATCGGCGAGCCAGCGCCGCACCTCGGTCCGGAACTCCTGCTCGGCAGTGGTGAAATCGAAGTCCATCAGCGGGCGAATAGCGGCGCCAGACCCGCCGAATCGAGGTATTCGGACACGTGTGCCACCTTCCCGGCCGGCGAGACCTCCACCACCAGGCAGGACGGCACCCGCACGCGACTGCCGTCCGGCGCCGTGCCGGTGACCACGTTACGTCGCACGAACCCGTCCTCGGTCACCGTGACCCGCACGTCGGTGAACGCCACGTCCGGCATCTTGCGACGCAGCCACGCACCGAGCTTCAGGTTCTCCTCGACCGTCTGGCTATTGCCGTCGGTGTTGTGCCAGATCTGCGCATCCGGTTCGTGCACCGCCGCGAGCGCGGCGTCGTCGCCGGAATCCACCGCCTTCCCGTATGCAGCAGCGGCGGCCCTGATCTGGGCCTCGCGCGCACTGTCCTGGCCGGAGAAGGACACGGAGGCCTCCTGGTGAGTCGGGCGGATTCGAAGTGGTCGATCAGATCGGCTATACAGTGGCACGGGTTCCGCGCCAGCCGCAAACGACTGCCGGGACTGCCGTTTCCCGCACCGACAGTATTCGTACACCCGGCCCGAACCGGTCACGATCGAGGGGTACACCGTGGACTTCGCCTTCACCCAGGAGCAGGACGAACTGCGGAAGATGGTCCGCGACGTGCTGACGGATGTCTCCGCAGAGGAGGACGTCCGGCGTCTGATGGAGACCGAGGACGGCTACGAAGCAACCACCTGGCGTCAGCTCGCCGAACTGGGTCTGACCGGCTTGGCGATCGCCGAGGAGCACGGTGGCGCCGGGATGAGCGCAGTCGAGGTCGGCGTGGTGGCCGAGGAAGCCGGCAGGTCGCTGCTGTGCGCGCCGTTCCTGTCCACGGTGGGCCTCGCGACCCCGGTGCTGCAGCACAGCGGCGACACCGAGGCAGCCGCGGCCTACCTGCCAGGCATCGCGTCCGGGGAACTGACTGCGACGGTGGCGCTGACCGAGGCGAACGGCTCCGCCGACCCGAAAGCCGGCACGACGACGGCGGCCCAGGACGGCTCGGAGTGGAAGATCTCCGGGCAGAAGACGTACGTGCTGGACGGGCACACCGCCGGCCTGATCCTGGTAGCGGCGAAGACCGGGGACGCACTGTCACTGTTCGCGGTCGACGGCGAGGCGACCGGCCTGACCCGGACTGCGCTGCCGACGCTGGACCTGACCCGCAAGCAGGCTCAGCTGGACTTCGACGGGGTACCGGCGCGGCTGATCGGTGCCGAGGGCGGGGCCGATCCTGGGCTGGCCCGGGCGCTGGATCTGGCCGTGATCACGCTCGCCGCGGAACAGGTCGGCGGAGCGCAGAAGGCGCTCGACATGGCCGTGGAGTACGCGAAGGTGCGGCACCAGTTCGGCCGGCCGATCGGCTCCTTCCAGGCGATCAAGCACATGTGCGCGGACATGCTGCTGGAGGTCGAATCGGCCCGGTCGGCGGCGTACTACGGGCTGTGGGCGTCCGCGGAGCTGGCCGAGGACCTGCCGGTGGTGGCGAGCCTGGCGAAATCGTATTGCTCGGAGGCCTACAGCCACGTGACGAGCAAGAACATCCAAGTGCACGGCGGCATCGGATTCACCTGGGAGCACCCGGCGCACCTGTACTTCAAGCGCGCGCGCAGCTCGCAGGAGTTGCTCGGCAGCCCCTCGTACCACCGCGAGCAGCTCGCCCAGCGAATCGGGATCTGACCAACCGTGCCGGGAATCAACACAGGCCGGGTCGTCATCGTCACCGGCGCGGGGAACGGTATCGGACGGGCGCACGCGAAGGCGTTCGCCGCCGAGGGCGCGAAGGTCGTCGTGAACGACCTCGGTGGTGCGCGGGACGGCAGCGGCGCTGACCGGGGTCCGGCGCAGCAGGTGGTGGACGAGATCGTCGCCGCAGGCGGCGAGGCGGTCGCGAACGCGGACAACATCGCCAGCTGGGACGGCGCCCAGAACGTGGTCCAGCAGGCGATCGACACGTTCGGGGCGCTGGACGTGGTGGTGAACAACGCCGGGATCTTGCGCGACAAGATGATGGTCAACATGTCCGAGTCCGACTGGGACTCCGTCGTCGCCGTGCATCTGAAGGGCACCTTCTGCACCATGCGCCATGCCGCCGCGTACTGGCGCGAGGAGGCGAAGGCGGACCGCAAGCGGGATGCCCGGGTGATCAACACCAGCTCCGCGTCCGGTCTCTTCGGCAACGTCGGCCAGTCCAACTACGGAGCGGCCAAGGCCGGGATCGCGTCGATGACGATCATCACGGCGCAGGAGCTGGCGCGTTACGGCGTCACCGTCAACGCGATTTCGCCGACGGCGCTGACCCGGATGACCGAGGACATCCCGAACCTGGCAGACGTCAAGGCGCGGCGCGGCGGCGAACAGGGCATGGCACCGGAGAACATCTCGCCGCTGGTGGTCTGGCTGGGTTCCCCGCTGTCGAAAGACATCACCGGCCGGGTATTCGGCGTCTTCGGCGGGCGGATCACGGTCGCCGAGGGCTGGGCGTTGGGTCCGTACGTCGAGACCCAGGGCCGGTGGGAACCAGGAGACCTGACCGAAGTGGTGCCGGACCTGGTGCGGCGTGCCGCACCGAACGCAGGAATGAGCGGGGAACGACCGACGGGCTGACGCGCTTGTCCCCGCGGTCCCCGTACGCTGTCCAGGTGGCGCAGGTGCAGGAACGCGGGCCCGTCTCCGGCTCGCCGCTGGCGCTCACCGGCGAACGCACCCTGCCCGGAATCCCGGACGAGAACTATTGGTTCCGCCGGCACGAGGCCGCCTACCGCGCGATCGCTCCCTGGGTCGTCGGCGCGGCCGTGCTGGAGGCCGGCGCCGGCGAAGGCTACGGCGCGGACCTGCTGCGCCGCAGCGGTTCCGGTCCGGTGATCGCACTGGATTCGTCCGAGCAGGTGGTCAGGCACCTGGCCGTCCACTATCCGGACGTCATCGCCGTCCGCGGTGACCTGCAGCACCTGCCAGTACGCGACGGCGTGATCGACGCGGTGGTACACCTGCAGACCATCGAGCACCTGCGCGATCAGCCCGGCTTCATCGCGGAATGCGCCCGGGTGCTGCGCCCCGCCGGCACTCTGGTCGTCTCCACCCCGAACCGGCTCACCTTCTCCCCCGGCCGGGACACCCCGCTCAACCCGTTCCACGTCCGCGAGCTGTCCCCGGCTGAGCTCACCGATCTGCTCACCCCGCGCTTCCACGTCGCCCGCCTGCTCGGCGTGCGCCACGGCCGCCGGCTGCGCCGTGGCGAGCGACGCGTCGGCTCGCTCGTCGACGCCCAGGTCGCCGGTCCGCCCGAAACCTGGTCCGCCGGCATCCGCGAAGCCGTCCATACCGTGCGCACGAACGACTTCACCGTCACGGCGGACGAGATCGATACCAGCCTCGACCTGCTTGTTGTGGCCTGGCGCCGACCGTGACCGTGCAGGTCGGTAGCTGCGCGATCGTCCTGCACACCCACCTGCCCTGGCTGGCGCATCACGGCAGTTGGCCGGTCGGCGAGGAATGGCTCTACCAGGCCTGGTCCGGCGCGTACCTGCCGGTTGCCGGCGTGCTCGAACGCCTCGCCGCTGAGGGCCGCACCGGGTTGCTGACGCTCGGCGTCACCCCGGTGCTGGCCGCGATGCTCGACGATCCCTACTGCCTCGGCGAGTTCCACACCTGGCTTGCCACGTGGCAGTTGCGCGCCGAGGGCGCCGCCGTCCGCGGCGTACCCACCGCCGGCTACGAAGGCCGGCTCGCCGCTCGAGCCCTGACTACGTTCGAGCGGCGCTGGCGGCACGGCGCCTCCCCGGTACTGCGCGACCTCGCCGACGCCGGCGCCGTGCAGTTGCTGGGCGGCCCCGCGACGCACACCTTCACCCCGTTCCTGCCGGGCCGTCTCGCCCGGTTCGCGTTGCTCACCGGCCTGGACGACGCCAGTCTGCGCGTCGGGCGGCGTCCGCGCGGTATCTGGGCGCCAGAATGCGCATACGCCCCCGGGCTGGAGCAGCTCTACGCCGACGCCGGGGTCGAGCACTTCGTGGTGGACGGCCCGCTGGCGCGCGGCCATACGTGCGCCCCGGTCGACGTCGCCGGCTCCGGCGTGATCGCCTTCGCCCGCGACCTCGACGTCACCTACCGAGTCTGGTCTCCCAAGGCGGGTTACCCCGGCGGCCCCGCGTACCGGGACTTCCACACCTTCGACCACGCCAGCGGGCTGCGGGCCTCCCGGGTCACCAGCGCGCGCACCCGCCCCGGCGACAAGCGCCCGTACGATCCGCGACTGGCCCGCGCCGCGGTGGCCCGGGACGCCTCGGACTTCGTCGACCGCGTCGTCGCACGGCTGCGATCGCTGCCCGGCGATGACCCACTGGTCGTCGTCGCGTACGACACCGAGCTGTACGGCCACTGGTGGCACGAGGGGCCGCAGTTTCTCGAAGCAGTCCTGCGCGCCCTTCCCGAGGCCGGAGTCCGGCTGCGCACGCTGGCAAACGCGGCCGAGCAGCTGCCGGCCACCCGACGCGCGCTGCCGGCCGGTTCCTGGGGCACGGGCAAGGACTTCGGCGTGTGGGAGGTTCCGGACATGCGTCGCGACCAAGAGAGGGTCGCCGAACGGCTGCTTGCCGTCGTGGACAAGGCCGACCCGTGCGCCGGGCGCAGCGCGTCGCTCGACCAGCTCGCCCGGGAAGCGCTGCTGGCACTGGCCAGTGACTGGCCGTTCAGCGTCACCAAGGACAGCGCCACCGAGTACGCCCGCGATCGGTTCGCCGGTCACCGCAGCGCCTTCCACCGGCTCGCCGACACCATCGAAGCCGCCGATCCCGGCCGCGCCGCCACTATCGTCGCCGCGACGCGAGCGCGGGACTACCCGTTTGGCCACCTCGACGCCGTAGGGTTGCGAGCCAACACCCCGAGGTGGAAGGACGGGCATGCCTGAGCCAGAACCCGGTCCCCGCACGATCCTGGAGCGCCTGGGCCCGCGCGGCATCAGCGCGATCGTGCTCGGGATCATCGTGATCATCTTCATCGTGGAGAACACCCGCAAGACCAAGATCCGGTTCATCGGCCCGCAGGTCAGCGCGCCGCTGTGGCTGGCTCTGGTCATCGCGGCTGCACTCGGCTTCGCGGCCGGGTTCCTGATCGACCGGCGCCGGCGCCGGCGCTGATCACGGCGCGCTCCGCTGCGCCGCCCTGCAGCGGGGTGTCCGAACTGGGATGATGCGTCCGGCATGCGCATCCTGATCCTGTCCTGGGAGTACCCCCCGGTGATCGTCGGAGGGCTGGGCCGGCACGTCCACGCCCTCAGCACCGCGCTTGCAAGGCAGGGCCACGACGTCACCGTGGTCAGTCGGTGGGCCGACGGCGCCCCACTGGAGGAGATCCTCGACGGCGTTCACGTCCTGCGCGCCCCGACCGATCCACCCAGCATCCCGATGAACGACCTGCTCGCCTGGACGATGGCGCTGAACCACACCTTGCTGCGCGCAGCGTTGCGCGCCGACCTGGACACCCCGGACGTCGTGCACGCCCACGACTGGCTCGTCGCGCACGCCGCCACCACGCTCAAGGAGCACTTCGGCGTGCCCTTGGTGACCACCCTGCACGCCACTGAAGCCGGTCGGCACCAGGGCTGGCTGCCCGGTCCGCTCAATCGCGCCATCCACACCGTCGAGTGGTGGCTCACCTACGAGGCACGCCGGGTCGTCACCTGCTCGCGCTCGATGGCGTGGGAGGTCACCAGGCTGTTCGAGCTCCCACCCGGGAAGGTCGACGTGATCGGCAACGGTACCGATCTGGCCGCTTTCCGCGCCCCGGCCCGGTCGGTCGCCGCGGCCCGAGCTCGCTATGCCGGTGACGGCCCGTTGCTGGTGCTGCCCGGCCGTCTCGAATGGGAGAAGGGAGCGCACGTCGCGCTCGCCGCGATGCCTCGGCTGCGTCGCCGCCACCCCGGCATCCGGCTGGTGCTGGCCGGTGCGGGCACCCAGGAGCAGGCGTTGCGCGACCGCACCCGCCAGTTGCGGCTGGGGCGATGCGTGACGTTCGCCGGCCGACTGCCGACCGACGAACTGGCTGCCTTACTCGGCGCCGCCGATGTGACGGTCGCCCCTTCCCTGTACGAGCCGTTCGGCCTGGTCGCGCTGGAATCCGCGGTCGCCGGCACACCGCTGGTCGTCAGCGATACCGGCGGTCTGGCCGAGTTCGTCGACCCGGGGCGGACGGGGCTGCGCGTCGCTCAGGACGATCCCGCCGCGCTCGCGGATGGCGTGAGCGCGATGCTGGCGGACGAGGTCGCCGCCGCACGCATGGCCCGGACCGCCCGGGCGGCAGCCAGCGGGATGGACTGGAATCAGGTAGCCCTCGCCACCGCTGCGGTGTTCGAGCGCGCGGGCCGCGAGGAACGCGCCCTGCAGGCGTCCACCCGGGCCCGTCCCGCACCACTGCGGATGCTGGTCCGGGACGGCAATCTGCTTGCCGACGGGCGCTGACCGAGGTCAGCGCCCGGGACGGACGCTGCTGCCCGTTTGTACCGCGGCCACCACCGCCCGCGCGGCCTCTGCGGTCTTGCGAGCCATGTCGGCGATCGCAGCACGGCGCTCGGCGGCGGCGTCGTAGTCGGCCACCCGGTCCCGGACCACTCGTGCCGGAACGCCCACCGCCACCGCCCAGTCCGGGATGTCGGCGTTCACGAGGCAGTGCGCCGCCAGTACGACGCCGCGCCCAACCCGGGTACCGCGCAGCACCGTCACCTTCGTACCCATCCAGACGTCCGGGCCGATCCGGACCGGTGACTTGACGATCCCCTGGTCCTTGATCGGAACCGTGATGTCGTCGAAGACGTGGTCGAAGTCGCACACGTACACCCAGTCGGCCACGATGGTGGCCGCGCCGAATTCGATGTCGAGGTAGGTGTTGACGGTGTTGTCCTTGCCGAATACGCACTTGTCCCCGATCCGCAAGGACCCCTCGTGGCAGCGCAGCGCGTTGCCGGCGCCGATGTGCGTCCACCGGCCGATCACCATCCGGCCGTAATTCTTACGGCAGTGCAGATCCACCCGCGGCCCGAGAAACACGAAGCCGGTGGTGACGATCTGCGGGCGGGACAGCCGCAACCAGCCGAACCGTAGGTACCGGACCAGGTACCACGGCGTCCAGGCGCGGTGACGCAGCACCCAGCGCAGGCTCGCGCGGGTCAGAAATCGTGCCTGCTGCGGGTCCCGCGGGGGTAGCCGCCGCAACCGCCGGGCCAACGCCCCGACCATGGTCAGCACGACTTCTCCACCGGTTTCAGCCCGGTGATCAGGGCGTTGTAGAACAGGCCGGCAGGAACGACGTGCCGTAGCACGTGCGCGTCCAACCAGGACAGCCGCAGCCAGCTGCGGTAGGCGAACATCGCCCAGCGCCAGCCGAGCCGGCCCTCGACCACCGCGGCCTCGAAAGTGCGCACCGGCCAGCCGAACCAGGATGCGGTCAGCTCCTCGGTGCGCACCCTCACCTCCGTCGCACCGGCCGCCATGGCGACGCTCCGCAGTTCGGCGGGCGCAAAGGTGTGCAGGTCGACCAGCGCCTCCAGGTTCGCCGCCTGGCTGCTCGCGTCGAGTTCGCGCTGCGGGCGAACCCAACCCGCGAGCCCAGGGACGCGGCCCGCCGACCGGGTCAGCCACCAGGTCCACCGGGACAGCCGCCGTGCCACCACGTCGCCGTAACGGGTGGGCTCACCAGCGAAGACGAACCGCCCCCCCGGCTTGAGCACGCGCAACACCTCCCGCAGCGCCAGTTCGACATCCGGGATGTGATGCAAGACCGCGTGCCCGACCACCAGGTCCACGCTGGCGTCCGGATACGGCAGTGACTCGGCGTCGGCGACCCGACCCTGCACCTCGAATCCCAGTCCCCGCGCGTTACGCTGCGCCACCTCGACCATGCCAGGGCTGATGTCCGTGACGTGCCCGCCGTCGCGGGCAACCACCCCGGCCTGGATCAGGTTCAGCAGGAAGAACCCGGTGCCGGCGCCCACCTCCAGTGCGGTCGGGTACGGCCAGCCGGTCGCGCCGCCGGCCGCGGTGACAAACCGGTCCCGGGCGTAGGAGATGCAGCGCTGGTCGTAGGAGATCGACCACTTCTGGTCGTAGGTTCGGCTCTCCCAGTCGTGGTAAAGCACGTTGGCCAGTTTCGGGTCGCTGCGGGCAGCCTCGATGTCAGCAGCGGTGGGAGCGTCCATCAGCGGCCCGCGAACGTCGCGTTGCCCGGGCCGCTGTCCAGGAAGCTGCGCATGCCGCTGCGCGCGTCCTCGGTGCCGAACAGCCGTACGAACAGCTCGCGTTCCAGCGCCAGCCCGCCCGGCACTCCGCAGTCCGCCCCGTCATCGATGGCCCGCTTGGCGGCCGCGATCGCCCGGGTCGGGCCGGCAGCGAACCGGCGCGCGAGGTCCAGCGCGGCGGTACACACGTCATCGGCCGGCACCACCCGGTCCACCAGGCCGATCGCCAGCGCCTCGTCGGCAAGCACGTGCCGGCCGGTGAAGATCAGGTCCTTGGCCCGGGCCGGACCAACCAGCCGGGGCAGTCGCTGGCTGCCGCCTCCGCCGGGCATCAGGCCCAGCAGGATCTCGGGCTGGCCGAGCCGAGCGTTGTCCCCGGCCACCCGGACATCGGCGCAGAGCGCGAGTTCCAGGCCGCCGCCGAGCGCGTATCCGCTCACCGCCGCGACCACCGGCTTCGCGATCCGCGCCACCGCGGTGAACGACGACTGCAGCGCATCCACCTCGGCGGCCATATCGGCCTCGGACATCGCCGCGAACTCGGCGATGTCGCCGCCCGCAGCGAAGATCTTCGGCCCACCGGAGAGCACTACCGCCCGGACCTGCGGGTCCGCCGACACCGCCCGTGCCGCCAGCCGGATCTCTTCGCGGACGACGCGCGACAGCGCATTCGTCGGGCCGCGGTCAACCCGCACGGTGACGACGGCGCCGCCCGTCGCCGTATCGGGCTCCAGGCGGACGAAGCCGCCGGAGAACGCCATCGCGCGGACCTCCCGTGAGCCGGACCGCGGACGTGGACGTCGCTGTGGTCGGACCGAACCGGACAGAGCGGAACTCTAGTGTCAGCCGTGTCCTGGTCGCAGGACCCGTGCTCTGCACAGCCCCTCCACATTGCACGGTAGGTTCAAGAACATGACACTCAATACGAGGGCCGGGGTGCCCGGTGCGGACCGGCTGGCCGGCAAGGTCGCGCTGGTCACCGGTGCGGGGCAGGGGATCGGGCGTGGGATCGCACTCGCGTTGGCGAAGGACGGCGCGGCGGTCGGGCTGGCCGGGCGCACGCTGTCCAAGGTGGAAGCGGTGCAGGCTGAGATCGACGCCCTGGGCGGCGACGCCATCGCGGTCAGCTGCGATGTCGCCGAGCGTGCCCAGGTCGACGCGGCGGTCGCCACGACCGTTCAAGCCTTCGGCGGCCTCGACGCGCTGGTGAACAACGCGCAATCATCGAGACAGCAATCGATCGAAGACACCACGGACGAGAACCTCGAACTGTGCTGGCGGACCGGTGCGCTGGCGACGATCTACGGCATGCAGGCCGCGCTACCCCACCTGAAGAGGCGCGGCGGCGGCAGCGTGGTCAACTTCGGCTCATCTACCGCGATCAGCGGGGACCGCACCTTTGGCGCGTACGCCATGACCAAGGAGGCGATCCGCGGCCTGTCCCGGGTCGCCTCCCAGGAATGGGGCCAGTATCGGATCCGGGTGAACGTGGTCGTACCCACGGCACTGTCACCGGCCGCCGAGGCTTTCCGCGATGCTGACCTGGCCCGGTTCGCACGGATCGAGGCGGGCATCCCGCTCGGCCGGATGGGTGACCCGGAAGCGGACATCGGCCGTCCCGTCGCGTCGCTGATCAGCGACGACTGGAGCTACCTCACCGGAGCGACCCTGATGTTGGGCGGGGGACGGACGATCCTTGGCTGACGGTGGAAGACTCGAACGGCGGCTCACCGCCACCTCTCCCCAGGGCTTCCCGACCTGATCGGAGTTCTGGCAGGAGGTCGACGAGTCCGCCGTCGACCGGCATCCCTGACCGCGGCTGCGACCAGCTAACCGGGCCAGTTCAACGTCGCACCGTTGTACAGGCTCGCGACCAATTCAGTGTCCTGAAAATCGGATAGCGGCGGCAGGCTCTTCACTAGCCCGAGTTGCTGCAGCCCCTGATACTCCGGCGTCCATTCCGCCGCCGTGTGCACCCCGATGCCCTTGCCCGGCAGCGTGTTCTGCTGCACCAGCTGCGCGGAAAACTTCCAGACCTGCGTCTCGTGCGCGACGTCGTAGGTGGCGCCGGCATCCCTCGCGTAGCTCGCTTCGATCGACACGCACTCGGTCACGTGGTCGACGCAGTAGTGGAAGGCGTGCAGCTGGGCCCGCAGGAAGTCCTGTACCGCGCTGCGATGCTGCGCCAAGAAGTCCTTGTTGGCCACCATCGGGTCGTAGGTCCCCGAGACACCGAACTGCCCCGGGTCGAACTCGGTGAACTCCTTGCCCGCTGCATGCAGCACCAACGGCTCGTTCGACCGGTATACCTCCATCGCGTCGAAGCGGCCCTGGAAGAGCTGGTTCGGGTCGTAGTTCGTCGTATTGATGAACTTGACCTTCTTCACGTCCACCCCCGCCTTGGTCAGCATCTGCGAGATGACGACCGGAACCGTGAAGTGGTACCCGACCGCCTTGCCCTCCAGCTGCTTCAAGGTGGTGACGTCCTTGTGCGCGAGGATCGCGTAGTTGGACGTGTTCGCGTAGGTCGAGACACCGATCAGATTGGCGTTGTTGCCGACCGCCAGCATGAGATCGGCGGCACTGCCGATGTTCGTCATCTGTGCCCGTCCCGCGGACACCAGCGACTGGTAGTTCGGCGAGTTCGTGATGAACGACACGCTCAGGCACATGTCCTTGAAGTAGCCGAGCTTCTGGGCCGCGAACGCGTCGATGATGCCCGCCGACGCGTCGAAGCCAAAGGGCGAGACGTAGTTGATCGTCCCAGCGGCCTTGTTCGCGGCACACCGCTGCTGACTGACCAACGAGCTCGACGACGGCGTCGGGCTCGCGTTGCTGTCGCTGTCGCCGCCGCTTCCGCATGCGCTGGTCCCGGCCGCCAACGCCAGGGCGAGCAGTGCACCACCGACACGCACCCGCGTCGACGTGCAGCGTCGAGCCACCGTACCCGGACTCCTCATCCGCCCTCCTCAGCGCCACCCAGGCCGGTACCTGATCGGCGCCGCCATCCGGGGAATCCTATGCAGCCGGTAGCTGCACGGATCCGGCCGTGCGTAGGCCACCACGCCGATGCGGCGCCACAACGCTGGGTTACGGTGACAGCGTCGTGCGGCCCTGGTACGGGGCACCTCCGCAACACCGACGGTCCCTGGGCCTAGAAGGAGCAGCGCGAACGTGCGCAGACCGCTGGCAGCAGCAATCGGCCTCGTCGCCATGACCATCGCGGCAGCCGGCTGCGGCGGCTCCTCGGGAGCAAGCGGGTCCCCGGCCGCCCCGGGGACGGGCTCCGTCGCCGCATCTGGGACACCGGACGCAAGCCCGTCGACCGGCGCGAGTCCGACAGCCCCGACCACGGGCGCGGCCAGTTCGTCGTCGGTCAGCCGTTCCGGCTCGACGCCCGCTGCTGCGGTCGCCGCGGCATCGCTCGCGGCGCAGCACCAGTGCACCGACTTCGCCGAGGCCGGGCTCACCGCGGTCGGCACGATGTTCGGCGCGTCGAGCATCGGCGAATGCAAGCTGTCCCAGACCGAGATCGTCGTGATGGTGTTCGACAGCCCGGCGAAGATCGACGCGGGCATCAAGGTCCTCGGCAAGGCCGGCAGCCAGCAGAACATCGACGTCTACGTCGCGCGCGGGTCGAACTGGGTCGCGGCCGGTGAGCAGACCCAGACACAGCAGGACGCCGCACTCATCGTCAGCAAGTTCGGCGGCACCGTGGTGCACGCCCAGGCCTGAGCACACCAGCTGGCCTCACGCTGAGACGACCAGGCCCAGGTCAGCAGCATTGGGTAGTAACGGGTGCCGCGGCAGTACCCGCACGGTGTACCCGAACGGCCCGGACCTCGACAGCCGCAGCGTTACCTCGAACCGGTGCCCGCCGTCGACAAAACCGGTATGCAGCATCGGCAGCGTCTCGATGTCGCGGACATCGTCGTTCTCGTCCACCGTGCCGTAGGCGACTTGTACCTCTACGTCCTCCACGCTCAACGGGCCCAGCGCAACCACCGCACGGATCGGTAGTGGCTGCCCGAGCACCGGGACGTCCGCGTCGCCACCGGACTCCACGTGCAGGACGGCGACCTCGGGCCAGTGGGTGCGCACCCGAGCCGTCCAGGCGGACAACTCCTTCGCTCCCCCGTAGCCGTCGGCACGCAGCGCGCGGCTGCTGCGGGCGGCCGGCGCGTACAACTGCGTGACGTACTCGGCGAGCATCCGGTCCGCCAACACCTGCGGCCCGAGCGTGGCCAGGGTGTGCCGCACCATGGCCAGCCAGTGCGTCGGGGCGGAACCCCCCGGCGTTGCGCCGTAGAAACGCGGCGCGACCGCGTTCTCCAGCAGGTCGTAGAGCGCACCGGCCTCCAGTTCGTCCCGCCGCACCGGGTCCTCGACGCCATCGGCGGTCGCGATCGCCCAACCGTTCTGGCCGTCGAACATCTCGTCCCACCAGCCGTCCCGGATGGACAGGTTCAGCACGCCGTTGAGCGCCGCCTTCATCCCCGAGGTACCGCACGCCTCCAACGGCCGCAGCGGGTTGTTGAGCCAGACGTCACAACCCGGGTAGAGCACCTTCGCCATCCGCATGTCGTATCCCGGCAGAAAGGCGATGCGGTGCCGGACGTCCTCCCTGTCCGCGAACGCGACGATCTGCTGTACGAGTTCCTTGCCTCCCTCGTCCGCCGGGTGCGCCTTGCCGGCAATGATCATCTGGATCGGTCGTTCCGGGTCGAGCAGCAGAGCGGCGAGCCGCTCGGGGTCCTGCAGCATGAGGGTGAGTCGCTTGTACGACGGCACCCGCCTGGCGAAACCCACGGTCAGGACGTCGGGGTCGAACGCGGTCTCGGTCCAGCCCAGCTCGGCCTCACCGGCACCGCGGATCAGCCACGACTCCCGTAGTCGGGCACGGACGTCGGTCACCAGCCGGGCCCGCAGGGCTCGCCGGGTAGCCCACAACGCGGCGTCGCTCGTCTTATCCAGTACCGCGGCGAGGTCCTGCATCTCCCGCGCCACCCAGGTCGGCGCGTGCACGCCATTGGTCACCGAGGTGATGGGCACCTCGGTGGCGTCGAAACCCGGCCACAGCCCCCCGAACATCGTC
>DASZVT010000109.1:0-3150 GCA_035546915.1 Mycobacteriales bacterium | reverse complement strand
CCGGACCCCGCGGGCGTTCGGTGCCCAGACCGCGAAGGACGTACCGGTAACCGACGTGCCGCCGGCCGGGTAGCTGCGAACGTGCGCGCCGAGGACGTCCCACAGCCGCTCGTGCCGGCCCTCGCTGATCAGGTGCAGGTCCAGCGCGCCGAGCGTCGGCAGGAACCGGTACGGGTCATCGCTGTCGAAGACCTGATCGTCGTAGCGGATCCGCAGCCGGTAGTCCGGGATCGCCTGCAGGCCGGGCAGTAACGCGCCGAACAGACCGTCCGGATGCAGCCGCGACAGCGGGTGCACGACGCCGTCCACGACCGCGTGCACCTCGGTCGCGCCCGGCCGCAGCACGCGCAGCACGACGCCCTCGGTGAGCACCCGAGCCCCGAGCGGGCCGTGTGGGTCGTGGTGGCTCCCGGTCAGCAGCCGGGTCACGTCGGCCGCGTCGAGTCCGGCGGTTGCGGGCCCGGACGACCCGCCGGCCGGGCCCCGAGGCGGCGGCATCACGCCACCAGCCGGGCGATGGAACCCAGCGGGATCGGCAGCCAGGTGGGCCGGTGATGTACCTCGTAGCCGACCTCGTACACCGCTTTGTCCAGTTCGAACGCGCGCAGCAGGGAGTCGTCCTCGCGCGGGTCCCGGTCGGCTACCTCGGCGTATCCGTCGCAGAATGCGTCGCGGTTGCGTTCCGCCCACTCGCCGGCGCGGTAGGTCAACCCGGGTTCACTGGCACGGTCTGCGAGCAGCGAGCGCGCGGCATAGTCGAAGGAGCGGAACATGCCGGCGACGTCCCGCAACGGGCTGGCGAGGGAACGGCGCTGTGCCAGCGGTCGAGCTGGCTCCCCTTCGAAGTCCAGCAACAGCCAACCGGTGTCGGTGCGCAGTACCTGACCGAGGTGGTAGTCACCGTGGATGCGCTGCAGTGCGGGAGGATTGCTGGTTGCGGTCGCAGCCAACTGGTCGTACGCCCGGTGCAGCGCGGGGGCGTGCTGGCCGAGCTCGGGGACCACGGCGACGGTGTGCTCGACGCGTTCGTGCATGTCGGTCACGGTCCGGGCGGTGTCCTCGGCGGTGGCCCGAGCGGTCGGCAGTGTCCGCGCCAGTACCGCGTGCACCTCCGCGGTGGCGGCGCCGAGCCGGTGCGCCTCCGCTGCGAAATCCCCACCCACCTCGTCGGCGTGCAGATCCGCTTCTGCATACAGGTCGCGCACCGAGGTGGTGGCCAGTGCCCACCCCTCGGTAGCCGACGGTACGAATTCCTGCAGCAGGCCGAGGGTGACCTCGTCGCCGTCCAACTCGGTCTGGATCCAGCCGTGCACCGGCGCGACGTAGCTACAGCCTGCGTCCTGCAGCGCCCGAGTCAGTTCCAGGTCGGGATTGCGGCCGGGCGCGACCCGGCGGAACAGCTTGCAGATGAGTTCGTCCCCGTATACCAGCGAGGTGTTGGACTGCTCGGCCCCGATCAGCCGCGATCGCAGGTCGGTATTGATCTCGCCGATGCGCTGAAACGACAGCGACGGGGTGCGTCGTCCGGCATGCAGCGCGTCGAGCAGCAGCGCGGCCGCGTCCGGGTCGTGCGGCGCGTCGTAGACGAACAGCCCGGAGTCGTCGTGCCCGATCAAGGCGTGCTCGATGTCGTCCCAGGGCTCGGTCCGCAGCGAGAGTGGCACCTGGTAAGCCTGCTCCCCGTCGGTGAACGACACCGTCGCCACGGTCAGCGACAACCGGGTGTGCTCGCCGTGCAACTGGTCCTGGACGCTGTCCTGCAGCGCAGTCACGGCGACTGAGGTGAGCTGCCGCCCCTGCGCGCCGTACCAGCGCTGTTGCGGGATCCACCGGGCGAGCAGGTCCGCCAACGGTTCCGTCATGAGCCGACCTCGGAGCGAGGACACGAGCCGTAGGTGAGGCCCGGAGCGGAGGGGGAGGCGGGATTTGTCATGAGCCGACCTCGGAGCGAGGACACGAGCCGTAGGTGAGGCCCGGAGCGGAGGGGGAGGCGGGATAACGGCTCATGGCGTGACCTCCTCCGGGTCGCGCAGCGCGAACCACAGGAACGCGTGCCCGCCGAGGGTCAGCAGGTATGGCAGGGTGCCGACCCGGGGGAAGGGCACCTTGCCGTTCAGTTCCACCGGGGTACACCCTTCGTAGCGCGCCAGGTCAAGTTCGACCGGTTGCGGGAACCGGGACAGGTTCGCGACGCACAGCACACGGTCGTCGCCGAACGTGCGTACGTAGGCCAGCACGCTCGGGTTGGACGCCGGCAATTCCAGGAAGTCGCCGAGCCCGAACACCGGATGCTGTTTGCGGACCGCGATCATGTGACGGGTCCAGTGCAGCAGCGAGGTGGTACTGCGCATCTGCGCCTCGACGTTGAGCCCCTGGTACCCGTAGACCGGGTCGAGGATCATCGGCAGGTAGAGCCGCTGCGGGTCGGCGACGGAGAAGCCCGCGTTGCGGTCCGGGTTCCACTGCATCGGGGTTCGTACGCCGTCCCGGTCGCCGAGGTAGATGTTGTCGCCCATCCCGATCTCGTCGCCGTAGTAGAGCACCGGGGATCCCGGCAACGACAGCAGCAGGCTGGTGAACAGCTCGATCTGGTCCCGCGAGTTCTCCAGCAGCGGGGCGAGGCGTCGGCGGATGCCCACATTCGCCTTCATCCGCGGGTCCGCCGCGTACTCGGCGTACATGTAGTCCCGCTCCTCGTCGCTGACCATCTCGAGGGTCAACTCGTCGTGGTTGCGCAGGAAGATGCCCCACTGGCAGCCACTCGGGATCGCCGGTGTCTGCGCCAGGATCTCGGTGACCGGGTAACGGCTCTCCCGGCGCACCGCCATGAAGATCCGCGGCATCAGCGGGAAGTGGAACGCCATGTGACACTCGTCGCCGCCGACGGCAGGGTCGCCGAAGTACTCCACCACGTCGCTCGGCCACTGGTTCGCCTCCGCGAGCAGGACCCGGTCCGGGTAGAGCCGGTCCACTTCCGCGCGGACCCGCTTGAGGTACGCATGGCTGGCGGGCAGGTTCTCGCCGTTGGTGCCCTCCGCCTCGAACAGGTACGGCACCGCATCCAGCCGGAAGCCGTCGATGCCCAGGTCCAGCCAGAACCGCAGCACCTCGAGCATCGCCTCCTGCACCGCAGGATTCTCGAAGTTGAGA
>DASZVT010000108.1:0-4132 GCA_035546915.1 Mycobacteriales bacterium | reverse complement strand
AAGTGCCGGTGACCTCGCCCGCGGCGTTCACCGACACCTTCCGCACCGACGGCGTGCCCCGCAGCTGCCGGTCGTACTGCTCCTCCAGCCCGGACTGCCCGACCAGTTCGTCGTTGCGATACCCCTGGTACTTCTCTTCGGTCAGCTGCTCCGCGGTGATCGGCCGGATGTAGCCGAGCTCGTGGCCGGCGAGCGCTCCGTTCGGGTAGTAGCGCACCTGCTGCTCGCCGACGTCGACCCCGGGGTAGTCCTCGGAGCGCTCCACCACCACCGCGATCTGCTGTAGCTTCGCCTGGTCGTTCGGGTCGAAGTACGCGACCGGCACCGGCTGGTACGGCGAGCCGGAGTAGCAGGGCTGGCCGACCTTCTGCTGCGTGGTGACCTTCTTGCCGTCCACCACGCTGGTGACGTTCTCGGTCGAGCCGCACAGCCGGATCTTCTGCTCGAGGTCGGTCACGCTGACGCCGAGCACCTTCGCCAACCGGGCCAGCACCGCGGCGCCCTTGTCCTTCTGCTGCGAGAGCGTGTCGTTGTTCACGGTGACCACGTACTCGGTCCGGTTGGTGGCCAACACCCGGCCCTGGTCGTCCACGATCTGCCCGCGCGGCGCGGAGGTCACCAGATCCCGTACCTGGTTGGCCAGCGCGGCCTGCTCGTACTGGGAACCGGAGAGCACCTGCAGGAACCACAGCCGCCCGAACAGCGCCAGGATCAACGAGAGCACCAGCACCCGGAAGACGAAAACGCGCTGGCGGGCGCGGTCGTTCACGGAGCACTCCTGGGGGCTGAGCGGGGCGGGTGAGAGCCGCGGATCACTCTACGTACCAATCCTGAGATGCGGGTGGGTGCGATGCGACCTGATCGGGGCCGATCGGTGCGGCGCGTGGTCAGGCCCGGGACGGGGCGAGCCTGCGGAGCAGGCCCCGCAGCGGGGGGAACAGGAACGGCGTCAGCAGCAGGTTGTAAAGGCCGCCGGCGAACGCGACCTTGACGATCTGGCGTACCGGCACATGCGGGTCCCCCACCACCACGGCGGTCGCCGCGTACCCGAGTAACGCCGCGGCGCTGCCGACCCCCACCACGATCATCGGCAGCAATGCGCCCCGCGACTCGCGGTCCTCGGTCGGCTGCAGCATCCCGGCCGCGTACCCGAGCACGGTCCACACCAGCGCGAGCCGGCCGAGGGTGTGGGTACTGAGCAGGTCGCCGAGCAAGCCGCCGGCGAAGCCGTACGCCAGACCTGCCCCGGGCCCCTCGATCAGCGCCAGGCAGATCACCGTGAGCAGCGCCAGGTTCGGGTCGCCGATCGGGAAGTGCAGCCGGGTCACCACGCCCAGCTGCAGCAACACCGCGGTGATCAACCACAGCGCACCGGCGAAGTGCCGCGATGCCATCTCAGCCGCCGGCCGGCGGGGTGGTGCCGCCCGACGCACCGGCCGTCGCCCCCGCGCTCGTCTCCGGCGGTGGCGTGGTCGGCGGCGCAGTGACCGTCACCGTGACGGTCGGCAACGGTGGCGTCGTCGGTTGCGCGGTCGCGCTGCGCTGGGTGGGCACCACCACCCCGACCACGTCCAGCGCGGTGAAGTCGACGTACGAGGCGACCTGCGCGGTCTTGGTGGTGGCGCCAGGAGTCGCGCTGACCGACAGCACCCGCCCCACCGGCACGCC
Source organism: Mycobacteriales bacterium (assembly GCA_035546915.1). GTDB lineage: Bacteria > Actinomycetota > Actinomycetes > Mycobacteriales > CAJCIY01 > DASYGP01. Next base: position 2,464 of record DASZVT010000108.1, on the reverse strand, counting down.
GGCCGCGTACGTGGTGGTGCCGAACGTCTCGATCACGTCCCCCTTCTTCGGGAAGACGGTCGCCGAATTCGGCGTGAAGGTCATCGGGCCCTGCCCGTGCCCGGAGGCGATCCCGATCTCACCGCCGCGCACCATCCGGGCGTAGAACCGGAGGTCCGGGTCGATGGCCAATGCGATGGTGCTGGTGAACGGGGTCACCCTGACCACCCGGCCGACCAGGCCCTGCCCGTTGATGACGGTCATGTTCTCCTTGATGCCGTCCCGGCTACCGGCGTTCAAGGTCGCCGCGTTGTCGAAGCCGGACAGGCCGCCGACCGAGGTCACCCGAGCGGGGATCAGCGTGTACTGGTGCTCACCTGCCAGCGTGACGAGCGCGTTCAGCTCCTTGCGAGACCGCTCGATGTCCCCGTTCCCGCGCAGTTGCTTCTGCAGTTCGTCCACCTGCTGCTGCAGTGCCCGGGCGCGGTCGCCCCGGCTGTGCGCGTGGAAGACGTCGGAGGCGAAGGTGCCGATCGGGTGGAAGATCGACCCGAACCCCCGTTGGATCGGACCGAATACGGTGTCGACCGCATCCCGCAGTCCGCCGAGTGCCCCGCCCCGGTCGGAACGATGGTCGAGGGTGATCAGGGAGAAGGAGATCAGCACCAGGATGACCAGGGCGAGCCGCAGCCGCTGCGAGCCCCGGTTCACCGCGGCGGCTTCGGGCGCGTCGACGTGACCGTCATCGCGCCGGGTGGCTCATCGGGGCCGGTCCGGTCAGCGCTTGGGCTCGGAGATGAGGACCTGCTGGAGGGCCTCGAACTCCTCGACGCACTTGCCGGACCCCATCGCCACCGAGTGCAGCGGGTTGTCGGTGATGTGGATCGGCATCCCGGTCTCGTGCCGTAGCCGCTCGTCCAGGCCGCCGAGCAGCGCGCCGCCGCCGGTGAGTACGATGCCGCGGTCCATGATGTCGCCGGACAGTTCCGGCGGGCACTTGTCGAGCGTGGTCTTCACCGCGTCGACGATCGCGTTGACCGGTTCCTCGATCGCCTTGCGGATCTCCTCCGCGCTGACCACGATCGTCTTCGGCAGGCCGGAGACCAGGTCGCGACCGCGGATCTCGGCGTGCGGCTCCTCCGGTGCCGGGAAGGCCGAGCCGATCGCCATCTTGATCTCCTCGGCGGTGCGCTCGCCGAGCATCAGCGAGTACTCCTTCTTGACGTACGCGATGATCGCCGTGTCCAGCTCGTCGCCGCCGGTGCGGATGGACTGGCTGGTCACGATGCCGCCGAGGGAGATCACCGCGACCTCGGTGGTGCCACCGCCGATGTCGACGACCATGTTGCCGGTCGGCTCGTGCACCGGCAGCCCGGCGCCGATCGCGGCCGCCATCGGTTCCTCGATGATGAACACCTTGCGGGCCCCGGCTTGGTACCCGGCGTCCTTGACGGCGCGCTGCTCGACGCCGGTGATGCCGGACGGCACGCAGACCACGATCCGCGGCTTGGCCAGATGCCGGCGGCGGTGCACCTTCTGGATGAAGTAGCGCAGCATCCGCTCGGTGGTCTCGAAGTCGGCGATGACGCCGTCCTTGAGCGGCCGGATCGCCACGATGTTGCCGGGCGTGCGGCCGATCATGCGCTTGGCCTCGGTTCCGACGGCGAGGATCCCACCGGTATTGGTGTTGATCGCGACGACACTGGGTTCGTTCAGCACGATTCCCTTGCCGCGTACGTACACCAGCGTGTTGGCGGTGCCGAGGTCGACGGCCATGTCCCGGCCAAGGAACGACAACGTGGTCGAAGCCATTACGTGGAGCCTTCCGATCGGGTGCTTCGCGGGGAGGTCGCCAGGCCCCACCCAGGGCCGGCGCGAGCAGCCATCGTAACGCGACCACCCGGCTCGGGGCGGCTGGCGGCGACCGGGCCGGCTGCCGAGGCCCAGGATCGGCGCCGCCGTGCGGTGATCAGGCCAGACCGGGGAAGAACAGTGCGATCTCGCGGGCCGCCGACTGCGGCGAGTCCGAACCGTGCGCGATGTTCTGGCCGATCTCCAGCGCGAGGTCGCCGCGAATCGAGCCGGGGCTCGCCGCGACCGGATCGGTCACCCCCATCAAGCCCCGCCACGCCTCGATCGCGCGCGGTCCCTCCGCCACCGCCGCGACCAGCGGCCCCGAGGTGATGAACTCCACCAGCCCGTCGAAGAACGGCTTGCCGGCGTGCTCGCCGTAGTGCTGCTCGGCGGTCGCGCGGTCGAGGGTCCGCAACTGGACGGCGACCAGCCGCAGTCCCTTGCGCTCGATCCGGCCCAGCACCTCGCCGACCAGGCCGCGGCGAACACCGTCAGGCTTGATCAGGACCAGGGTGCGCTCGCTGTCTGCGCTCACTCCCGACGTCTCCTTCATCACCAGGCACGCTTGGCTGTCTGCGCGAGCGTAACCGGCGCGGCGATCATGCCCCTGCCGCGCTGCCGTCTCAGCGGC
>DASZVT010000107.1:0-4250 GCA_035546915.1 Mycobacteriales bacterium | reverse complement strand
TCCGTCCTGCTCGAGGATCGCGCGGTAGGTGGCGACGCTGCGTCCGGCGCGCAGCGTTGCCACCCGCACTGTCGCCGGTGCCGGCGCGGGCGGGGTGACATACACCGCCGATGCCGCGAGCGGATGCGGGTGCAGGTCCGGATCGGCCTGCTGCAGTACTGCTCCGACGATGTGGGCCAGCAGGTAGCCCCCGTGCAGCTTGCCCTGGATACCCCAGGATGCGTCCAGCCGGACCTCGACGCGGGCGTCCGCCGCGCTCGTGGCGCTCACCCGTCGCTCGCCTGCGCGAGCACGACGTCCACCGTGAGCTCACCGTCCCGGGCCTGCACCGCGAGGTCGGCGATGCTGCCCGCGCTGCGCAGGTCGTCCGCCGCCGCGGTCACCTGGGTGACGACGTCGGCCGGGGCGGACACGCTTGCCCGCGCCACCGCGGCGCGTTGGGACACCTTCGCCTCGCTCTTGGCCTTCCGCACCGCCGAGAGCACCGCGCCGGCCGTAGCCAGCAACGCCGGTGCTGCATCCACTCCCGCGGCATCCCGCAGCGGGGCGGAGTCCGGCCAGTGCGCGGCATGCACGGACCCGTCCTGCCACCAGGACCACACCTCCTCGGTGACGAACGGCAGGAACGGCGCGAACAGCCGTAGCAGCACGGACAGCGCGGTGGTCAGCGCAGCGTGCGCGGAGCCCACCGCGTCGGCCGCTGGCCCCTCGCCGTACGCGCGCACCTTGACCAGCTCTACGTAGTCGTCGCAGAACGCCCAGAAGAAGTCCTCCGCGGCCTCCAGCGCGCGGGTGTAGTCGTAGCTCTCGAACGCGGCCGTGGCCCGGTCCACCACGTCGGCCAGGCCGGCGAGCAGCGCCCGGTCCACGGCGGCGGTCACCGGCGCCTGCAGCGCTGAGGCGTCCGCGCCGAGTCCCAGTACGAACCGGGACACGTTCAGCACCTTCATCGCGAGCCGGCGGCCGACCTTCATCTGCCCGGTGTCGAACGCGGTGTCGGTGCCGACCCGGCCGGAGGCTGCCCAGTACCGGACCGCGTCGCTGCCGTGCTCGACGAGCAGCGACAGCGGGGTGACCACGTTGCCCTTCGACTTGCTCATCTTCTTGCGGTCCGGGTCGAGGATCCAGCCGGACAGCATCACCCGCGCCCACGGCAGCGCGTCGAACTCCGCGTCTGCCCGTACCACCGTCGAGAACAACCAGGTACGGATGATGTCGTGTCCCTGTGGCCGCAGGTCCATCGGGTAGACGCGGGAGAACAGATCCGGGTCCCGCTCCCAGCCACCGGCGATCTGCGGCGTCAGCGACGACGTCGCCCAGGTGTCCATCACGTCCGGGTCACCGATGAAACCGCCCGGCCTGCCGCGCTGCTCCGGTGCGTAACCGGGCGGGACGTCGCTGGAGGGATCCACCGGCAGCGCCGCATCGTCGGCCAGGATCGGCCGGGTGAAGTCGGGCTCGCCGTCGCCGCCCAACGGGTACCAGAGTGGAAACGGCACCCCGAAGAAGCGCTGCCTGCTGATCAGCCAGTCGCCGTTGAGGCCGCCGACCCAGTTGTCGTACCGGCCCTTCATGTACGGCGGGTACCACGCCAGCTCGGCGCCCCTGGCGATCAGCCGGTCGCGCACCTGCTCGTCCCGGCCACCGTTGCGGATGTACCACTGCCGGGACGTGACGATCTCGAGCGGCTTGTCGCCCTTCTCGTAGAACTTCACCGGGTGCGTGATCGGTTTCGGCTCGCCGACCAGCTCGCCGGTCTCCCGCAGCATCTCGACGGTCCGCTCGCGTGCGGTGAAAACCGTTGTGCCGGCGAGGGTTTCGAACCGGGCGCGGCCCTGCGCCGAGTCGAGGCCGGGCGGCGGGTCGGTCACGATCCGGCCGTCACGGCCCAGGATCGGGCGGGTCGGCAGATCCAGCTCGCGCCACCACGTCACGTCGGTGAGGTCACCGAAGGTGCAGATCATCGCGATGCCGGAGCCCTTGTCCGGCTCGGCCAACGGGTGCGCGACCACCGGCACCTCGACCTCGAACAGCGGGCTGCGCACGGTGCTGCCGAACAGCGGCTGGTAGCGCTCGTCGTCCGGGTGCGCCACCAGCGCCACGCAGGCGGCCAGCAATTCGGGCCGGGTGGTCTCGATCAGCACCGGATCGCCGCCGACCGTACGGGGGAAGGCCAGCGTGTGGTACGCGCCGGGCCGCTCCCGATCCTCCAGTTCGGCCTGTGCCACCGCGGTGCGGAAGGTGACGTCCCACAGCGTCGGTGCCGCCGCTGCGTACACCTCGCCGCGGGCAAGCCCGTGCAGGAAGGCGCGCTGCGACGCGGCCTGCGCGGCGCTGCCGATCGTCGTGTACACCTGCGACCAGTCCACCGACAGGCCGAGCTGGCGCCAGACCTGCTCGAATGCCTGCTCGTCGGTGGCGGTCAGCTGCTCGCACAGCTCGACGAAGTTGCGCCGGCTGACCGGCTGCTGCTGCTTGCCGGGTTCCGCCGGCGGCTGGTAGCCGGGGTCGTACGGCAGTGAGGGGTCGCAGCGGACGCCGAAGTAGTTCTGCACCCGGCGCTCGGTGGGTAGGCCGTTGTCGTCCCAGCCCATCGGGTAGAACACCGCCTTGCCGCGCATCCGCTGGTAGCGGGCGATGCAGTCGGTGTGGGTGTAGGAGAACACGTGCCCGACGTGCAGCGACCCGGACACGGTGGGCGGTGGGGTGTCGATGGAGTACACCGCGGCCCGCTCGGCGGTGCGGTCGAACGCGTAGGTACCCTCCTTCGCCCATACCGCCGACCACCGCGCCTCGAGGCCTTCCAGGGTGGGCTTGTCGGGCACGCGAGCGGAGCCGCCCGCGGTCCGGGTGGGTGCGGAGGTCATGCCGCAGATCCTAGGGAGCCGGTCAGTACGCTTCGCCAGTGACCGCCGTGCCCTCCGATCCCGTTGCCCGGGTGACCGCGGCGCTGGCGCACCGGCATCCGCACGTGATGCTGCCCGACCTGTCCCGGATCACGGATCTGATGGATCTGCTGGGCAGCCCGCAGCGCGCCTACCCGTCGATCCACCTGACCGGCACCAACGGCAAGACGTCCACCGCGCGGATGGTCGACGCACTGCTGCGGGCGCACCAGCTGCGCACCGGCCGGTACACCAGCCCGCACCTGCAGAGCGTCACCGAGCGGATCAGTCTCGACGGTGAACCGATCAGTCCCGAACGCCTCGGGCAGATCTGGGACGAGATCGCCCCGCTGGTGGAGCTGGTGGACGGGCGCCACGACGAGCCGATGACGTTCTTCGAGGTCGGGACGGCGCTGGCCTTCGCCGCGTTCGCGGACGCGCCGGTCGACGTGGCGGTGGTGGAGGTCGGCCTCGGTGGCACCTGGGATGCCACCAACGTGATCGACGCACAGGTGGCCGTGATCGGCACCGTCGACTTGGACCACACCGAGATGCTGGGCGAGAGCATCGCCGAGATCGCGGCGGAGAAGGCCGGGATCATCCACCCCGGCGCCACCGTGGTGAGCGCCGGCCAGCACCCGGATGCGGCGGCGGCGATCGTCAGCCGGGTGCAGCAGACAGGTGTGCGGCTGGTCGCCGCGGGACCGGAGCTGCAGGTGCTCGCACGACAGGTCGCCGTCGGCGGCCAGCTGTTGACGTTGCAGACGCCGGCCGCGACCTACGAGGGCGTGCTGCTACCGCTGCACGGCGCACACCAGGCGACGAACGCGTTGCTGGCCGTGGCCGCGGTGGAGGCGTTCCTCGGCGGCCGGGCCCTGGACGGCGAGGTGGTCCGGGACGGGTTCGCGGCGGTCGACTCGCCCGGCCGGTTGGAGGTCGTCCGCACCTCGCCGACGGTGGTGCTCGACGGCGCACACAATCCCGCCGGCGGCCAGGCACTGGCCGCGGCGCTCGAGGAGTCGTTCGCGTTCCGGCGGCTGATCGGTGTCGCCGGCGTGCTCGCGGACAAGGACGCGGCCGGCCTGCTGGCCGCGGTCGCGCCCCACCTCGACCATCGGGTGGCCACCGAGAGCGGTTCCCCGCGCGCGTTGCCGGCCGAGGATCTGGCGGCGATCGCGCGTGACGTGTTCGCCGACGACGACGCGGTCACGGTGGAGCCGTCATTGCCGGAAGCGATCAGCCGGGCCGTCGAGGAGGCGGACCGGGACCTGGCCCGCGGCGCGGAACTGGGCGGCACCGGGGTGCTGGTATTCGGTTCCCTGGTCACCGTCGGCGAGGCGCGCGGGCTGTTCGTCCGCCGCTGAG
>DASZVT010000106.1:0-9852 GCA_035546915.1 Mycobacteriales bacterium | reverse complement strand
CGTGTCCGAAGGTCTCGCACACCTGCGGGTCGGTCGGGAAGACGGCGTCACGTACAGGCGCTCGGTACCCGACGGGTGGGTCGGGTTGCACGGCCACTGGACACCGCCGACCTGGTGGAGCTGCGCGTAGCTCAGGCCGGTGTAGTCGCACGGCCGGTCGGCGGTGGCGGCCTGCCACGCGCGGAACGCCTGCTCCGACGTCTCCCAGGCGGGGAGCGGCCGTCCGTCGCGGTCGGTCAATCCCATCCGCCGCGCGTAGTCCAGGAAGATCTCCAGGTCGCCGCGGGCCTGACCGGGCGGGTTTACCGCCTTCTCCTGCAGGTGCACGGTGCGGTCGACGTTGGTGAAGGTGCCGGTCTTTTCCGCCCACAGCGCGGACGGCAGCACGACGTCGGCCAGCTCGGTGGTCTCGGTGGCATAGGCATCCGACACCACCACGAAACACTGATCTCCGGACAGGATGCGGCGGACGCGGTTCAGATCAGGCATCGATACCGCCGGGTTCGTGCCGGAGATCCACAAGAACCCGATCGAGCCGGTCTCTGCGAGCTGGAACAGCTCCATGCCATGCGTGGGTGGCGCCCGGTGCGGGATCTTGTCGACCGCAACATTCCACAGCCGGGCCAGCTCCTGGACGTGCTCCAGGTTGGCCCAGTTGCGGAACCCGGGAAGCGCTGGGCCGCAGCCAGTCTCGCGGTTGTTCTGCGCGGACGGCTGGCCGTTCATCTGCAGGATCCCCGCGCCGGGCCGCCCGAGCATGCCGCGCAGCAGATGCAGGTTGTTCACCGCGCAGGCCGCGGCGGTCGCCTGATGCGACTGGTAGAAGCCCATGGAGCAGGTCGACACCACTCGCTCGCTGGTGCCGAAGATCTCTGCGGCATGCCGGATCTCGGCGGGATCCACGCCGCAGATCTGTCCCGCCCACTCCGGCGTTGCGTCCGCGACCACCTCGACCAGGCGGTCGTAGCCGATGGTGTGCGCATCGACATAGCCCCGGTCAACGTCACCGGCGGCGATGATCTCGTGGACCAGCGCGTTCATCAGAGCGAGGTTGGTGCCGTTGAGGATCGGCAGGTGCACCTCGGCGCGCTCGGCGACCTTGGTGCGCCGCGGGTCCACGCACACCAGCCGTGGCGGGTTCGGCCCGTCGAGGCGATCCAGGATCCGCGCCCACAGCACGCTCTGGGTCTCCGCGACGTTGTGCCCGAACAGGAAGATCGCGTCGCAGTGATCGATGTCGGTGTACGACCCGGGCTGACCGTCACAGCCGAAGCTCTCCCCGAACGCAGCCGCCGCAGTCGCGGTGCACCAGCGAGTATTGCCGTCCATGTGCGGCGTGCCGATCCCGCCCTTCCCGATCGCTGCCAGCGTGTAGAACTCCTCGATCATCAACTGCCCCGAGGTGAAAAACCCATGGCTGAGCGGCCGCTCGGAGTCCAACAGGGCACGCGACCGCTCGACCACTCGCCCTATCGCCGTGTCCCAGTCGGTCTCGACGAGCCGGCCCTGCTCCCGGATCAGCGGCGCGGTCAGCCGATCGCGTTGCTGTCCCTGCCAGCCGTACAAGCCTTTCGGCCCGAGACGGCCGTGATTGATGCGGTCCTCCGCCCGCCCCCGGACACCGACGATCGTGCCGTCCCGGACCGCGACCTCGATCCCACAGCCGTTCGAACACAGCAGGCACGCGCCGCGGACCCACCGCTGCACCTCGGCCTCGGACACCCCGTCAACCAGAAACTCATCCACCCGGGCCGGCCAGCTGGAGTCTCTCTCGTACGGTGTCCGCTCACCCCAAATGTCCGCGACCCGATCCACCTGGCTGCCCACAGCCCCATCATGACCCCTCCGGCGCAGGACGCAGGTCGCCGGGAGAAGCGCCCCCGGACCGTAGAGGCAGCGCCTTCGGTGGTCGTGCCGTCACGGCACCGAAGCCAAGTGATTGCGTATCGTTCCGGCCGAGACGTCGAGCCGCGCACCGATCCGAGTAGCCGTCGAGAGCAGGCTGGAGGTGCCCTGGAGCTCCCGGCGATAGTCATGCTTACGTACGGATCGGCCCACAGGTTCTGGGAGTCGCCACATCCGATCAGGTCGAAGCCGTGTCGCTGGACGGCGCGCAGCCACGGCGTGAACTCGGTGAGGTCCCGTGGCGGTGCTGCCACCCCGAACCGGCAGTCCGCGGATTCGGTCATCGTTCTCCCCGTTCCTGGTTGTCACACATCGGTGGGCTGTCTCGTCTTTGATGCAGTGACGTCAGTCGCCGCCCCAACCGGCAACTACAACAGCACAGGAGACAGACAGCGATGCCTACCCGTCCCGTTGACATCGGCAAGACCCAGCCCGCCAGCTACAACGCGTTGATGGAGTTGCACCACGCCTCGCACAAGGCAGCTCTCGACGCGGGCCTGGACGCCCGCCTGGTCGAACTGGTCAAGATCCGCGCCTCTCAGATCAATGGATGTGCCTTCTGCCTGCGCATGCACAGCGCCGACGCGATCAAACTCGGCGAGAGCGCGGAACGCCTCGCCGTCTTGGCGGCGTGGCGGGAAACCGACTACTTCACCGACACGGAGCGCGCGGCTCTCGAACTGGCCGAATGCGTCACCACCATCGCGACCGCGCACCTCAGCGAGGACACCAGGGTCCGGGTGTCTCAAGCCTTGACCGACGAACAGATCGCGGCCGTCCACTGGCTCGGCATCGTCATCAACGCCTTCAACCGAGTGGCGATCTCGAGCCACATCCCCGTCCGTCCGTCTTGACATGGTGTTTCCGACCTGTGCGAGTCGCACATGGGCTTGCGGGAAGGATTGGCCATCCGACAACGCCGACCCTGGACGATGCGACGAGATGAGGTGGTCATGCACATAGCAGTGGCCGGGGGCACCGGCCTAGTCGGAAAGATGGTCGTCGACGCGGTTCGCGCCAGCGGCGATACCCCCGTCGTGCTGGCCCGCTCGACCGGGGTGGACCTGACCACCGGCGCTGGTCTGGACGCGGCACTGGTGGATGCGTCCGCCGTGATCGATGTGAGCAACATCGTGACCACCAACAAGAGCAAGGCGGTCGCGTTCTTCCAGGCTGCGACCACCACCCTGCTCGCCGCTGAAGAGCGCGCCGGCATCACCCACCACGTCGTGCTGTCCATCGTCGGGGTCGACCGCGTCGGCTGGGGTTACTACCGCGGCAAGCTCCGCCAGGAGGAACTGGCGCTGTCCGGCCGGGTACCGGCCACGGTGTTGCGGGCGACCCAGTTCCACGAGTTTGCCGCCCAGATGCTCGATCGCGGCGGACCGGTCGCGATCGCGCCCCGGATGCTGTGCCAGCCCATCGCCGCACGGGAGGTGGCCGCCGCGCTGGTCGAGACCTGCCGCGACGCGCCCCTCGGGCAGGCGCCCGAGCTGGCCGGCCCCGAGCAACTCCAGATGTCCGACATGGTGTGCCAGCTCCTCAAGGCCCGAGGCGGCCACCGCCTCGTCGTTCCGCTGCGCCTGCCTGGAGCGGCGGGTAAAGCCATGGCCGGCGGCGCGCTGCTACCCATCGCCGACGGGCCGCGAGGCACCCAGACGTTCACCCAGTGGCTCAGCACGCCCGACGCCGGCACCGCACCAGGGACCGGGACACCGGAGTCCGGAGGCCGGGCATGAGCGACCGGGAGACCGAACTCGCCACTGCCTACGACCAGGCCCGGCCCCGGCTGATCCGGGTCGCCTACGCCGTACTCGGCAGCCACGCGGAAGCCGAGGACGTCGTCTCGGAATGCTGGTTGCGGATGGCGGCAGCCGACGCCCGCGAGCCGATCCGGGACGTGGACGCCTGGGCCACGGTCGCGGTCGCCCGCGCCGCACTCGACGCGCTGCGCTCAGCCCGCAGGCGCCGCCTTGTCCGCCGACATCAGCGAAGACGGTCTGTCAGGTGATCGGCGATCCGCCGCGACATCGGCGGCGACACCATCCCCGGGTGGGTGCAGGGCAGGTCCACCGGCACCAGCGCGCCGGTGAGGTAGGGAAGCCAGCCGGTGCGATCCAGCCAGGTCTCCGGTCGAGGTGCGGTCGCACCATAGAAGAGCAGATCGCCGTCGAAGGTCCCGTGTTGGTGCGTGCGCATCAGCCGGGTGCTGGCCATCACGAGGTCGAGCATCGCGTCCAGAACCTTGGACGGTAACGTCGACAACGCGCTGCCGGCCTCGCGCAGCACGCCGATCACTTCGTCGCGGTCGAGCCTGCGCACCGTCTCCGGATCGATTCCGCCGATGTGCAGCAGCGCCCGCAGTGCGTCGCGTTCCGACGGCAGCGCGAGATCCCGCCACTGGTCGGCGGGATACGCGTCGAGCAGCGCGACGGTTGCAACCTCGAATCCCCGCTCCTGCAAGGCGATGCCGAGCGCATGTGCGATGACGCCGCCCACCGACCAGCCGAGCAGTTGGAATGGCCCGCCTGGCTGCACGGCCAACATCGCATCCAAGTAGCTGGCGACCACGTCGGTCATCCGGTGTGACGGACCCTCGGGCTGCTGGCCGGTCAGGTGCGGGGCCTGCAGCACGTGCACCGGCGTTCGGGCCGGGAGTGCGGCGGCGAGCGTGCTGTAACACCAGCCGAGCCCACCGGCGGGATGCACACACCACAGCGGCACACCGCGCCCTGCGCGCAGCGTCAACACCGGTGCGAGCGCTGTGCTCGCCTCGCCCGCTCCCAGCTCGGCGGCCAGGCGTCGGGGAGTAGGCGCGGCGAAGACAGCGCCGACGTTGACCTGCTCGCCCACGGCTGCACTGAGCCGCCGGGCGAGTTCGACAGCGAGCAGGCTGTGCCCGCCTAGATCGAAGAAGTTGCCGTCCACGTCGACGCGGGGGGTTCCCAGCAGCTCGGCGAACAGCCGGACGATCAACTCCGCGCGCGGGGTGGCGGCCACCTGCTGCGGAGCCGGTGCGGCGTGCTGCAGGTCGGGCGGCGGAAGGGCGGTGCGGTCCAGCTTGCCGTTGGCCGTCACGGGAACCGCATCGATCGTCATCAGCGTCGTGGGCACCAGCTGTGCCGGCAGCTCGGCGGCCAGCGCCGCGCGCAGTGCGCCGAGGTCCGGTGTCGAGCCCGCCGCGGGAAGGACGTAGCCGACGAGCCGCTGGTCCTGCTCGCGATCGGCGCGCAGGGCTACCACCGCGTTCGCGACGTCGGGTTGCCGGAGCAACGCCTGTTCGATCTCGCCCAACTCGATGCGCATCCCGCGGAGCTTGACCTGTCCGTCGCTGCGGCCGAGGTACAGCAGTGCGCCGTCGGGTCGCCAGCACCCGAGGTCACCCGTGCGGTACATCTGTTCTCCGGGCACGAAGGGGTCGGGCACGAAGCGTTCCCGGGTCAACTCCTCGCGGTTGAGGTACCCGTGTGCGAGCTGCACCCCGGCGAGGTAGAGCTCGCCGGGGACGCCGGGCGGCACCAGCCGGCCAGCGGCATCGAGGACGTAGACCCGGGTGTTCCACACCGGCCGGCCGATCGGCACCTCGACGTCGGCCGGCGAGCATGCCCAGGCGGTGACGTCGACTGCGGCCTCGGTGGGCCCGTAGAGGTTGTGCAACTCGACGCCGGGCAGCCGGTCGTGGAACCGCCGTACCGCTTCCGGTGACAATGCCTCGCCGCTGCAGATCACCCGTCGCAGCACGTCTGCGCACCCGGCGGTGGTGGGCTCGGCGAGAAAGGCGTGCAGCATCGAGGGGACGAAGTGCGCCGTGGTGATTGCCTCGCTGCGGATCAGGTCGCCGAGGTAGACGGGGTCGCGGTGTCCGTCGGGCTTGGCTACCACCAATACCGCCCCGGTCATCAACGGCAGGAAGAATTCCCATACGGAGACGTCGAACGTGTCCGGCGTCTTCTGCAGGATGCGGTCTTGCGCGCCGATCCCATACCGATCAGCCATCCACAGCAGCCGGTTCACGATCGCGCGGTGTGAGACGGGTACTCCCTTCGGCTGGCCGGTCGAGCCGGACGTGTAGATCACGTAGGCGGCGTCGTCCAGCTTGGGTGGGCAGAGCGTGTCCGACTCGACGCAGCCGGATCTCGGCACCGAGGCCACCGGCAGTCCGGGATTTCCGGGCAGGTCATGCCCGGCCACGACGCAGACCGGGGTCGCGTCGTCGAGCAGGAAGCGGATGCGCTCGGCCGGGTACTCCGGGTCGATGGGCAGGTAGGCGGCGCCCGCCTTCAGCACCGCGACGAGCGCGACCACGAGTTCTGCCGACCGGGGCAGCGCGACGGCGACTACGGATCCCGGCCCGGCGCCGTACTGCCGCAACGCCGTGGCGAACACCGATGATCGGGCGTCCAGCTCGTCATAGCTGAGCACCTCGGCGCCGGACCGGACGGCCGGCGCTTCGGGCGTCCGGCGGGCCTGTCGCACCAGCAGCTCGGCGAGGCTGACCTCGGGTATCCGGTGCGCGGTCCGGTTCCAGTCGCGCAGCACCATGTCGCGTTCCTCGGCGGTGACCGCCTCGACCCCGGCGAGGGGCTCGGCGGGCTCGCGGGCGACGGCGTCGATTACGTGCAGCAGCCGGGATAGGTGCGCGTCGAGCTCGGCGGAAGAGAACACGCCCGGATTGCCGTCGAGCTCCACCCGCAGCCCGCCCTCGTGGGGCACGACGGTCAGGTTCAGGTCGTCCACCGGGCCGGTCGAAAGGGTGTGCGCCCGGGCCTGCGCCGCACCGAAGGACAGCGGAGCGGTGAAGCCCAGCACGTTGACGAGGATCCCGAACAGGCGGCGGTCCGGGTGATGCCGACCGAGGTCGCGGCGCACCTGCTCGTATCGGTACCGGCCGTGTTCGCGTTGTGCCCGGCGGTGCTGGCCGAACCGGGCTGCCACGTCGCCGATCCGATCCGTCTCGCCGACTTCCACCGGTAGCGCCGTGATGTTCATGACCGACGCGGGCACCGTGGCCGCGCGGCTGCCGAGTCGGTTCATCATCGCGACGCCAACCACCGGCGCCGGGTCGCCGGTCATCCGCTGGAGGTAGACGGCGGCGGCTGCGAACAGCAGATCCGGCCACGAGGCCGCCGATTGCGCGGCAGCCGCCTGCCAGACGGCGAAGCGCTGGGACGAGACCTCGCTACCGGTCCGCAACGCGCGCGGCGCGGGCGGCGCGACCCGGTCGGCGAGACCGCCGGTGGCGGCCGGCGCCAGCAGCGCCATCCAGTAGTCGCGGCTGGCGCGGAGCCGCTCCGGGGCCGAGCGGTAGGCCGTCTCCTCGGCGATCACGTCGGTTAGACCGCCCGGTCGCGCCGCGACCGGGCGGCCGTTGCTGATATCCCGGTAGAGCTCGGCCACCCGCTGGGTGATCAGGCTCACCGCGTAGCCGTCGACCGCGATGTGGTGGGCCCGCTGGTACCAGAGGACGTCTCCGCCCGGCAGCTCGAACAGCGCCGCGCCGAAGATCGGGTCGGCGAGTTCGTTGGCCACCGGCTCGGCGCCGCGGTCCAGGCGCGCGGGCCGGGCCAACTCGTCTGCCATCCACTCGTGCGCCTGCTGGAACGCGGACTGGCGAGAGGCGGCCGCCCGCAGGTCGATGACCGGGATCGTCAGCGGCCGAGGCGGACGGACTTCCTGCCACGGCACCCCGTCCGCCTCGCCGAACGCGAGGCGCAACGCTTCGGTCTCGTCGTACATCAGCTGGATGGCGCGGCGCAGCAGATCCGGCTTCACCGGGCCCGGGATCTCGATGGCGTCGGCGGTCGAGAGCGCCGGGCTGGTGCGGTCGCGGCAGTACGCCAACCACAACTCCTCTTGCGCAGCAGTCAGCGGGAGCATCGTCAACGCTCCAGCAGCGCGCCCCACGCGCGCACGGTCGGGGTCTCGGCGAGCTGGGCGAACGTCAGCTCGTAGCCGTCGTCTCGCAGTTCCTCGACGAGGTGCATGACGCTGACCGAGTCCAACCCGACCTCGATCAGGTCGTCGTCGAGATCGACCGGCTCACCGAGCATCTCGCCGACCCGGCGTTGCAGCTGGTCGGTGTTCCAGGACAGCTCCGTGGCCGTGACCGTGGACAGCGCGTCGAGCACGTGCTCGGTGGTGACGACACGCCCGCAGCGCCGCGCGACGTACCGCAACGCGAGCAGATGATCGTCGAGGCTGAAGTCGGCCACCGCGTCCGCGACGACGAACGCCCGGACGTCACGCATGAACGCTTCGGACGCGGTCAGCAGGCAGCCGATGTGTGCGTAGATGCCGGTCACGACGAGTTGGTCGCGGCCCAGCTCCCGCAGCACGTCGGCGAGCGGCGTGCGCTGGAACGCGCTGTACCGCCACTTCGTCAACACGATGTCGCCGGCCTGGGGTGTCAACTCGGGAGTGATCTCCACCGGGCTGCCGATCTGCGGACCGGCCCCCCAGAAGTCGACGAGCAGCGCGCGATCGCGCGGGTCCGGGCCGCCCGGCTGGGCGGTGTAGATCACGGGGACGCCGCTGCGGGCAGCCGCGTCCCGCAATGCCACCGCGTGCCGCAGCAGCGCGCCGAGCGGCTCGGCGGCGGAGCTGAAGGGCGCGAGGAAGTGGTTCTGCATGTCGTGTATCAAAAGCGCGGCCCGGCCGGGCTCGATCGTCCAGTCGACCGCAGCGGCTGGCAGCACGTCGGCGGTCGGCATCGGGTAGTTGGCGCTATTCGGCAGCCCGGCCCGGGTCACGGTAGTGGTGGCTGCGGTGTCGGTGTCGATCATGAAGGGTTGCTCCTCGAAGTGGTCGCGAGCAGTTGCTCGCGGATCAGTGCCCGTAGTTCGCGCTTGCTGGTCTTGCCCACCCCCGTCTCGGGGAAGGCGTCGACGATCACCACCCGGTCCGGGATCTTGAATGCGGCGATCCCCCGTTCGCGGAGGTAGGCCGTCACTGCGCGCCGGTTCAGCTCGGCTCCGGGGCGCGGGACGAGGAACGCGCAGCTGCGCTCGCCGAGCAGTTCGTCCGGCATGGCAACCAGCGCCGCATCGTGGACGTCCGGATGCCCGAGCAGGAGGTTCTCCACTTCTTCGATGGAGATCTTCTCCCCGCCCCGGTTGATCTGATCCTTCGCCCGTCCCACCACCTGCACGTAACCGGAGGCATCGACGCTGGCGATGTCACCGGTGCGGTAGTACCCGTCGGTGGTGAATGCGGTGCGGTTGTGCTCCGCGGCGCGGTAATAGCCGCGGATGGTGTAGGGCCCCCGGGTCAGCAGATGGCCCGGTCGCCCCGGTGGCACCGGGACGTCTGCGTCGTCGACGACCAGCAACTCGTCGTCTGGCGAGATCGGTCGGCCCTGGCTGTGCCAGATCCGCACTAGCGGGTCGTCGAGCCGGGTGTAGCAGACCAGGCCCTCGGCCATGCCGAACACCTGCTGCAGCGTCGCGTCCGGAAACGCCTCGGTGAGCCGGCGCGCGGCGCTCGGCGGGAACGGCGCGCCACCCACCTGCAAGACGCGCAGCGACGACAGGTCTCGACCCCGCCGGCCGGCGGCCGCCCACACCAGTGCCAGCGGCGGTACCAGCGCGGCGATCGTCACTCGCTCGGCGGCGATCACCCGGAATGCCTCGTCGGGGTCACCGCCGTCGGCCAGCACGACCCGGCCCCCGACGGCGAAGACACCGAAGCACCCCGGCGAGCTCATCGGGTAGTTGTGCGCGACCGGCAGCACCGCGAGGTACCGGGTGTCGGCGTTCAGGCCACAGATGCGCGCGCTCTCCCGCAGCGTGTAGAGGTACTCGTCGTGCGTGCGGGGGATGAGCTTCGGCAGCCCGGTGCTGCCGCCGGACAGTTGCAGGAACGCAACCTCGGCGGCCTCGGGCTGCGGCGCGTCAGCCAGGCACCGGTCCGCGTCGGCGGCGGGGAGATAGTGCTCGCCCAGCTCCCGCA
>DASZVT010000105.1:0-3878 GCA_035546915.1 Mycobacteriales bacterium | reverse complement strand
GGATGCCCAGCGCGGTGCGACCGAGGCTGCCGGCCGATGCCGGCCGGTTCGACGGGTTCTTCGCGAGGCTGCGCATCACCAGGTCCCGAACGGGTGCCGGCAGTTGTGGCGGCAGCGGCGGTACCGGGTCACGCTGTTGTGCGAGCGCGACCTCGACCGGGCTGTCCCCCTCGAACGGCCGCCGGCCGGCCAGGCATTCGTAACCGACGATGCCGAGCGCGTACACGTCGGACGCGGTGCTGGCGCTGCGGCCGGTGACTTGCTCGGGGGCGAGGTAGTGCGCGGTGCCGAGCACCGTCCCGGTACGAGTCAGCGGCGCCGAGCCAGCCGCGCGGGCGATGCCGAAGTCGGTAATCTTGACGACGCCGTCGGGCCGGATCAGCAGGTTGCCCGGCTTCACGTCCCGGTGGATCACGCCGGCGTCGTGTGCGGCCTGGAGTGCGATTGCCGCCTGTCCCAGGATGTCGAGCGCCTGCTCCGGCGGCAGCGCGCCGCGCCGGCGCAGCAGCGATGCGAGCGACTCGCCCTCGACCAGCTCCATCACTAGCCAGGCGGCACCACCCGGTCCGCCGGTCTCGCCGTGGCCGTACACCGCCGCAATGCCCTCGTGCTGCAGTACGCCGGCGAGCCGGGCCTCAGCGCGGAACCGCTCCAGGAACGCCGGTTCCTCCAGGAACTCGAGCCGGAGCAGCTTGACCGCCACGGTCTGGTCCAGCAACCGGTCGTAGGCCCGCCAGACCTCGCCCATACCCCCGCCAGCGACCCGGCGGGAGAGCAGGTAGCGCTCCGCGACCAGCACCCCGGGCGCCGCGTACTGCGGCACGTCGCCGCCCGTGGCCGGCGTGGTCATCGGGCGTCCTTCAGCAGTTGCTCCATGACCTGCTTGGCGATCGGTGCGGCCACCGCGCCGCCGGTGGTGTTGACCTCACCGCCGCCGTTCTCGACCAGTACCGCGATCGCGACCGTGGGATTCGCCGCGGGCGCGAACGAAATGAACCAGGAGTCCGGCTTGGCTCCGGGCACGCCGGTATCGGCGGTACCGGTCTTGCCCGCGACCGAGACACCGGAGATCCGCGCGGCGGTGCCGGTGCCCTGGTCGACCACCCCGACCATCATCTGGGTGAGTTCGTTCGCGACGGTGCCGGTGATCGGCTGGCCGAGCTTCTTCGGCTCGGTCTTGGACAGCACCTTGAGGTCCGGTCCCTGCTCCTGCGCCACCACGTACGGCTGCATCAGGGTTCCGCCGTTGCCGATTGCGGCCGCGACCATCGCCATCTGCAACGGGGTAGCACGCACGTCGTACTGGCCGATCGCGGACAGCGCGGTTTGCGGCAGGTTGATGTGGTCGGAGTCCGGGAACTTGCTGGCCGCGACCGGGACCCCGACGTCGTCCACGGTGGAGTCGAAGCCGAACGCCTCCGCCATCGACCGGAGCCTGTCGGCGCCGAGCGCGAGCCCGAGCTTGGCGTACGCGGTGTTGCAGGAGATCTCCAGCGCGTGCAACAGCGTGGAGGTCGGACCACCGCAGGATTCCCCGGCGAAGTTGCTCAGGGTCTTGGTCGTCCCCGGCAGCACGATCGTGTCCGGGGACGGAACCTGAGTCTGCGCGGTGTAGTTCCCGGTGCTCAGCGCCGCCGCGGTGACGATCACCTTGAAGGTGGAACCCGGCGGGTACGACTGCTGGGTGGCGCGGTTGAGCAGCGGATTGCCGGGTGCCTTCAGCAGCGTCTGGTAGTTCTTGCCGATCGTCGCGCTGTCGTGTCCGGTCAGCAGACCGGGGTCGTACGACGGGCTGGTGACCATCGCCAGAACCGCACCGGTGCGCGGGTCGAGTGCGACCACTGCACCTCGCCGGTTCCCCAGCGCCTTCGCGGCGATCTGCTGTGCCGCGCGGTCGATGGTGAGGGTGACGTTGCCGCCGCGCAGCGTCCGGCCGGATAGCAGCTGGGAGAGCCGGTCGAAGCTGATCGACAGCCGCGAGTCGTTGCCGGACAGCACCCCGTTCTCGCTCTTCTCGATGCCGGTCTCGCCCAGGGTGAGCGAGTAGTACCCGGTCAGCGGCGCGAACAGGGACCCGCCGGGGTAGGTCCGTAGGTACTTCAGCTTGTCGTTGGTCTCCGTCGACAGCGCGACAGCCTGGCCCCCGGCGATGATGTCGCCGCGCTGGCGGCGATAGTCGTCGATGAGTACCCGGCGGTTGTGGCTGTTGCTGGTGAGCGACTTGGCCTCGCCCACCTGCACTACGTTCGCGTTTACCAGCAGTAGCACGAACAGCGCCACGAGCGCGATCGCGACCTTGCGCAGCGGCGCGTTCACCGGTTGACCCCCTCGGGGGTAGGCCAGTGCGCCGGGCGCC
The DNA here is from genome assembly GCA_035546915.1 of Mycobacteriales bacterium. Taxonomy (GTDB): domain Bacteria; phylum Actinomycetota; class Actinomycetes; order Mycobacteriales; family CAJCIY01; genus DASYGP01. The sequence goes on along the minus strand of DASZVT010000105.1, from coordinate 1,522 downwards.
GTCCGGCGTCGGAGATACGTATCAGCAGCGCGATCAGCACGAAGTTCGCCAGGATGCTCGACCCGCCGTAGGAAACGAACGGCAACGTCAGGCCGGTCAGCGGGATCAGCCGCATCACCCCGCCGACCACCACGAAGGTCTGCAGTGCCAGGCTCGCCGCCAGGCCACCGGCGAGCAACTTGCCGAACGAGTCCCGTACCCCGATGGCGGCCCGCAGCCCACGCGCGACCAGTACCAGGTAGATCACCAGGATCGCGGTGACGCCCACCAGGCCGAGCTCCTCGCCGATCGACGCGAAGATGAAGTCGGTTCGGGCGAACGGCACGGTCTGCGGTTCCCCGCGGCCGAGTCCGGTGCCGAGTACCCCGCCGGTAGCGAAGCCGAACAGGCCCTGCACCAGCTGGTAACTGGCGTCGGTCGGATTGTTGCCGGCGAATGCGTGCAGCCAGATGTTGACCCGGTCCTGGACGTGCCCGAACGCGTGGTAGGCCAGGAAGGCGCCGCCGGCGAACAAGGCCAGCCCGATCAGCAGCCAGGAGGCGCGCTCGGTGGCGATGTAGAGCATCACCACGAAGATGCCGAAGAACAGCAGCGCCGAGCCGAGATCGCGTTCCCGGACGAGCACCAGCATGCTGGCGATCCAGGCGATCAACACCGGACCGAGGTCGCGGGCCCGTGGCAGTTCCAGCGGGCCGATGGAGCGCGTCACCACCGACAGCACCGGTCGCTTCGCGACGAGGTAGCTGGCGAAGAACACCATCAGCAGCAGCTTGGCGAGCTCGCTCGGCTGGAACGAGAAGCCGGCGAACCGGATCCAGACCTTTGCGCCGTTGACCTCGCTCATGCTGGCCGGCAGCAGGCTGGGCAGTAGCAGCAGCACAATGCCGCTGAGGCCGGCGGTGTAGCCGTACCGGGCCAGTACTCGGTGGTCGGGCAGGAACTTCAGCAACGCCACGAACAGCGCGACGCCGATCGCGATCCAGACCAGCTGCAGCGGGGCGTCTGCGGGGGAGTGGTCGGTGGTGGCCAGGTCCAGTCGGTAGATCATCGCCGTACCGACCGCGAGCAGTGCCGCGACCAGGGGTAGCAGTACCGGGTCCGCGTACGGCGCCCAACGGCGGACGGCAAGGTGCGCGATCCCGAAAAGCGCCGTCAGTGCCAGCGTGTAGCCCAGCACGCTGACGGTGATCTTCTCGTCGACGCCGAGCTGCACCGCGGCACGCGCGCCCGCGGCGGTGAGCATGGCCAGCACCAGCAGCCACAGCTCGGTACCGCGCCGCTTCGGCCGAGCGACCGGGATGCCGACGGTGGCGGGGGCGGTCATGGCGACGGCCTCGTACCAGGCGTGGCGGTACCTGAGACGGTAGGTGTCCCGCTGGTCGAGGGGGTCGGCGTGCTGGTGGGTGACGGCGGCGGGGTGCCGGGCGGCGTGCCCTGCTTCTCCAGCGCGACCAGAATCCGCCGAGCGTCCTGCAGACTGTCGGCGTTGATGTGCTGTTCGACCTGCCGCTGTGACTCGATC
>DASZVT010000104.1:0-2055 GCA_035546915.1 Mycobacteriales bacterium | reverse complement strand
AGCGTGCCGGCCTGAGCGCGCCGAAGGCCGGCGCCGCGACTCGCGCGACGCCGGCCTTCGGTCCAACCGGGTGCTACTGGTACGACACCGTCAGCTTCGACCGCGTCGACTGGGCCGGCGCGGTGACGGTCAGCGTCCGGGTCGCGGCCGACCAGGTCCACGCCGACGCCGGCACCTTGTGCCCGTTGACCCGCACGGTGGTGGGCGCCGAAGCGTTGGTGAACGCGACCGTCCACGTCCGCCGCTCCACCTGACCGCGGTAGACGCCGCGGGCCGCACCGATCTTCACCGTGTGGTTCCGGCCGTGCTGCGCGTACGCGATGTCCGTGGTCGCGTGCTGCGTCGCCGAGGTGGTGGTGCCGTTGTCCTCGTACAGCGTGGACGAGCCGGACGCTCCCTCGGCGACGGTCACCGTCACCTCGGTCAGCGGGTTCTGCTCGTCGTTGCTCACGTCGTGCGTGCGCGTGGTGACGATGCCGCCGGAGCGGATGAACACCGGCATGGTGTCGAGCCCGGTGGTGATCGTCGCGGACGTGCCGCCGGCGTAGGTCTTGCCGGTGAACCAGTCCGTCCACGTGCTGCCGGCCGGGAACCAGACCGAGGTCGTCGCCGTCGTGCCGGGCGTGGTGACCGGCGCGACCAGGACGTCCGGGCCGTACAGGTACTCGGCGTCGGCCTGCGCGTACGCCTCCTGCTGCTGCGGGTACTGCAGGTACAGCGGGCGGACGATCGGCATGCCGGTGACGCTGGCCTGCTGCGCGAGCGTGTACGTGTACGGCACGAGGTCCTCGCGCAGGTTCAGGAACTTCTCCGCCGACGCCTTCGCCTCCGCGCCGTACTGCCACGGCAGCCGGTCGCTGTGGTTCGAGTGCAGCCGGTCGATCGGCTGGAACGTCCCGAGCTGCACCCACCGGGCGTACAGGTCGTCTGGCAGCTTGGTCGAACCCGGCTCGGTGCCCGGCTCCTGCAGCCCGTTGGTGTGGCCGCCGATGTCGTGGCTGATGGAGGCCATCCCGGTCGCCACCGACTCGCCCGGCGTGTAGCCGACCTCGAACGCGAGGGTCGGCCAGTCGGAGGTCGTGTCACCGGTGAAGTGCAGCGTGGTGCGCTTGTCGGCCCACGGACCGGTGGGGACGCCGACCGGGCCGCTGTACCCGCCGGCCTGCAGCGAACCGTAGGCGCGGGAGAACGCGAACCCGCGCGGGACGGTCTTCTCGGTGTAGTCGGCGTACTGCTGGTTGATCCACGCGTCGGGCGTGACGCCGGCCAGGCTCGAGTACGAACCGTCGCAGCACCAGTCCATCCACCACAGGTCGTTGCCGTCCTGCTGCAGCGAGTCGTGCAGCGCGAGGTACGCCTTCAGCTGGTCGGGGTCACCGAAGTCGAAGACGTAGCAGTCGTCGCCGCAGCCGCCGAGCCGCAGCTTGCCCTTGGCGATCTGCTGCGCCGTGGCGAACTTCGGGTCGGAGCCCTGGATGCTCGGGTGGATGTTGAGGGACGTGTGCAGCCCCTGCGCGTGCGCCCAGGCGAAGTAGCCCGCCGGGTCGGGGAACTTGCTGGTGTCGATCTCCCAGCCGTCCCACTGGCTCGGCACCTTGAAGTCGGTGTCGGTGACCAGCACGTCCAGCGGAACCTTCTCGCTGCGGAACTTCGGCAGGATCGTGTCCTCGTACTGCGCCGCCGTCCGGTCGTAGTACTCCGAGTACCAGATGCCGTACGCCCAGCGCGGCAGCAGCTTCGGCGGACCGGTCAGCGTCGCGAGGTCCTGCAGGCCCTGCGCGTAGTCCTTGCCGTAGGCGAACACGTAGCCGTCCTGCGCGCCGTTGTCCGGCCGCGGGGTCACCTTGTGGGTCTGCGGGTCGAACAGGGCGGACGGGCTGTCGTCCAGCAGCGACCACCCGTCCTGGTAGAGCAGGCCCGGGCTGGTGGTGGCCGAGCCGTCCACGCCGTCGAGCCCGCGGCGGTAGCCGCCGAGCGGCGCGTGCGGGTCGAGCAGCGGCGTGCCGGTGCGCACGAAGGCGACGGTGTCGACGTTGACGTTGCAGCTCGAGTCGG
>DASZVT010000103.1:0-12016 GCA_035546915.1 Mycobacteriales bacterium | reverse complement strand
CGCCCCAGCCGGGTCGGCCAGTCCAGGTCGTTGCGCCCGCAGGCTTGTGCCAAGCCGGTGACACCCGGACGTACCTCGTGCCGTCGTCGCTGCTCGGGGCTGTACCTGGGGAGGTACTGCGGCAGCAGCGGCCGCGGGCCCACTAGGCTCATGTCGCCGACCAGGACGTTCCACAGGGTCGGTAACTCGTCCAGGCTCAGCCCACGCAGCAGTGAACCGAACGACGTCAGCCGATCGGCGTCCGAAACCAAGCCGGTAGCGACATCGACGTCTCTCATGGTGCGGAACTTGACTAGCGTGAAAGGCCTGGCGTGCAGTCCCGGACGACATTGGCGGAACAGCACCGGCCGGCCGAGGTCGCGGACTACCAGCAGCGCGATCAGCGCCTGCAGCGGGGCGGTCGCGACCAGCCCGGCGGCCGCCAGGCTGGCGTCGACGGCCCGCTTCACGGCGTCATAGCGGCGGTGGCTATTGGCATCCGGAGCGGTCACGCCTGCTCCACGAAGTCCTGGATGCCCGTCAGCACTCGGTCGAGGTCGTCGGCGGTCATGCCGGAACCGCTCGGCAGCGTAAGGCCATGTTCGAACAGCCACTGGGCGTTGCCGTTGACATGACGCAGCGCACCGGCGAACACCGGCTGCAGGTGCATGGGCTTCCACAGCGGCCGGCTCTCGATGTTGCGTGACGCGAGATGCGCGGACAGCTGGGGCGGCGTCCAGCCGGCGTCTTCGATGACGATAGAGGTGAGCCAACAGTTATCGGCGCTGTCATCCGTACCGCCGAAGATCCGGACGCCGGGCACAGCGGCGAATGCCGCGCGGTACGCGTCGCGGATCTGCCGCCGCCGCGCCAGAATGCCGTCGAGCCGGGAGAGCTGCGCGCGTCCCAGCGCCGCCAGCACGTTGCTGAGCCGGTAGTTGTAGCCGACCTCGGCGTGCTCGTAGTGGGTGACAGGCTGGCGGGCCTGCGTCGACAGGTGCCGCACCCGGTCGGCGAGTGGCTTGGCATCGGTGAGGAACATGCCGCCGCCGGACGTCGTCATGATCTTGTTTCCGTTGAATGACAGCACCGATCCGGTACCGAACGACCCGGCTTGCCGACCGTCGACATGCGCACCCATCGACTCGGCCGCGTCGACGAGCAGCGGTACGCACAGTTCGGCGGCGACCTCGGTGAGTCCGTGCATGTCGGCGCACTTGCCGAGTAGGTCCACCGGCAGGATGGCGCCGATCCGGCCGCCCTCGGCACGGACTTGGGCGGCGGCCTCGCGGAGCATTGCGATATCGACGTTGCCGGTCTCCCGGCAGCAGTCGACGAAATACGGCAGTGCGCCGGTGTAGCTGATTGCGTTCGCGGTAGCAGCGAACGTCATCGTCGCGGTGAGGACGACGTCGCCGGCGCCCACCCCGAGGGCCAGCAGGCCGAGATGCAGCCCGGCCGTCCCGGAGCTCAGCGCGACGGCATGCGCTACCCCGACCCGGCCGGCCACCTCCGCCTCGAATGCATCGAGATCGGGTCCGACCGGGGCGACCCAGCCGGACGCGATCGCCTCCTGGACATATTTCGCCTCGAGTTCGCCTACATCGGGCGCGGACAGGTAGATCCGATCGGTCGCACTCATGTCGCCGGCACCCCGACCTGCGCACTGGCGAAAGCACCGGGCGGCCCGAGCACACGCCGGGTCCAGGGCGCCGTGTCGATCGCCGTCGGATCGAGCGGGGGGACGTCGACGTGGGAGATCATCGGGTGCAGCGGCCGAGCATCGCTTTCTCCGGCCGCGATCAGTTGCTCGTGCAGCTTCTCGCCTTCACGCAGGCCTGTGAACACCACCTCGACGTCCTTGCCGGACATGGCGATCATCCGGTCTGCGACGTCCACGATCTTCACCGGCTCACCCATGTCGAGCACCAGCGCCTCGCCCGGGCGTCCGATCGCACCGGCCTGGATCACCAACTGACAGGCCTCCGGGATCGTCATGAAGAACCGCGTCACGTCCGGGTCTGTCACCGTCACCGGTCCGCCCTTCTCGATCTGCGCGGCGAACGCATGCAGGACGGAGCCCCTGCTCCCCAGCACATTTCCGAACCGGACGGACAGGAAGGTGCCCGCTTCGGTGCGGTGCGCGTACCAGGAGGTGAGCTGCTCGGCGAGTCGCTTCGAGTGCCCGAGCGCGCTCGCCGGATTAGCCGCCTTGTCCGTCGAGATGTTCACGAAGTGCTGGACGCCGGTCGCGGCCGCCGCCTGCAGCACGTGCAGAGTGCCGTAGACGTTGCTCTTGAGCGCCTCGCGCGGGTAGCGCTCCAGCAACGGCAGGTGCTTGAGGGCCGCGGCGTGGAAGACGACGTCCGGCTGGTGCTCGAGAAAGACCTGGGTGAGGGCCTGCTGGTCGCGGATGTCGACCAGGACGATCTGCGCGGACTGCAGCAACGCGCGTCCGAAGATCGACAACTCCACCGCGTGTAACGCGGACTCGTCGCGGTCCAGCATGACGAGCTCGGTCGGCCGGAACGTGTGCAGTTGCCGGCACAGCTCCGACCCGATCGAGCCGCCGGCCCCGGTCACCAGGACGCGCTTGCCGGTCACGTACGCCGCGATCGCACGCACGTCGGTGTCGACCGGCCGCCGTCCGATCAAGTCCTGGACGTTGACGTTCCGCATCGTCGACAGGTCGATGTTCGGCGCCCGCAACGTGTCGGAGAGTTTCGGGAGAACCATGCAGCCGATGCCGGCCTCGTCCGCCTGATCGGAGACTCTGCGGACAAGGGCGGCGTCGGCGTTGTTGACGGCAATGACGATCCGGCTGGCCTGCAATCCAGGCGCCACGTCGGTGAGGTCGTCGAGGGTCCCGACCACGTGCACGCCGTGGATCTGCAGGTTCCGCTTCGCGCGGTCATCCTCGATGAATCCGACCGGCAGGAACTGCGACGCCGGGTCGCGCATCATCCGCAGCGTCAGCGCAGAACCGACCTCGCCGGCGCCGAAGATCAGGATGCGTTCCACGTCGCCGCGCGGGGTCCGTCGGGCCTGTACGACCAATCTCCTGACGAACCGGACTGCTGCCATGCCGAGCAGCGCCAGTGGCCAGATCAGGAACGGGATACTGCGCGGGATCGGCCGGGACGGAAGCAGCAGCACGACGATGAAAGCGGTCGCGGCGGTCGCGGTCGCGGCGATCGCGACCGCCCGCATCTCGTCGAAACTGCCTGGGAGGTAACCACCGCGGTAGAGCAGCACGAGCGCACCGATGATCAGGTGCCCGCCGGCCATGAACAGCGCGAGGATGGAGACCGATTCCCAGCGCACGTCGTCGGCGTCGAAATCGAAGCGTGCCAGCGCCGCCAGTTCGGCGGTGAGGAGCCAGACCGCGACGTCGATCAGGATGGAGGGGAACGAGCCGTAACCCACGTCGGTCCCACGGCCGTGGGGAGCAGGATGTGAGACGGGGCGCGAGGCAGGGCGACGGGCGTCGTCCGGAGCCGGCGGGTGGTGCTGTCCATGCATCTAGCGGCTCCCGCTCCTCGCCTGGTTGATCTCGGCGAGCGGTCACTCTACGTGACCCAAATGGCTCTGTGAAGGACGCCTCTACTGATCCGGACAGGCTAGGACAAACTACGCCAATAAGGCCTATGTCACGAGGAACTTCCATGCATTCGAGCGTGCGAGGTACTTCCCAGGCCCTGGAACGTCGGCTACTGTGCGTGACGGGCTTAGGCCGTTCGGCGGCCACGGCCCGCGTCTGACCATCCGGCACGCGCACCACGACGGGGAGTCCGATGAATGCAGCGAAGCGCGTAACCACGGCCGTTGTCACGGCCGTCGGTCTGATGTTGGCGATGATCACATTCGCCGCCGCCGCCGACGCGGCGCCCTACACGAACACCTTGTCGGTCGGGGTCAGCAGCACCAACCCGAGCGTCGGTGGTGCCATCACGGTTTCGGGCAACGGCGCAACCGCGGGTGGACAGGTTTCGATCGACGCGCACAGCGCCGTCGTACACCTCGCCACGGTCACGGCCGATTCGAGCGGCCATTACGCCGCGACGGTGACCTTGCCGTCCAGCCTCACCTGCTCGCACACCATCGTCGCGACCGACGTCACGACAGGGAACACGACCAGCACCCCGGTCACTATCGGTGACCCGGCTGCGTGCGCGACCGGCACGTCCGCTTCTGGTGGCGGTGGCAGCAGCGGCGGACTTCCGTTCACCGGTTTCGCAGCACGGAGCGTCGCGGCCGTCGGCATCGCGCTGCTGGTCGGCGGTGCCACCATGCTGTTGGTCGGCAGGCGCAAGGTGAAGGCCTGACACGTCTGCCTGAGTCAGCGGGATTGGCGCGCGCTGGCGGCCGTTGTCGTCGCCTTCCGGGCTCATGACCGACCGGCTACCGGCACGCGAGGGTCAGTCACTGCAGGCCGACCCGTTCGACGGTCCCGAATGGCAGGGTCCGCATGGCCGGTCAGCCGGGTCCGGTGATCTACGACGGCAGCCGGCTCGGCGTCGTCGGCATCGCCGAGGAATTCGAGCCACCGTGCATCGACACCCACGTACCGGGGTTGCTGTCGCGGGGGTAGGGGCGGTGCTCCTTCTCGGGCTGATCTGGATCGTCGTCACTGCGGTGCTCGCCCGCAGCGAGTTGGACAGGGTGCGCGCGGACGTGCAGCGACTGCGAGCCCAGGTCAGCGCCGGTGACCTCGCCGGTGCGCGCGCCACTGCGAGCGTGTTGAGTTCGCACGCCGATCACGCCCATGCCCTGACGGGCGGGCCGGCATGGGTGGTCGCGGCACACATCCCGTGGGCGGGCGCACCATTGCACGTGGCGCGCTCGGTCGCCGCCAGCGTGGACGGCCTGTCACATCACGCGCTACCGCAGCTGGTTGATGCCAGCCACCAGTTGGATCCGGCCCGGCTGCGGCGTGGCGACGGCAGTATCGACCTCGCCCCCATCGCTGCCGTGAAGCCTCAGCTCGATGCGGCGGCCAGTTCCATGTCGGGTGCGGTGGCATCCGTCAGCCGGCTGCCCGGCAGTACCTGGGCGCCGTTCGTTGACCACGCCCGCACCGATCTGCTGACGCAGCTGACCGCGCTCGGCCGCACCGTCACTTCGGCCGACCTCGCCGCGCGGGTGGTCCCACCGATGCTCGGGCAGGATGGACCGAGGAGCTATTTCGTCGCGTTTCAAAACGATGCCGAAGCGCGCGGAACGGGCGGCCTGCCCGGCGCGTTCGCGGTCGTCACCGCGAGTCACGGCACCGTGAAATTCCAGCGTTTCGAGCCGGATTCGGTGCTGGGTGGCGTGCACGCGACCGTGGAACTCGGGGCCGCGTACGACCAGCTTTACGGTGGCATGGGGACCACGACGCTGTACCAGAATGGCAACCTCAGCCCGCACTTCCCATACGCCGCGCAGATCTGGGCATCGATGTGGCGGAACTACAGCGGCCAGCGGGTCGACGGGGTGGTCGCCGTGGACCCGACGGCGCTCAGTTACCTGCTCAAGGTCACCGGTCCGGTCGCAACGACGGACGGTACGACGGTCGACGCCGCCAACGTGGTCGCGCTGACCCAGAGCACCGTCTACGCGAAGTACCCGGGTCCGGCGCAGAACGCCCAACGCCGGGACTACCTGCTCGACGTGGCCAAATCGGTGAGTGATCGCCTGGTTGGCGACCACGGTGACACCAAGGCTTTGGTCCGTGCCGCAGGCGAGGCGGCCGGGCAGCGCCGACTGCTGGTGTGGAGCGCGCACCCGAAGGAGGAGGCGGACCTGATGCAGACCGCCGTCTCCGGCGCGATCCCGGTCACCTCGGCCCCCTACGTCGGGCTCTCGATCGTCAATGACGGCGGCAACAAGCTCGACTATTACCTGGATCGGTCGATCAGCTGGCAGCGCAGCAGTTGTGGCGCGACCCGGGAGAGTACGGCGACGATCACGCTGACCAACAACGCGCCGGCTGGCGGGCTGTCGTACTACGTGACTGCCCGCAGTGATCGCCGCTCGTACTCGGTCCGGCCCGGGGATAACCGGCTCGAGGTGAGTTACTTCGCGACATCCGGGGCGCTGATGCAGGAGGTGACGGTGGATGGCAAACCGGTGACGGCATCGGCGGGCTCGGAACGTGGTCACCCCGTCTACACCGTCGACCTGGAACTGCCACGGGGCGCGACCCGGACCATCGTGCTGCACCTGACCGAGCCCGCCGGGGAGGGAGCGCCGGTGGTCCTGCGCCAGCCGCTGGTACGGCCGCTGGCGGTGCACCTGTCCGATCCGCCCTGCCGGTAGTCGCGGTCCGCGGCTGCGGCATCAGTGCGGGAGCGTTCACCCCGGGTCGTCGGTGGGGGTTCCCCGCCCCAGTGCCGCGATGTCATCCGGGTCGGTGTCGCGCTGTGGACCTGCCCGCTGCAGCGCTCGCCAGAGCTTGTATGACCGCGGCAGGCAGATGGCGCACGGGCGGTAGCCGGCCGAGACGGCGGTGTGGGCATCGGCGAAGAAGACCCGATCGGGCCGATAGCCACCACGTTCGAGCGCGCGTAGGGCCGAGGGGCAGTCGAGCCGGCCGTAGACCTTCCCGCGGCGATGCCCTCCGAACGTCCCTGGCGTCTGGCTCTGGTAGGGCTGCCCGTCCGTACCGATCAAGCGCCACATGTGCGCGGTCATGCCCCGAGCCTCCCACCTGGACGACCGGGGCGCGGGGGAGCACGCGGGTCAGGGGCCGTTGGTCACGCAATCCCGGAACTGACTGCTGTCGGTCGGGTACTGAGTGCAGTTGCTGACCCGGTTCACCAGCACCCCGATCAAGATGCCGCTGAGGATCACCCCGATCGCCCCGAGGACCAGGCCGGAGATCGCCTGGCTCCGGTTCGAAGCAATGCCGCGGCCGACTCGCCGGAGTCCGATGATCCCGAAGACGATCGCGAGGATCCCGCAGATCAGCCCGATGTAGATGACCGCCGCCGGGATCGACACGATTCCGAGCACCATCGCCGCGGTGCCGAGCCCGTTCTTCTGCGGGGTCGGTGGTCCGTAGCTCGGCCCTGGCTGGCCGTTCGAACCGGGCGGGGGCACGTACGGCCCGTAGCCCGGGCCCGGGGGCGGAGCTGGTTGCTGACCGTACGCGGGCAGGTGGGCGCTGTAGTCGGGCTGCTCCGGCGGGTACTGGCCCGGGTACCGATCGCTCACCACTCCACCTTACGGACCGCGAGGGGGGCCACCACCCGGAGCCGAGGGAACCGGACCGGCCGGTTGCGCCGCGCCAGGCCCGGCTTGCGGCCGGCAGGCAGAATGGGGCCATGGCACAGACCGCTGCGGCTGGGAACGCCCCGGCCCGACCGACCGCCCTGGACCCCGCTATCGCCACTCGGCTCAAGCGTGACCGGGACGGGCTCATCCCTGCCGTCGCCCAGCAGTACGACACCGGCGAGGTGCTGATGGTGGGTTATATGGACGACGAGGCGCTGCACCGCACCCTGACCACCGGCCGCTGCACCTACTGGAGCCGCAGCCGCCAGGAGTACTGGGTGAAGGGGGACACCTCGGGTCACCAGCAGTGGGTCAAGTCGGTCGCGCTGGACTGCGATGCGGACACGATCCTGGTCCGGGTCGACCAGGTCGGGGCGGCCTGCCACACCGGCGACCGCACTTGCTTCGACGCAGACGTCTTACCTGCCGTGATCGGGGAGCCGCCGGCCACGGGGGACTCGTCACCGGCCATCTCGTGACCGACGGTGTTGTCACCCCGGACCGGGCCGGGTTCCTCGCCGAGTTCGCGGAGCACCGGGTGGTGCCGGTGGTGCGGCGGCTGCTGGCCGACGCCGAGACTCCGATCAGCGCGTACCGCAAGCTCGCCGGTAATCGGCCGGGCACCTTTCTGCTCGAGTCCGCCGAGCATGGCGGGCTGTGGTCCCGTTACTCCTTCATCGGGGTGCACTCTGCCGCGACCTTGACCGAGCGCGACGGCCGCGCGGTGTGGCTCGGCGCCGGCCCGGACGACCACCCGGACGACCCGCTCGCCGCGCTGCGGGATGCCGCCGCCCGGCTGCGCACCCCGCGTCGGCCCGGACTGCCGAGCCTGACCGGCGGCCTCGTCGGCTATCTCGGCTACGACGCGGTACGCCGGATCGAACGGCTACCGGACAGCGCGGTCGACGACCTGCAGCTGCCCGAGCTGCAGTTCCTGCTCGCCACCGATCTGGCGGTGCTCGACCACCGGGACGGCTCGATCCTGCTGGTCGCCAACGTGATCCGCGCTCTGACCCCGGGCGCCGACGTCGACCCGGGTGGCGCCTACGACGAGGCGGTGAGCCGGCTCGAGGCGATGAGCGCGCGACTGAGTGCCCCGGCGCCAGCCGCAGTCGACGTACTGCAGCGGCCGGCGCCTACCGGCGTGCGCCGGCGCACCCCCGAGGGCGGCTATCAGGAAGCGGTGCGCAGGGCGAAGGAGTACGTGCGGGCGGGCGATGTCTTCCAAGTGGTGCCCAGCCAGCGCTTCGAATTGGCCACCACGGCCGACCCCCTCGACGTGTATCGCGCGCTGCGAGCGTCCAACCCATCGCCGTACATGTACCTGCTGCGATTCGAGGACATGGCGGTGGTCGGCTCGTCGCCGGAGGCGCAGGTAACGGTGTCCGGCGGTCGTGCGGTGATGCATCCGATCGCCGGCAGCCGTCCCCGAGGCGCGACCGCGGCTGACGACCAGCGGCTGGTCGCGGAGCTGTTGGCAGATGAGAAGGAACGCGCGGAGCACGTGATGTTGGTGGACCTGGCGCGCAATGACCTCGGCCGGGTGTGCTCGCCGGGCTCGATCGAGGTGGTCGAGCTGATGGCAGTCGAGCGTTACTCGCACATCTCGCACATCGTGTCCACGGTGGTGGGGGAGCTGGCGCCGGGCCGGGACGCGCTGGACGCGCTCGCGGCCACCTTCCCGGCCGGGACGCTGTCCGGCGCGCCGAAGATCCGCGCGATGGAGATCATCGATGAGCTGGAGCCGACCCGCCGGGGCCTGTACGGAGGGGTGGTCGGATACGTGGACGTCGCCGGCGATCTGGATATGGCCATCGCGATCCGCACCGCCGTGATCCGCAATGGGATCGGGTACGTGCAAGCCGGCGCCGGGATCGTGGCCGATTCGGACCCGGACGCCGAGGAGCAGGAATGCCGGAACAAGGCGGCCGCGGTGCTGGGGGCGCTCGTGGCCGCGTCGACGCTGACACCGGCGGCAGGCGAGGGCGTGGGCCACGGTGACTGATCCCGGCACGGGGGCCGGCGGCAGCGGGCCCCGCAACGCGGTCCGCGAGTCGGTGACGGCCTTCGTCGGGGCGCTGGCTGCTGCCGGCCTGTTGTTCTGGTCGGTGGGGGAGCGCTGGGCGTCCGGCCGGGGACGGGCCGCGAACGCGCTGATCGTGATCGACAAGCACGTATCCGGCAAGGACGTGGCGCCGCTCGTCGCGGCGGCCGCGCTGGTGGCGGTGGCCGGGGCGGTGGCGATCCCGGCGACACGCCGGTGGGGACGGACCGTCGCCGGCGTGCTGCTGGTACTGGCGGGCGTCGGAGCAACCGTCGAGGCACTGTTGCGGCGGACTACGGCGCAGCACGACCTGCGGCACAAGCTCCCGCAGGACGCGGTCACGCATGCGACGAACTGGCCCTGGATGGCAGTCGTCGGCGGCGTCTTGCTGGTCCTGGTAGGGGCGCTGGTTGCGGTGCGGGGCCGGCAATGGTCGGGGATGTCTAGCCGGTACGAGCGACCGGCGACGAGGCAGGGGCGGGCCAAACGGGTCGACACCGATGTCGCCGCCTGGGATGCCTTGGACCGTGGCGAGGACCCGACCGCCTGACCCACGGCCGGTGCCCTGACCCATAGCTCCCACACAAGTCGGAGCGCGGCGGTCTGCGCGTCACCACTTGTGGCGGTGTGCCTCCACCATCGCCGCGGCGAACTCTTTCGATCCCTTGCGCGTCATCGCGGCGGCCCAGCTCGGGCGCAACAGCGCCAAGGCGGACATGAACCGCAGCTGGGCGGACATCACGTCGATCTCCGCGCGGTTGCGCGTCATCGCGGCGAGGACCGCGTCGGCGACGTCGCTCGGGCGGCTTTGTTTCATCTTCCCCGCCTGTGCGGCGAGGCCTGTCTCGGCCCACATCCCGGCATCGCTCACCGGGCCGGGAAGGACCACGGACACGGTGACCCCCGTCCCGTGGAGGTCCTCCCGGATCGCCAGCGCACTGGCGCGCAGGCCTGCCTTGGTCGCGCTGTAGAGCGCCTGAGCGCGCCCCGGCAGTTTCGCCGAGATCGAGGAGACGAACACGATGTGGCCGAAGCCGCGATCCGCCATGGCCGCGGACGCGGCGCGGGCCAGCAGCAGGGGTGCTCGCAGGTTGACGGCGATCGCTCGATCGATCTGCTCGACCGAGAAGTCCTGCAGCGCCCCGCTGGCGGGGATACCGGCATTGGAGACGAGCACGTCGACTTTCACGGCAGCATCAAGCACGTGAGCGAGCTCGTCCGGTTTGGCCACGTCGCAGACGATCATCTCGGCGTCCAATGCGCGCACCAGGTTGTCGAGCGCATCGCGCTGCCGCCCGGTCACGATCAAGGAGGCACCACGCTCGGCGAGTGCGCGGGCAATCGCCGTACCCAGGCCGCCGGACGCTCCGGTGATCAAGGCCCGCTTGCCGGTCAGGTCAAGGGGCGCCGTTCCCCGGCTGCGCATCACGCGGTTGCCAGTTCCACGTGCTTACTCCCGGGAAAATAGTCGCTGCCGATCACCGTGCACGACGACAAACGAAAGTGGTGATCTCGTTTGCCGACCGAGCCTGGCACCGGAGCCCAACTGTGTCAACGGTCCGGCCCTTGCGGGACAGGGCGATATGGGTACGCGGGTAACGGTTAGGTAACGGGTGTCTCAGGCTCTTGCGAAAGTAGCACTTTCGGTATGAGAGTGAGGCCCATCACAGAGCGCCGCCTGGTAGTCCCTGGGCGTCTGCTCGCTTGCGACTGTCGGCAGGGGTGGGAGACACGTGAACAGGAAGTCGAAGGTCCTGGTGGGCGCGGTGGCCACCATAGGAGTCGTGCTGGGTCTGGCGGCATGTGGCTCGAGTTCGTCGAGCGCGACCTCGCCGTCGGCAGGTAGCGGTTCGGTCGCAAGCGCCCCAAGCGGCGAGACGATCAAGATCGGGGTTGTCGGGTCCTTCGGCGGTGTGGCAGGTGACGGGCTGAGGGCGGAGCAGGCGGCCGAGGAGGCATGGGTCGCCAAGACGAACGCCAGCGGCGGTATCAACGGCCACAAGGTCCAACTGTTCGTCGAGGACGACGGCGGGGTTCCGGACAAGTCGGTGCTCGCCGTCAAGAAGCTGGTCGAGAAAGACGGCGTGATCGCGATCGTTGGCGTGGCCGATTTCGGAGTCGAGCAGACGTGGGCGTCGTACATCGACGGCAAGAAGATCCCGGTGATCGGGGGTCCCGCATCCTCCCAACCTTGGGTGACCGATCCGAACTTCTTCCCAGTCGCCAATAACCAGAACAACGTCCAAAAGATGGTCACATACGGTGCGGTCTTGGAGAAGAAAAGCACCTTCGGTCTCGCCTACTGTGCCGAGTATCCTTCCTGCAAGCAGTCCGACCCGATCTACAGCGGGATTACAAAGGGTCTTGGTCTGACCTACACCGGCGGTGTCGCGGTCTCGACCACGGCGCCGGACTACACCGCTCAGTGCCTCTCGCTGAAGAGCAAGGGTGCGCAGTCGGTCTTTACCTCCTTCTCGTCCGGGACGGTCCCGCGGTTCATCTCTTCGTGCCACACCCAGGGGTACGAGCCGCTGTTCATCGACGACCCGGCAAGCTTCGTGAAGAGCCAGCTGAACGAGCCCGCGTTCGACGGTGTGCTGTTCGTGGGTGAGGGACCTCTCTGGTTCGGGGACGGCCCGGGGACCGCGGACTACCTCGCGGCGATGCAGAAGTACCAGCCCAACGGTGAGTTGAACAGCACCGGGACCACCGGGTGGTACTCGCTAGAGGTGTTCA
>DASZVT010000102.1:0-22287 GCA_035546915.1 Mycobacteriales bacterium | reverse complement strand
GCGGACCCGGCGATTCCCGCTGCGGCGATGGACGCGACGCTCGAACTGCTGCTGGAGGTAGGGCGAGCGCGCAGCGGGGATCTGGCCGTGCTTCGCGCTTTCGCCCGTGGCGAGCGGGCGCCGGACGGAGTCGTACCGGTGCTATGAGCCGGGCGGTTGCCGGTCCGGCTTTCGCGCTGGTCGCGACCTGCTTCCTGCGGCGACGTCCATCGGCATCGACGCTCGAAGCCGGTTGCGAATATCGTCCGGAACCTGAGACGAAGAGGGCGGTTGCGCTGTGGGCTACGCGGTCTTTCCTAGCGAGGACGTGACTGCGAAGGCGCGCATCCGGCACGCGGCATTCGAGTTGATCGCCGAAGAGGGATCCCGCGGTGCCACGATTCGTGGGATCGCAGCGCGGTCGGGAGTCTCGCCGGGCTTGGTGCTGCACCATTTCGGCTCGAAGCAGGGTGTCGTCGCGAGCGTCTCGGACTGGGTGCTGGAACTGCTAGAAGGGGCAACCGCCGACATCCCGGACGCGCAGGACCCCGCGAGCGCCCACGTCGCGCGGCTGGCCGGGTTCAACCAGCTCGTCGTCGACGTCCCGCTACTGCCTGCGTACCTGCGTCGGATCATGGCGGACGGCACGCCCGAGGGTATGGACTGGTTCCGATCCTCGGTCGAGCGCACGGTGGCGGATCTCCGACGTCGGGAAGGTTCCGGCGTCGCGCGCCCGTCGAAGGACCGTCGTGCGGTAGCGACCGCCCTGGTCATTCTCGGGATGGCTCCGGTGCTGTTGCAGCCGCTGATCGAGCATGCTCTGGAGGTTGACTTCGACGACGGAGCGGCCCGAACCCGCTGGCACCGAGCCACTTCGGAGATCCTGACCGCGGCGCTGTATCCGGCGCAGCCGGGCGCACCGGCCCCGCGCGCGAAGCGCTAGTCAAGGCCGCGCTTCCGCGGTATTGGCGTCTGCGGCCGCATACGAGCAGCGCGCTTTGTCGTCCGAGGCGGGGGGCTTTACTCGCTCGGGACGACGCGCGCGACAACCGGCTGGTGGCTGGTCGCGCCGCCGTCGACGGTCAGCTGCGAACCGGTTACGTATTTCGATTCGTCGGAGGCCAGGTAGGTCGCCGCGGCCGCGATGTCGGCTGGTTCGCCGATCCGGGGGAGCAGCTGCATCCCGCGGATGACCTGCATGTACTCCTCGTCCTGCAACAGCTTCTGCATGATCTCGCCGCCGCTGTTGATGAAGCCGACGATGATCGCGTTCGAGCGGATGTTGTCGGGGCCGTAGTCCACTGCCATCTGCCGGGTGAGCGCGTTGATAGCACCCTTCGAGGCCTGGTATGCGGGCCGGGAGCGGATCGCGCGAATGCTGGAGGAAGCCGAGATGTTAATGATCGATCCGGAACCTGCGGCGCGCATGTGTGGGATCGAATACTTACAGGCCCAGAGGGTCCCGTAGAGCGCGGTCCGCACGGTGTAGTCCCAGTCGTCGTTGGTGATCTCGTCGACATGGTTGTCGACACCGCTGACCGTCACGTCAGTCGCGGCGGCATTGTTGACCAGGACCGTCACCGGTCCGAACGCCTCCACCGCGCAGGACACGGCGCCGGAGACGTCCTGCTCGATCTTGTTATCCGCCTTGATGTATTTCGTCGTCAGTCCGTCTTGGTTCAGCCGCGCCGCCAAGGCTGTGCCGGTCTCCTCCGACCGTCCGGTGAAGGCCACGGATGCACCTTCCCGTCCGAACATCTCGACAATTCCCGCGCCTATTCCCGCGGTCCCGCCGGTAACCAGCGCCGTCTTTCCGCTGAGCCTCACGCGCCGCTCCTTGCTGTCTGGGACGAACCGTCACGTCGAACGGTGCCCCAGCCTAGCTTGAACAATCGATCAGTAAACGATTCATATGTTCGTGAACGGGTCGGGTCGGTACGTCGGTCCAGGCCCTGGGTGACAAGCGGACTTGACATCCGCGGACCACCGATGGCATGGTGTGACTGTGACAAGCAAGCTTGACATCCGCTAGACCCGTGCGAAACGACGTTCGGGCCCGACGAGCCGATCGAGGCCTGTCGCAGGGTGATCTGGCCCAGTCGCTAGGCGTATCCAGGCAGACGATCAATTCGATCGAGACGGGTCGTTACACGCCGTCGCTGCCACTGGCATTCGCCATCGCGCGATTCTTCGGTACCTACGTCGAGGAGATCTTCGATGCAGATCGCACGTAAATGGACGTGCTCACCTCGGACGGCACCGGTCCTGAGTGTCCTGATCGGTGTCGTCTATCTCATTGCTTTCTGGGTCGGGGGCAATATCGCTGCCGGCCTGGCCGGCTTCGCCTTCATGCTGGTGTTCAGCGCGGCGCTGGTGTGGGCAGGGCGCCGTAGCGAGACCGTGCGGGGCTTGCTCGACCACCGAGACGAACGCATCGCCGGGATCGACCTGCAGGCGACCGCCGTGACTGCTGTCGTGATGATCGTCGCAGTGCTGATCGCTTTCGTCGTGGAGGTCGCGCGCGGTCACGACGGCTGGCCGTACGCCATGATCGCCGCGATCGGCGGGGTGACGTACGCGGTCGCGGTCGTTTACTTCCGGTTCCGGCGCTAAGGCGTGCAGCCCCGCCGTGCCGTCGAGCCCCGCGGCGGGCGCCACGAGGGTGGAACACGTGGAACACAAGCGGCGGAAAGTTGACACAGTTGTGTTAATCTCGCCGGGATGAGTTCGCTGAGCATGCATCAGACGGCGGAGACGACGGGCTGGTCGCCCCGGATGCTTCGTTACCTGGAGGCATCCGCGCTGGTCACTGCGCAGCGGTCGCCGGGCGGCCACCGGCTCTACTCACCGCGCCAGGTGGAGCGGCTTCGCCAGCTCAAAGCGCTGCTCGACGAGTTCGGGGTCGGCATCACCGACCTCGCATTCGAACGGCGGATGCGGACCGAGACCGAGCTCGCGCGTCGGATCGACGAGTGGTTCGGCGCGATCCACCGCCCGGCCGCCCCACCGGAAGCCGGGCTCTACCGCCGGCTAGCGGTACCCATCGAACTTCCCGCCCCCGGACCCCCGAACGACTCCCCCGAACAGAGAGGCTCCACGATGACCACCCGTACCGCCGACAAGGCTGGCTCCGTGACCGACTTCAAAGTCGCGGACCTGTCACTGGCCGACTTCGGCCGCAAGGAGATCTCCCTGGCCGAGCACGAGATGCCGGGCCTGATGGCGTTGCGCGCGGAGTACGGCAAGGCGCAGCCGTTCAAGGGCAAGAAGATCATCGGTTCGTTGCACATGACTGTGCAGACCGCGGTCCTGATCGAGACCCTGATCGCACTCGGGGCCGACGTGCGCTGGGTCAGCTGCAACATCTTCTCCACCCAGGACCATGCGGCGGCGGCTGTCGTGGTCGGACCGGACGGGACACCGGAGAACCCGCAGGGCGTCAGCGTGTTCGCCTGGAAGGGCGAGTCCCTCGAGGACTACTGGTGGTGCACCGACCAGGCCTTGACCTGGCCGGATGGCTCCGGTCCGGACTCCATTGTCGACGACGGTGGCGATGCGACCCTGCTCATCCACATGGGCGTCGAGTACGAGACCGCCGGAGCGGTGCCGCAGGCGGACGAGAACGACTCGGAGGAGTACAAGGTCATCCTGGACACCCTTCGGGCCTCGCTCGCGCGGGATTCCAGCCGTTTCACCAGGATGGCGCAGGGCATCGTCGGCGTGACCGAGGAGACCACCACCGGTGTGCACCGGCTCTACGAGTTCGCCAAGAACGGCACCCTGCTGTTCCCGGCCATCAATGTGAACGACTCGGTCACCAAGTCCAAGTTCGACAACAAGTACGGCTGCCGGCACTCGCTGATCGACGGCATCAACCGGGGCACCGACGTCATGATCGGCGGCAAGGTCGCCCTCGTCTGCGGGTACGGCGACGTCGGCAAGGGCTGCGTGGAATCACTGCGCGGCCAGGGTGCTCGGGTGCTCGTCACCGAGATCGACCCGATCTGCGCGTTGCAGGCGGCCATGGACGGTGTCCAGGTGGTCACTCTCGAGGAAGCGCTGCCGTACGCGGACATCTTCGTCACCACCACCGGCAACAAGGACATCATCAGCGCCGCGCACATGGCGCAGATGAAGCACCAGGCGATCGTCGGCAATATCGGCCACTTCGACAACGAGATCGACATGGCCGGGCTTGCCAGGACCCCCGGCATCGAGAAGATCGAGATCAAGCCGCAGGTGCACGAGTGGCGCTTCCCCGGCACCGCCGAGAACCCCGACGGCCACTCGATCATCGTGCTGTCGGAGGGCCGGCTGCTGAACCTCGGTAACGCGACCGGTCACCCGAGTTTTGTGATGTCGGCATCCTTCTCGAACCAGACGCTGGCTCAGATCGAGGTGCTGACCCGCGGCGACCAGTACGAGAACAAGGTGTACACGCTGCCGAAGGTGCTGGACGAGAAGGTGGCCCGATTGCACCTGGACGCCGTCGGCGCGCACCTGACCACGCTCACCAAGCAGCAGGCCGAGTACATCGGCGTCGACGTACACGGCCCGTACAAGCCGGAGCACTACCGCTACTGACGTCGCGCACCGCGTTGATTCCCGGGTTGTGCGATTCCCGGGTTGTGCGACATAGGAGTTGCTCCGGCAACCCTCATGTCGCACAACCCCGGGCGGTCGATGTCGCACAACCCCGGGCGGTCGATCTGGATCAGGCCGCGGGGTCAAGCTCCACCAAGGTCGCCTGCAGGGTGCCGACCGGTGCCGCGTACGAGACGGTGTCGCCGGAGTGCGCGCCCAGCAGCGCCTGGCCCAGTGGGCTGTTCGGCGTGATTACCTCGCAGTCGGCGTCACGCTCGGCGGGATCGCCGACGATGAAGTGCTCGACCTGCGGGGCCTGTTCGAATCGGATCGCGACGCGCATGCCGGGGCGGACGGTCTCGGCGGCCGCGGTGCCCGAACGTCGTCTGCGCTGGGGGGCGGATTCCCCTGCTGCCAGTGCATCCCGGATACGTGCGATCCGCAGGTCGAGCTGCTCGAGCAGCATGTCACGGGCAGCGAGTTCGGCGATGTCCGCGACGTCACCGCTGCGTTCCGTCGCCTCGGTCGCGCGGATCGCTCGCTCGGTGCGCAGATCCATGAGCTGGTTCTCCAACCGGGTCCGGGCGACCGACGACAGGCCATACGCAGTGGCATGGCCCGAGTGGGCGGGACGTCGGTCCGTCGTAGTGGCGATCGCTGCAGTCATGGGGCCCTCCGGTGTGCCGTGCGGTGTACTCGTTAGTGATAACCACCGAAGCTGAGCGATGTGCCCGGTGCTTGCTGAGAAGCAGCTAGGACGAGGGTGCGCGCCGGGCGGGTGGCGTGGCAGCATCGGACCCATGTCCGCGATGCGACCGGTCGACATCGGATTCCTCGACACCGCACCGCTGCGGATCACCCGGGCCGGGCGGGTGGATGCACCGGCCGACCGGGTCTTCGATCTGATCGGCCCCGCACCGGCCCGTTGGGGCGACTGGGTTCCCGGCTTCAGTCACGACGGCCGGTGGTTGACGCCCGGACCGCCCTCGGTTGGCGGCCGGCGCGAAGTGCACGCCATGGGCACCCGGTTTGTCGAGAGTGTCATCGGCTACGAGCAGGGGCGTCGGTTCGCGTTCCGCATCGACGAGGCCGACCGGATGCCCGGTGTGCGTGCGTTCGCCGAGGACTACGTGCTGACTCCGATCGGTGAGCGGGCCTGCAGCCTGACCTGGACGATGGCCCTGGACGGGGTGGTTCCAGCCCGGATCCTGCGGCCGGCGCTCGGTCCCGGCCTGGGGGTGATGTTGCGCCGGATGTGCTCCCGACTGGCCGCCGCCGCCCGCTAATTCGGGTCCTGCGCCGCTATCTGATAGACACCGAAGGGTGTCGACGTCACGCTATGCCTGGGTAGAGGCGGGCGCGCATGCCGTCGCCCCGGGGGTGCATCGGGTTCCGCTGCCACTCCCCAACGACGGTCTGCAGGCCGTCAACGTCTACGTCGTCGAGGCCCCGGACGGGCTGGTGCTGGTCGATTCCGGATGGGCCCTGACCGAGGCCCGCGAGCAGCTGGAGAAGGCGCTCGCGGCGCTGGGATACGGCCTCGCGGACGTACACCGCTTCCTCGTCACGCACGTGCACCGTGACCACTACACGCAGGCCGTCGCACTCCGCAAGACGTTCGGCATGCGGGTCAGCCTCGGTGCGGACGAGCAGGAGTCGCTGCGACGGATCATGAAGCCGTCGCGGCACCCGATCGAGAATCGGGCCGACGAGATGCGGATGTTCGGTGGTGCCGAACTGGCCGACGAATTGCTCGCCAACGTGCCGGTGACGTCGCCGACCCAGTCGTCCGACTACTGGGACCTGCCGGATGACTGGCTGCAGGACGGCCAGCGGATCGGGATCGGCGATCGGGCGCTCGATGTCGTGTCCACGCCCGGACACACCGTCGGTCACGTGGTGTTCGTCGACGATGCCGGGGGACTGCTGTTCGCCGGTGACCACGTGCTGCCGCAGATCACCCCGTCGATCAGCCTGGAGCCGGCGAACCCGGCCAACCCGCTCGGCGACTTCCTCGACTCGCTGGCGCTGGTGCGGGCCATGCCCGACCGCAAGCTGCTACCGGCCCACGGTCCGGCCACCGACAGCGTGCACGCCCGGGTGGACGAGCTTGTCGCCCACCATGGGCTACGGCTGGAACAGACGGAGAAGGCGGTGTCGCGTGGCGCGCACACGGCCTACGAGGTCGCCCAGCAGCTGGCCTGGACCCGGCGGGAGCACCGGTTCGCCGACCTGGACATGTTCAATCGGCTGATGGCCGTCGGCGAGACCGGAGCGCACTTGAGCCTGCTGGTCGCACAGGGCCGGCTGGTCATGACGACGACCGAGGGCGTGCAGTACTACGCCGTGGCCTGACGGGCGGCCCTCTCGTGACGGAACAGACCGTGCTGTACGAGGTCGACGAGGCCGGCGTGGCGCTGCTCACGCTGAACCGGCCGGAGAAGCTGAACGCCTTCACCGGCGACATGCAGCGGCGCTACTGCCGGCTGCTGGTGCAGGCTGACCAGGATCCGGCGGTCCGGGCGGTGGTCGTGACCGGCGCAGGTCGCGGTTTCTGCGCCGGCGCGGACCTCGAGGCGCTGGCGACGATCAGCGACGGCTCGTTCCTCGAGCAGGACGCGGACCCGGTGGACCTCGGTGCACCGCTGCACCTGTCCGTGCCCGTCGTGGCCGCGGTGAACGGCGCCGTTGCCGGGATGGGCTTCTCCTACATGCTGATGGCGGACATCCGGTTCGCCAGCGACACCGCGCGGATGGGCACCACGTTCGCGCGGCTCGGCCTGGTCGCTGAGTGGGGCAGTGCGCCGCTGCTGACCGCTCTGGTCGGCAGTGCGAACGCCGCCGACCTGTTGTTGTCGGGGCGCATGATCGACGCTGCGGAGGCACTCCGGCTCGGCGTCGTCCAGCGCGTCTGCACGCCGGAGACACTGCTGGCCGAGGCGCTCGGGTACGCCCGTGACTTGGCGCAGAACTGCTCACCGATCTCGCACGCCGAGATCAAGGAGCAGCTGCGTGACACCACGATCCGGCAGCAGTTCGAGGATTCGGTGCAACGCATGTTGCGTTCGTTCCAGCGACCGGATCTGGCCGAGGCGCTCGAAGCGCGCACGCAGCAGCGTGCGCCGCGATTCGCCCCGCGCACCACCCCGTAGCCTGGACAGGTGCCGCCTGCCGCCCTGGTTTCGCTCGATCGGGTCAGCAAGATGCACGGCACCACCCGCATCCTGACCGACGTATCGCTCGGTATCGGGATCGGTGACCGGATCGGGATCGTCGGCCGTAATGGCGCCGGCAAGACCACGCTGATCGACGTGCTCGCCGCGCGGCAGCCGGTCGACGCGGGCCGCGTCACCCAGGTGGGCGGCCTCCGGGTCGGCGTGTTACGACAGACGGACGATCTGGATGCCGCGGACACGGTGCGGCGTGCCGTCGTCGGCGACCGTCCCGAGCACGTCTGGCAGTCAGACGCGCACGCCCGCGCCGTCCTCGCCGGGCTGAGCGTCGCGCCGCTGCTCGACCGGGTGGTCGGGGAGCTGTCCGGTGGTGAGCGCCGCCGCGTCGCGCTGGCCCGACTGCTGGTGTCCGAGCTCGACCTGCTGGTGCTGGACGAGCCCACCAACCATCTGGACGTGGAGGGGGTCGCCTGGCTGGCGGGGCACCTGGGCGAGCGCACCGCCCGGCACCGCGCCCTTGTGGTCGTCACCCACGACCGCTGGTTCCTGGACGAGGTCGTGTCCGTCACCTGGGAGGTGACAGCGGGAGCCGTCCACGCCTACGACGGGGGCTACAGCGCGTACGTGCTGGCCCGGGCCGAGCGGCAGCGACAGGCAACCGCGAACGAGGCGCGGCGGCGCAACCTGGTGCGCAAGGAGTTGGCGTGGCTGCGGCGCGGCGCGCCCGCGCGCAGCTCCAAGCCGCGGTACCGGATCGAGGCGGCCAACGCCCTCATCGAGCAGGAGCCGCCCCCGCGGGACAACGCGCAGCTGCAGCGGTTCGCCGCCAGCCGGCTCGGGAAGTCGGTCTACGACCTGGAGGATGCTGGGCTGACCCTCGGCGAGCGCACCCTGCTGCGGGACGTGACCTGGCGGCTCGGTCCCGGGGACCGGATCGCGCTGGTCGGCGTCAACGGCGCCGGGAAGACCACGCTGTTGCGGGTGCTCGTGGGCGAGCAGGTCCTCGATCGGGGAGTGCTGCGCACCGGCGTCACCGTCGCCGCCGGATATCTCACCCAGGAGGTACGAGAGCTGCCGGACGACCGACGGGTGCTGCAATCCGTGGAGGACATCGCCGGCGTTTTGCGTCTCGGCAAGGAGGAGCTGACCGCCTCCCAACTGCTGGAGCGCTTCGGCTTCGCGGCCGACCGGCAGTGGACCCCGGTAGCCGATCTCTCCGGTGGTGAGCGGCGCCGGTTGCAACTGCTCCGTCTGCTCATGGCCGGCCCGAACGTCCTGGTTCTCGACGAGCCCACCAACGACCTCGACGTCGACACCCTGGTGGCATTGGAGGACCTGTTGGACGGGTGGGCCGGCACCCTGATCGTGGTCAGCCACGACCGGTGGTTCCTGGAGCGGGTCTGCGACCGTACTGTCGCGCTGCTCGGGGACGGCTCGCTCGCGGCACTCCCGGGGGGCGTGACGGAGTACCTGCAGCGCCGCCGTACCGCGGCGCTGGTCGCCGCCTCGCCGGTCACGCCCCGATCCCGGGGCGGCGATTCCCGCGCCGACCGCAAGGAGCTGACCCGTCTCGAGCGCACGCTGGAACGGCTGGAGCGGCGCGAGAGCGACCTGCACGAGCGGTTGGCGCAGGCCGGCGCGGACTACGCCCGTGCGGCGGAACTCGACACCGAACTACGCGCAGTGGTGGCCGAGAAGGCGCGCTGCGAGGACGCCTGGCTGGAGGCCTCCGACCGTCTCGGCGGGTGAACCCGCCCGGTCAACCGCCCTTGACCGCCGTGATCGTCAGCATCGTCAGGGACGTCGACGAGCAGGTGGTCTGGCTGGACGCGACGAACGCCGCATGGGTCTCACCTGGCGGGTAGACCCGGAACCCGTTGACCGGCGCCGGCTTGCAGGTGCTCTCGTCGTACGGGCCGGTGGTGGTGACGCCCACGGTGGCCGTGGCCTTGCCGTTCGGCGCCAGCGTGACCGAACCGTTGCTGGAACCGTCCCGCTTCGCCGGGTTGCCCACCTGGTGACCGTCCGCGCCGGCGACGAACGAGACGCCGGGGAAGCCGTCGAGAGTGCACGGGGTCGAACCGGTGTTGGTGAAGGTCAGCGAGTAGTACCGGTGGCTGGTGGCGCCGTCGGGCTGGCCCAGGGCGAGCGCGAGTTGCGCGGTGGTGCAGCCGGTGGATCCGGTGGACGATCCGGACGACGACGTAGTCGGGTTGGCCGACGTGCTCGACGGTGGGGTCTGGGTCACGGTCATCACCGGCGTCGTGCTGTCGGTGGTCGCGGTGCTGCTACTGCTGCCGCAGCCGGCGAGCGCCGCGGCGGCGAGACCACCGGCCAGAACGGCGCACGCGGTGCGGGTTGCCTTCAAGCTGCTCATGCCGACTCCTCCGTGGGGGACTGGTCCGCCGTATCACCACCCAGACGCGTGGCGGCGCGGCTTCGTTGCATCCGCTCCGGGTGGCGTTCGCCGGTGGGTTGCATTCGCTCCCGTCGCTGGGCTGACCCTAGTCGCGGGATACGGTGCCCCGCGTGAACCGCATCGCCGGCGTGACCGGTGTCGCCGACCGCTATCCCGCGTACGCGGCCCGGGTGCGCAGGTTGCAGGACCAGTACGCGGCGATCCCGCCCGGGGCGCCGGTACGGCTCGCGAAGCGCACCTCCAACCTGTTCCGGCAGCGGGCCGAGACCGGTATCGCCGGTCTCGACGTACGCGCCTTCGACGGCGTGCTGGAGGTCGACCCGCAGACCCGTACCGCGGACGTGCAGGGCATGACCACCTACGAGCACCTGGTCGCGGCGACGCTGCCGTACGGCCTGATGCCGCTGGTGGTCCCGCAGCTCAAGACCATCACCCTCGGCGGCGCGGTCACCGGCCTGGGCATCGAGTCCACCAGCTTCCGGCACGGCTTGCCGCACGAGTCGGTGCTCGAGGCCGAGGTGCTCACCGGCGACGGGCGGGTCGTGCTGGCCACCCCGACCGGCGAGCATGCCGACCTGTATCACGGTCTGCCGAACTCCTACGGCACGTTGGGGTACGTGCTACGGCTGCGGATCGAGTTGCAACAGACCCGGCCGTTCGTAGCGCTGCGGCATCTCTCGTTCACCGATCTCGGCGCCGCGAGTGCCGCAATTGCGCGGATCGGCGCCGACCGGGAATACCAGGGTCGGTCGGTCGACTTCCTTGACGGCACCGCATTCAGCCCCGCAGAGATCGTGCTCACCCTCGGTGAGTTCGTCGACGAGGCCCCGTACGGGGTCAGCGACTACACCGGCCGCCACATCTACTACCGGTCGCTGCGCGAGCGGCATACCGACACCCTGACCGTGCACGACTACCTGTGGCGGTGGGACACCGACTGGTTCTGGTGCTCCGGCGCGTTCGGCGTGCAGAACCGGTTCGTCCGGCCGTTGCTGCCGCGGCGGTTGCTGCGCAGCGACACGTACTGGAAAGTGATGGCGCTGGAAGCGAAGCACGGCCTGTACGCCCGGTACGAGTCGTGGCGCGGCCGACCGGAGCGCGAGCGGGTGATCCAGGACATCGAGGTGCCGCTGTCCCGGCTGTCCGAATACCTGACCTGGTTCGACCGTGAGATCGGCATGCGCCCGGTGTGGCTCTGCCCGCTGCTGCCACGCGATCCCGGGACCCGCTGGCCGCTGTACGAGATGAGTCACGACGAGCCGTGGGTGAACGTCGGGTTCTGGGGAACGGTCCCGTTGGGTCCGGGCCAGAGCGATGGCCATCACAACCGGCTGGTGGAGGCAGAGGTGGAGCGACTCGGCGGGAGGAAGTCGTTGTATTCCAGCGCCTTCTACGAGCCGGACGAATTCTGGCGGCTCTACAACGGTGCCGCGTACCGGGCGCTCAAGGACGCCTACGACCCGCAGCGCCGGCTGCTCGATCTCTACGACAAGGCCGTCCGGGCCCGCTAGCACGAAAGGACTCGAACTCATGAAGCTGCAGGTCGCGCAGATCCTGGCCCAGGTGATCGGCTCGGACCGGGTGCGGATCCAGGCCTACGACGGGAGCGCCGCCGGTCCGGAGGACGCCGCGGTCCGGGTCGTCGTACGCAGCGAGCTGGCGATGCGCTATCTGGCCGCCTCGCCCGGCGAGCTCGGTCTGGCTCGGGCCTACGTCACCGGTGAGCTCGATGTCGAGGGTGACCTGTACAGCGGCCTGCTCGCCATCGCCGAGCGCCCGTCGCTCGGCGGGATGTCGCTGGCGGACAAGGCGAAGGTGCTGCAGTCGCTCGGACCCGGCGTGCTCAAGCCACCGCCGGTGCCGCCGCAGGAGGTGGTGCCGGGTACCCGGCTGGCGCACACGCTGGCGGCGGTGCGGTTGCACAGCAAGCCCCGCGACTCCGCCGCGATCAGCCACCACTACGACGTCTCGAACCGCTTCTACCGCTGGGTCCTGGGGCCGTCGATGGCCTACACGTGCGCCTGCTACCCGACCGAGACGGCGACGCTGGAGGAGGCACAGGCGGAGAAGTTCGACCTGGTCTGTCGCAAGCTCGCGTTGCGGCCCGGCATGCGACTGCTCGACGTCGGCTGTGGGTGGGGCGGGATGGTCCGGCACGCGGTGCGGAACTACGGCGTGACGGCGTTGGGCGTGACGCTGTCGCGACAGCAGGCGGAGTGGGCCCAGAAGGCGATCGCGGACGACGGCCTGTCCGGTGCCGAGGTCCGCTGGTCGGACTACCGGGACGTGCGGGAGTCGGGCTTCGACGCGGTGTCCTCGATCGGACTGACCGAGCACATCGGTCGTAGCCAGCTTGCCGGCTACTTCCGCTTCCTGCACAGCAAGCTGCGCGACGGCGGCCTGCTGCTCAACCACTGCATCATGAAGCCGACCACGACAGGGAGCCGCAAGGTCAACCGCGGCTTCATCAACCGTTATGTCTTCCCCGACGGCGAGCTGCTCGGGCTGGGCACCGTCGTGACCGCGATGCAGAACCGCGGCTTCGAGATCCGGCACGAAGAGAACCTGCGCGAGCACTACGCGAAGACGCTCCAGGCCTGGGGCGTGAATCTGGAGGAGCACTGGGACGAGGCGGTGGCCGAGGTGGGTATCGGCACCGCGCGGGTCTGGCGCCTGTACATGGCCGGCTCGCGGCTCGGCTTCGATCGCAACGACCTGCAGCTGCACCAGGTGCTGGGGGTCAAGACGCCGCGCGGCGGCGCGGCGAACCTCCCGCTGCGCCCCTGGTTCTGACCACCCCGTTCCGCGTTGGTCATGCCGGGTTCCCGGGTGTGCGTTGACGTGTCGTATCCAACATCGCGTGATCAACGGGTGCTGGGGCGCGGGCAGCCCGGTACTCGCTAGGTTGGCTTCCTGCCGGCCGGAGGAGGAATCTGATGTACGACGTCATGCAGGGCGTGCGCGTGGTCGAGGTCGCCGAGCACACCTTCGTGCCCGCGTCCTCGATGATCCTGGCGGACTGGGGTGCCGACGTCGTGAAGATCGAACGCGCCACCGGGGGCGGTGACGCGGGCCGGCACATCCGCGCGATCCAGCGGCCGGGGCTGCGGGCGAACCCGTTCTTCGAGGCGGCGAACCGGGGCAAGCGCAGCATCGCCCTCGACCTGAACCAGCAGGAGGGCCGCGAGCAGCTCTACCGGTTGCTCGACGGCGCGGACGTGTTCGTCACCAACCTGCGCGACAGCGCCCGCAGCAAGCTCGGCATCGACGCGGCGACGCTGATGAAGCACAACCCGCAGCTGATCTACGCCAGCGGCACCGGGTACGGGAACCACGGTCCGCTGGCGCAGGCCGGAGGCTTCGACTACCCGTCGTCGTGGTGCCGGTCCGGCTCGGCTTTCGCTCAGACGCCGGCAGACGGCGGTCCGCCGCCGGCGCAGCCCGGATCGGTCGGCGACCTTACCGGCGGCGCCACTCTGGCCGGTGCAATCGCGGCCGCGCTGTTCCGCCGGGAGCGGACCGGTCGTGGCGCGGTCATCGACCACGCGCTGTACATGATGGGGACCTACATCATGAGCCAGTCGCTGATCAACGCGAGCCTGGGTTGGAAGGCGACCGGTGCTCCGCCGCCGCGCGAGCGCGCGGCCGACCCGCTCAACAACCTGTATCGCACCCAGGACCTGCGCTGGATCCTGCTGTGCTACCTGTACGACGCGTGGTGGCCGGACCTGGCCCGCACCCTCGGCCACGAGGAGTGGATCACCGACCCCCGGTACGCCGACGCCGCGGCGCGGGCGGCGAACAACACCGCCCTGGTGCGGGACCTCGATGCGGTGTTCGCGCAACGGACACTGGCCGAGTGGGAGGCGGAGCTCGGCAAGCTAGAAGGCGTGTGGGCACCGCTGAAGAGTCCGGACGAGGTCATCGCCGACCCGCAGGCACTGGAGAACGGCTTCGTCACGCCGGTGCAGTTCGACGACGACGGGTACTACCTCACCGGCGCGTCACCGGCGCAGTTCGACGGCCAGCCGGTCGGCGCGCTGCGAGCGGCCCCCGGCTACGGCCGCGACACCGAAGAGGTGCTGCGTGAGCTCGGTGTCACCCCCGATCAGATCGCCGGCATGCGCGAACGTGGCGTCATCGTCTGACCCACCGGTATTGCCGATGGCCGGGCGGGAGCAGACTAGAGACCGTGACGCAAGCGCCGGCCGCGCCGGGTCTCGACCGCGAACTGGAGACCTGGGAGGACACGCGTCTTTCCCGGCCGTGGGTCACGATCGTCTGGAACGACCCGGTGAACCTCATGTCGTACGTGGTGTACGTGCTCCAGCAGTTATTCGGCTATAGCCGGCAGAAGGCGACCACCCTGATGCTCGACGTGCACCACAAGGGCCGCGCGGTCGTTTCCTCCGGTACCCGCGAGCAGATGGAGAACGACGTGGTGCGGCTGCACGCGGCGGGCCTGTGGGCGACGCTGCAGCAGGACGACTGACCGGTGCCGATGGTGATGTCCTGATGGTGGTGGTCCGTCCCAGCTTCAAGGCGCTTGCCGGTGGCCGGGTCGGGGTGCGGTTGCCGTCGTGGTTGCGCACGCTGCTGGTGCAGCAGTTCGGCGCGCTGTCCGAGTTGCTCGCGGATCCCGCGGGGCCGGACACCGCGGCGACCACGCCGCAGGATCCGCTGGCCGCGATCACCGGGATCGGTGCCGACGCGCCCAGTGCACCGGACGATCCGGTGCTGCACCGGCTGCGCCCGGACGGCTACCTGCCGGAGGTGGAGGACGGCGCTGCCGCGGCCGAGTTCCGCCGTTTCACGGAAGCCGACCTCGCCGGGTTGCAGCAGCAACGGCTGGCCACGGTGCGCGAGACGCTCGAGTCAGGCGATCGGTTCGAACTTGACCCGGAGCAGGCCCAGGCCTGGCTGGGGGCGCTGAACGACCTGCGACTGGCGCTCGGCACCAGACTCGAGGTGACCGACGACCAGGACGCGCCGCCGGCAGCCGACGACCCGCGGGCCGGTGCCTTCGAGATCTACGGGCTGCTGGGCACCCTGCAGCACCTGCTGCTGGTCGCGCTCGGCGCACCGTCCGAATACTGAGCCCCAGCCGTGCCGGTAGCGTGCAGCCGTGCTCGAGATACCGCGCGCCATGTACGAGGCGATGATCGCGCATGCCCGCCGCGACCACCCGGACGAATGCTGTGGCGTGATCACCGGCCGCGACGGTGTGCCGGCGCGGTTCCTGGAGATGGAGAACGCCGCCCGGTCGCCGACGTTCTACGAGTTCGACTCGATGGCGCTGCTCGCGCTCTACCGTGAGATGGACGAGCGGGACGAGGAACCGCACGTCATTTACCACTCGCACACGGCGACCGAGGCGTATCCGTCGCGGACCGACGTGTCGTATGCCAGCGAGCCGGGGGCGCACTACGTGCTGATCAGCACCCGCGACGAACTCGGTGCGGATGCCGAAGTGCGCTCGTACCGGATCGTGGACGGGGAGATCAGTGAGGAACCGATCCGGATCACGGATTAGCGCCGGTACCGGCTGACGTTGGACAATGGGCAGCGCCAGATAGGCCGGCGTCCGACAGGGCCGTGACGAGTGTCGCGCGGCCACCGGCGACAATGGGCACGACAGGCTTCTACAGACGCATTGGTTCATAGACGCATTGGCGAGATCCGGCATCCACCCGGGTGCCGACACGACAGGAGACAGCAGACCCATGGCGATCGAGGTCAGGATCCCGACGATCCTGCGGACCTATACGGACGGCGCGAAGGCGGTCGAGGGGAGCGGCGACACGCTCGACTCGCTGCTGACCGACCTCGACGGTCGGCATCCGGGCCTGCGCGGCCGGCTGGTGGCCGAGGACGGCGGCCTGCACCGCTTCGTGAACGTCTACGTCAACGACGAGGACGTCCGGTTCCTGGGCGGGCTGAGCACCGTCCTCAAGGACGGCGACGCTGTCACCGTGCTTCCGGCGGTAGCCGGTGGTGCCGGCTTGGGCGGCTGACGCAGCCCGATGCGCTTCGACTCGCTGCTCGAGTCGGTCGGCCGGACTCCGCTGGTCGGCCTGCCGCGGTTGTCGCCGTCGCCGGAGGTCCGGCTCTGGGCGAAGCTCGAACAGGACAACCCCACCGGTTCGATCAAGGATCGCCCGGCGCTGGCGATGGTGGCGGAGGCGGAGAAGGACGGTCGGCTGGTGCCAGGGTGCACGGTGCTGGAGCCGACCAGCGGCAACACCGGCATCTCACTGGCGATGGTGTGCAAGCTGCGTGGGTACCGACTGATCTGCGTGATGCCGGAGAACACCTCCGAGGAGCGTCGGGTACTGCTGCGGATGTACGGGGCGGAGATCGTCTCGTCGCCCGCGGCCGGTGGCTCCAACGAGGCGGTGGCGGTGGCGAAGCGGATGGCCGCCGAGAACCCCGATTTCGTGATGCTCTACCAGTACGGCAACCCGGCGAACACGCTGTCGCACTACGAGGGGACCGGTCCGGAACTCCTGGAGGACCTGCCCACCATTACGCACTTCGTGGCCGGGCTCGGCACCACCGGCACCCTGATGGGCGCTGGTCGCTACCTGCGTGAGAACGTGCCGGGGATCCGGGTGATCGCCGCGGAGCCGCGCTACGGCGAGCTGGTGTACGGACTGCGGAACATCGACGAGGGATTCGTGCCGGAGCTCTATGACGGCAGCGTGCTCACCTCCCGGTTCTCGGTCGGTCCGCGGGAGGCGCTGCGGCGCACCCGGCAGCTGGTGGAGGAGGAGGGCATCTTCGCCGGCATCTCCACCGGCGCGATCCTGCACGCCGCGCTCGGCGAGGCGGCCAAGTGCGTGCGCGCCGGGGAACGGGCCGACATCGCGTTCGTGGTCTGCGACGGGGGCTGGAAGTACCTGTCCACCGGCGCGTATGCCGGCACGCTGGAGGAGGCCGAGGCGGCGCTCGAGGGCCAGCTCTGGGCCTGAGCATCCGCCCTGCGGGAGGGTGCTCCGACGGGACGTAGGCTGCTCCCATGCGGGAGCTGCCGATCGGGATGCTCGACAGCGGTGTCGGCGGCCTCACCGTCGCCCGTGCCGTGCTCGATCAGCTGCCGCACGAGCCGCTGCGCTACCTCGGCGACACCGCGCACAGCCCGTACGGCCCGCAGCCGCTGGCCGACGTCCGGGCGCACGCGCTGCGTGCGATGGACGCGCTGGTGGCCCAGGGCGTCAAGATGCTGGTGATCTCCTGCAACTCCGCCAGTGCCGCCTGCCTGCGAGACGCGCGGGAGCGGTACGACGTCCCGGTGGTGGAGGTCATCCAGCCGGCGGTGCGCCGGGCGGTCGCCGCCACCCACAACGGCCGGGTCGGGGTGATCGGTACCCAGGCCACCGTCACCAGCGGCGCGTATGAGGATGCCTTCGCGGCCGCGCCGCAGGTCCGCGTGACGGTGGCGGCCTGCCCGCGGTTCGTCGACTTCGTCGAGCGCGGCGTCACCACCGGCCGGCAGCTGCTCGGGCTGACCGAGGCGTACCTGGCTCCGCTGCTGGCAGCCGGAGTGGACACGATCGTCCTCGGCTGCACCCACTACCCGCTGCTCACCGGCATGCTCAGCCTGGTGCTGGGGGAGGGCGTGACGCTCGTCTCCAGCGCGGAGGAGACCGGTAAGGACGTCTACCGGACGCTCGCCACCCATGACCTGCTGCGGCCGGTGGACGCACCCGCGCCGGTACACCAGTTCCTGGCCACCACCGACCCGGCCGCCTTCACCCGGCTCGGACGGCGTTTCCTCGGTCCGCAGATGCCAGCTGCCGAGCTACTGCCGCCGGAGCCGACGACCCCGCGCGCCGGTGCCGGGATCGGGATGGGGGCGTGAAACTGACCGTGCTCGGCTGCGCCGGCACCTTCCCGGGCGCCGCGTCGGGTTGCTCGTCGTACCTGCTCGAGCACGACGGCTTCCGGCTGATGGTCGACTGCGGGTACGGGGCGGTCGGGGCGCTGCAACGGCACGGCGACCTGCTTGACCTCGACGCAGTGCTGCTCAGCCACTTGCATGCCGACCACTGCGTCGACCTGGTCGGGTATGCGTACGCGCGGTTCTATCACCCGACTGCGCACCCGTTGCCGCTGCCGGTCTGGGGTCCCCGGGGGACCGAGGCCCGGATCCAGAAGGCCATGGAGAGCAGCCGGACGCCCTGGCTGAACCAGGTCTACGACTGGCGGGAGTTGACCGCCGGCGACCACCAGATCGGTCCCTTCCACATCACCGCGCAACAGGTCGCGCACCCGGTCGAGTGCTACGGCCTGCGGATCGAAGCCGGCGGCCGCACCCTGACGTACTCCGCCGACACCGGCCCGTGCGACGTCCTGGTGGAACTGGCCCGCGACGCCGACCTGTTCCTGTGCGAGGCGAGCTTCGTCGAGCACCAGGACAATCCGGTCGGCGTGCACCTGACCGGGGCACAGGCCGGTCGTGCGGCAGTGGACGCCGGGGCGCGGTCGCTGTTGCTGACCCACCTGGTGGCCTGGCACGACGAAGCGGTCGTGCTGGGTGAAGCCAAGGACGTCTACCCCGGCGAGCTGCGGCTGGCCCGGTGTGGGGTCACGTATCCGGTGTGAGTGCCGGGCGCTATCGTCGCTCGGCGTGACCCGCCCCGACGGCCGTAGCGCCGATGCCCTGCGTCCCGTTTCGATCACGCGCGGCTGGCAAGCGCATGCCGAAGGCAGCGTGCTGATCGAGTTCGGCCAGACCCGGGTGCTGTGCAGCGCCTCGGCGACCGAGGGCGTGCCACGCTGGCGCAGGGGCAGCGGTCTGGGCTGGGTGACGGCCGAGTACGCGATGCTGCCGCGCGCTACCCACACCCGCAACGACCGGGAATCGGTCAAGGGCCGGATCGGCGGGCGTACCCATGAGATCAGCCGGTTGATCGGCCGGGCACTGCGCGGTGTGGTGGACCTGAAGCTGTTGGGTGAGAACTCGATCCTGATCGACTGCGACGTGCTGGTCGCTGACGGCGGGACCCGGACCGCGGCGATCACGGGGGCGTACGTCGCGCTGGCCGACGCGTGTGCGCACCTGCAGCGACCGGGCGCGCTGCGGACCTCGGTGTCCGCGGTCAGCGTCGGAATCATCGATGGCGAGCCGCGGTTGGACCTCTGTTACGCCGAGGACGTGCGGGCCGAGACCGACATGAACATCGTGGCCGACGGCAGCGGTGACCTGATCGAAGTGCAGGGCACCGCGGAGGGGGCGCCGTTCTCCCGCACCGAGCTCGACGCGCTGCTCGACCTCGCCCTGGACGGTTGCCGGCAGCTCGCCGACGCGCAGCGCGTGGCGCTGGCGGGCGAACGACCCCGGCCGACCCCGATGGCCTAGTGGAGGCGCCCGGTACGACGGCCGCCAGCACCGGGGAAGGCACCTGGGTGTTGGCGACGCGAAACGCCGGCAAGGTGGCCGAGTTGCGGCGCATCCTGGCCGCTGCCGGCATCGGCGTCACGTTGCGGGGACTGGACGAGCTCGCTCGCTACGACGAACCGGCCGAGACGGGCGCCACGTTCACCGAGAACGCGCTGATCAAGGCCCGTGCCTGCGTTGCCGCCACCGGCCTGACCGCCGTCGCGGACGACAGCGGGTTGGCGGTGGACGCATTGAACGGGATGCCGGGGGTGCTCTCGGCCCGGTGGGCGGGCCGGCACGGCGACGACGAGGCCAACCTGCGCCTGCTGCTCGGTCAGCTCGCGGACATCCCCGAGGGACGTCGTGGCGCCGCATTCGTCTGCGCTGCCGCGCTGGTCACCCCGGCGGGTGCCGAGTGGACCGTGGACGCGCGCTGGCGCGGGCGGCTGACCGGTGAGCCGCTCGGGCACAACGGCTTCGGGTACGACCCGATCTTCGTCCCGGACGGTGACACCCGCACCAGCGCACAGCTCGAACCCGCCGAGAAGGACGCGGCGAGCCACCGCGGCCAGGCATTCCGCGCGCTGGCGGCCCGGGTGGCCGCCGCGCGGGCGAGCTGACTGCTCAGAACAGGCCGTCCGGCGACCGCCTGGCGGCCTCCCGGAACCAGTCGATCGTGCGCTGCAGGCCGGTCACGAGATCGACCTGCGGCTCCCAGCCGAGCAGATCCCGGGCGAGGCTGATGTCGGGCTGGCGCACGCTCGGATCGTCCACCGGACGGGGAATGAAGGTGATCGGGGATGTCCCGCCGACCAGGTCGCGGATCGTCTCGGCCAGCTCCAGGATGGTCAGCTCCCGCGGGTTGCCGATGTTCACCGGCCCCGGCAGGTCGCTCTCCAGCAGTCGCAGGATGCCCTCGATCAGGTCGTCCACGTAGCAGATGGACCGGGTCTGCTTCCCGTCTCCGGCAACCGTGACCGGTTCGCCACGCAACGCCTGGGTGATGAAGGCCGGTATGGCTCGTCCGTCGCGTGGGCGCATCTTCGGCCCGAAGGTATTGAAGATACGGACGATCGCCGTGTCGACGTCCCGGGAGTTGCGGTAGGCCATGGTCAGGGCCTCACCGAAACGCTTCGCCTCGTCGTAGACCCCTCGCGGCCCCACCGGGTTGACGTGTCCCCAGTACGTTTCCGGCTGCGGATGCACCTGCGGGTCGCCGTACACCTCGGACGTGGACGCGATCAGGAAGCGTGCCTGCTTCTCGCGGGCCAGGCCGAGCGCGTGCCAGGTGCCGATGGACCCGACCTTCAGGGTCTCCAGCGGCAGTTCGAGGTAGTCGATCGGTGACGCCGGCGACGCGAAGTGCAGCACTGCGTCGACCGGGCCCGGCACGTGCACGTATTCGGTCACGTCACAGCGGATCAGCCGGAACCGCGGGTTCTCCAGCAGATGTTCCACATTGTGCGGCGAGCCGGTGATGAAGTTGTCGAGACAGATCACTTCGTACTCGCGCCGCAGCAATTGGGTGCACAAGTGGGTCCCCAGGAAGCCGGCCCCCCCGGTCACCACGGCTCGTCGGGACACGAGGCCGGACGTTAGCATAGAGCCTTTGTCCGTTTGATCCAGATTGTCCACACATTGTGCGTCCCTTGCGGATGCGCGCGGGCCGCCTAGGCTGTGAATACACGCACCGCACCGACCCGCGGCCCCCGTCTTCCGGAGGCCGGTCCGGACCTGGAGGGAACGTGGACGAGGCCCCTGACCGGCTCGGCCAGGTGGGGTTGCGTGACGCCACGTTCCACCTAGCCGGCAGGGCATTCCGGCAGGCGCCGCCGGGCACGGTCGGCCTGGAGGCCGAGTTCTTCGTGCTCGACAGGAACGATCCCCAGCGCATCCCCAGCCCGGACGAACTGCGTCGCTTGC
Organism: Mycobacteriales bacterium; assembly: GCA_035546915.1. Lineage (GTDB taxonomy): Bacteria > Actinomycetota > Actinomycetes > Mycobacteriales > CAJCIY01 > DASYGP01. The sequence continues at coordinate 827 of DASZVT010000102.1, read as the reverse complement.
TGGCCACGCGCTCGCGGCATACCCGGTTGCCGCACGGTAGCGCGGTGACGTTCGAACCGGGTGGACAGCTGGAACTGTCCACCCCACCGGTTGCCGGCCCGCTGGCAGCTATCGCGCTGCTGGACGCGGATCTCGGCGTGGTGGATGCGGTACTAGACGAGCGGGGCCTCGCGCTCCGCGGCGGCGGTATCGAGTCCAGCCGCACCCCCCGCCGGTGGGTACACGGCTGTCGCTACGACGCGATGGCCGCGCACTTCACGCGTTGTGGACCGCCGAGCGCCGACGCCGGCCGGGTGATGATGACCGCGACCGCGGCGCTGCAGGTCAACCTCGACGCCGGCGCCGACCCTGCCGCCATGGCACAGCGGTGGGAGCTCACCCACCTGCTCGGGCCGGTACTGGCCGCGACCTTCGCCTGCTCCCGGGTGCTCAGCGGCCAGGACACCGGCGCCGCATCCGCCCGGTTGCAGGCCTGGCAGCAACTCGACCCGTGCCGTACCGCGCCGGTTCCGGACATGGCACCGCAGTGCCGGCCGAGGGAACAGTGGGCTCGGTACGCGCTGGCTGCGAGCGTGATCCTGGTGCCCGACGCAGACGGAGGCCACGCAGCCCCCGACCGGTTCTCGCTGGCCGACTGGCTGCTGGATCCGGACCTGGGCGGCCGCCCGGTTACCCGTGCGGATCTGGACTACCACGTGACCACCCTGTTCCCGCCGGTCCGACCCCGCGGCTTCCTCGAGCTGCGCTACCGGGACGCCCCGCCGCGGTCGCTGTGGCCGGTCGCGGCGGCCGTCACTGCGGTGCTGCACGACGACCCGGTGGCCGCC
>DASZVT010000101.1:0-9356 GCA_035546915.1 Mycobacteriales bacterium | reverse complement strand
TCAACGTCAATGCGGTGACGCCGGCGGCACTCGCACCAACGCTGAACTTACAGCCGGCTCGCGCGCGGGTGTTCGAGGACGCTACGAACGGGGCGGCGCTCTCGGCCGGATGAACGAGGCGACCGACATCGCTGACGCGGTGCTGTATCGCACATCCGACGAGGCGCGCAATTTGTCCGGACACCTGCTCCCCGTTTGTTCCGGGAGCCAAGCCGCGGCTGTAGCGGACGCTGTGAAAATCCTCATTCCTGCGAATGCAGGAATGAGGATTTTCACAGACCGGATACAGCTATTGCAGTGGGAGTAGATATCGTTTAGCTTTCGTCAGGTGAGCCCCGTGTTCCCGTCGGCACCGGGACGCGTGAGGAACGCCGAGGTTAGCGATCCGGTGCTGCGCACCGGCCGGGTGCACGAGGAGGGGTCCATGCCGGCTGCGGGTGCCGTACTTGTCGACGGACTCGGTTGGCCCGAATGCCCAAGATGGCAGGACGGGGTTTTCTACTTCACTGACATGCACCAGCGCACGGTGTTCCGGGTGGACGAGGCTGGCGGTGTCGAAGCGGTCCTGACGCTGTCTCAGACCCCGGCCGGGATGGGCTGGTTGCCCGACGGCCGCCTCGTGATCGTGCTGATGCACGAGCGCAAGCTGGTGACCTGGGCCGGAGGCACGGTCACCGACTACGCCGACCTGACCGGGCTGCTGGACCACGACGCGAACGACCTGTCCGTTGGTCCGGACGGGCGTGGCTACGTAACCACGCTCGGCGGGATCTGGGAAGCGATGAGCGGCGCGGGAGACCCGCCGCCAGCACCGATCGCGTTGGTGTCGCCGGATGGCTCGGTACGGTCGGCCACCCGCGATGCGATCACGCCCAACGGCGTGATCAGGACCTCGACCGGCAGGCTAGTCATCGCGGAGCCGTGGGCGAATCGGGTCAGCAGTTACGCGATTGGCGACGACGGCTCGCTTGCCGACAAGAGAGTGCTGATCCAACTGGCCGCGGATGCCATGCCCGACGGTATCTGTATGGACGCAGCCGGCCACTGCTGGATCGCGTCGCCGTCCACGAGCGAGGTGATCCGGGCGGCCCCGGACGGAACGGTGGCGGAGCGCATCGCATTCGAAGACGACGGCGCGATCCCGGTCGCGTGCATGCTCGGTGGCCCCGACGGCAATCGCCTCTACGTCTGCGTCGCGGACCGGGAGGCGCCGCCGTCGCGCGAGGAGGCGCCAGCGGTCGGCCACCCGCTCCGGGGCCGGATTGACACGTTCGTGGTGGACGCCGTCCATGACGGGTGGCCCTAAGGACAGCCTCCGCCCGGCTGTGGCTAGTGTGCGGCTTGCTGCCCGATTGCTGAGCGGGTGTCAATGAACGTGGCTGTCGATGCACGCACTCTCGCTGCACACAACTGATGGAGGACGGATGAGGTTGACGGTCAGGAAGAAGCTGCTCGCCGTGCTGGCGGTGATCCCGGTGGTGGCCATCGCGGCCTGCGGGAGTAGCGGCGGAGGGGGCACCGGCGGAGCGAGCGCCCCGGCGTCCGGCTCGGGATCGGGGCTGACCAAGTCGCCGATCGTGATCGGGAACGTGGGCGTCTACAGCGGCAGTTCGTTCGGCGGGCAGTACCTGCAGTCCCTGCACAGCCTCGAGGCGTGGGTGCAGTGGACCAACGACCACGGCGGCCTGAACGGTCACCCGGTGAAGCTGGTCAGCCACGACGACGCGAACAACCCGGCGAAGGCGCTGCAGTACGTCAAGGAGATGGTGGAGCAGGATCACATCGTCGCGTTGGTCGGTCCGCAGGACCCCGGCGCGGACAGCGCTTGGGCGAAGTACCTCACCCAGCAGAAGGTCCCGGCGATCGGCGGATACTCGCTCGACGATAACTGGGTCGGCAACCCTTACATGATGCCGGCGAACGTCGTGATCGAGGGCTACGACAAGGGTCAGATGCAGGCTGCAAAGACGCTCGGCAGCAGCGTCGGCGTGTTCCTGTGCTCGGAGTTCTCGTCCTGCAAGACCGGCGCGCCGCTGTTCCAGGGCTTCGCCAAGGACGAAGGCCTGGAGTGGAAGGGTTACCAGCTGGTCGCGGCCACTGCCCCGGACTATACTGCGCAATGCATCGCGATGAAGCAGACCGGCGCGCAGGTCGTACTGCCGGAGCTCGACGGGCAGACCACCCAGCGGGTGATCAAGTCTTGCGCGACGCAGGGGTACACCCCGAAGATCGTGGTGCCGTCGGCGCTGATCGACAAGGACATGCTGGCCAATCCGCAGTTCGAGGGTGCCCTCGGCGTCTCGATCTCGCCGCTGTGGTTCGGGAACGCGGACTTCACCAGGGACTGGGATACGCAGTACGGCAAGATGTTCCCGAACGAGGTGCGCAACGGTTTCTCGACGCTGGGCTGGCAGGCCGGCGTGGTGTTCGGCACCGCGATGAAGAACGCGCCGGAGACGGTGACCGCGCAGACGGTAGCTGAGGCGATGTGGGCGCTGCCGGCGAACAGCACCTTCGGCGGCTGGACGCCACCGCTGACCTTCGACAAGGACAAGGGTGCGCAGACCAGTTCCTGCGTCTGGTACACGCAGATCAAAGGTGGCCAGAACACCGCACCCCAGGGATACCAAGCCATCTGCGCGAAGTAACCTGCCTTGATCGCCCGTTGCCGCGCTGGAGCACTCGTCCAGCGCGGCAACGGGCGCCGTGCTGGACGAGCCTCGCGAGGACGCCTATCCGGCCTGCAGCCGCATGTCGTAGTCGTCCGCCAGCGCGTGCAGCGCCGACGCCGCGTCGCCCTGGAAGGACGCGCCGTGCATGATCGCCAACGTGCTCGGGTCCAGTTCGGCGAGCCGCCGGATGGTCGGAGCGGTCTGCGGCGTCAGGCAGGTGGCGTGGAATACGTCCTCGGCCTGTCCGGCCGGTCCGACGATGTCGTCGGTGACCAGCGCGGGACCGTTGCCCAACTGCGTGAACAGGTCGCCGCAGAGCAAGGTCCGGGTGGACTCCTCGTACAGCACGCGTGCCTCCCAGCCGTGCGGGACGTGCGGTGTGTCCAGGTGCCGGACCCGATGGCGGCCCAATTCCAGCACCTGACCGTCCTCAAGCGGTACCGGAGGACGGTCCGCGAGATCGTTGAGAGACACCGCGCAGCCGAGCGCGCCATGCGCGATCTGCGCCTGCGGTGCCGCGGCGAGCAGTTGGTTCATCGAGCCGCACTCGTCGGATTCCAGGTGCCCGAAGGTGATCCAGCGCAGCCGAGCCACCGGCAGCACTGTCGCGATCGCCTTGCAGACCGACGGGAACAGCGCCCGGCCACCGGTGTGGAACAGCAGCGGTTCGTCGTCGTCGATCAAGAACTGGTTGAAGGTGAAGCCGGTCGGACCGACGTCCGGCACAAAGGACGAAAGCCGGTAGATCCCGTCGCTGATCTCGTCGACACGGGTATGCATTGCCGCCCCCTCTGACATGCCTCGCTGACAGTGGTCATTGTGGCCGCTCGGGAGCGTGGGCGTGCCACTTGCGGAGTGTTCAGCCGGCTATCGGCGGGCGGGCGGTCCATGGCCGCGCGATCTCAAGGGCGCGACAGACCTGCAGCACCCGGGCCTCGTCCCCAGAGCGTCCGATGACCTGAAGCCCGACCGGTAGTCCGTCGAGCAGCCCGACCGGGTACGACGCCGCGGTGAGCCGCAGCAGGTTGCCCACCGCGGTGAACGGCGTGCCCATCCATGCGTCCGGGTAAGGCGTGTCCCAGCCGTCGTCGACCGCTGGCGCGGTGACGTGCATGGTCGGCGATACCAGGATGTCGTAGCGGGCGAAAAGAGCGTCGAACTGCGCGACCAATTGCTCGCGGTAGGCCAGTGCTCCGCTGTACTGCTCCGCCGTGGGCGCGGGCTGTGACATCGCGAATTGCGTGTAGGCACAGAGTTTTTCGAAGTTTTCCGGCTGCCGGCAGCGCTCCTCGAATTCGGTGGTGCGCACGTACGGTATCGGTCGCTCGTCGGCGCGAAAGCGCCCGTAGCCGCTGGTGGCGACGGCGAACATCTCGAAATACGGCTCGAGCCGGACGTCGACATCGTCGACGGTGACTCCTGCGCGCTGCAGGGATTCCAGCCCCTCCCGGACCAGCTGCACGATCCCCGGCATCACCGGGATGAAGCCGAAATCGGGACTGAATCCGACCCGCAGGCCGCGAACCTCGCCGTCAGGCAGCAGCCCGGGTGCTGTTTCATCGCCGGCACCGGATGGGTCGTGGGTGAGGACGTGCAGCAGGGTGGCGACATCGCGGACATCACGTGCCATCGGTCCGAGGCTCGCGTACGGGCTGTAGCTGAAGCTGCCGCCATCCGGTACGAGCCCGGGGGTCGGGAACAGCCCGACCACTCCACAGTGCGAGGACGGAATCCGGATCGAACCGCCGCCGTCGGAACCGACGGCAATCGGCACCAGCCCGGCGGCCAGCGCCGCGGCCGAACCGCCGCTGGATGCGCCGGACGTGCGGCTGGTGTCGTACGGGTTCACGGACTCGCCTGCCATCCGGCTGAGCGAGCGCGGCCAGGCCGCGAACTCAGGCATGTTGGTCTTACCGACGATCACGGCGCCGGCAGCGGTCAGCCGCCGTGCGATGTCGCCGTCCTCGGTGGGCACGAAGTCTTGGAAGAGCTCGGATCCGCCCGAGGACGCAATTCCCTCGGTCCAGGCTTCGTCCTTCAACGCGACCGGGACCCCGTGCAGGAGCCCCAGCGGTTCCCCGGCAGCAGCTCGGTCGTCCGCGCGCCGGGCCTGCTGCAGCGCACGGTCCGCCGCGACGGTGATGAACGCGCGGAGGGTGTCGTCGAGCGCCGCGATGCGATCCAAGCAGCCGCGGACCAGGTCCTCCGCGCTGATCGAGCGCGCTCCGGTCAGTTCACGCAACCGCCACGCCGGCGCCCAGGCCAGTTCGTCCGTCGTCGCCATCCGGTGCTCCTGATCGCTCGGTCCCGGTTCAGCCCCGGGGCTCATGCCCGCGACCCTAGTGGGCCGCCGTCGCCGCGGTGCCGAAAAGCGCCCCGCCCGCAACAGACGGGGGCGGTCTCGGCGTCGACTACGGCAGTCGCCAGTCGATCGGGTCCGCGCCTTGCGCCACTAGTAGCTCGTTGGTGCGGCTGAACGGCCGCGAGCCGAAGAAGCCGCTGGCCGCTGACAGCGGGCTCGGGTGCGCCGACTCGACGCATGGGACGTCCCCGAGCAGCGGCCGCAGGTTCCGGGCGTCACGGCCCCACAGGATCGCCACCAGCGGGGCACGCCGGGCGACCAGGGCGCGGATTGCCTGCTCGGTCACTGGTTCCCAGCCCTTGCCCCGGTGCGATGCGGGCTTGCCCGGCGCGACCGTGAGCACCCGGTTGAGCAACAGCACGCCGCGACCCGACCACGGTGTCAGGTCGCCGCAGCTTGGGGTTGCGAGCCCCAGGTCGGTGCCCAGCTCGAGGAAGATATTGGCCAGACTTCGCGGCACCGGCCGGACATCCGGTGCGACCGAGAACGACAGCCCGACGGGATGTCCCGGTGTCGGGTACGGGTCTTGGCCGACTACAAGCACTCGGACGTCGTCGAACGGCTGGGTGAAGGCTCGCAGCACGTTCGGCCCTGCCGGCAGGTACTGGCGACCGGCGGCGATCTCAGCACGGAGGAAGTCGCCCATCGCGGCGACCTGCGCACTGGCGGGTTCCAGCGCGCGCGCCCACCCCGCCTCGACGATCTCCGCTAGTGGCTTCGGCACGGCCGGCATCGTTGCACCCTCACGGCACCGGCGGCACCCGCGGGTCGGCGTGATGCGGTCCTACCGGCGCGACGAGCAGCCCGACGACCGCCTCGAACAGGTCGGTCACCAGATCGGAGCGGGAGCCACGTGCCCGCTGCACCGATTCGGCAGCCTGCCGCGCGGTCAGAGCACCGAGCACTAGCTGCAGGGCCAGTCCGCGGCGCCGGCTGAACCGGCGGGAGTCGAGTCCGGGCAATGCGGTGCGCAGCAGTTCGGCGGTGTCGCGCCAGGAGCGGAACTCGTCGACGATGTCCGGGGTCCAGGGCGCCTGGTGGCGCTCGACCGACAGCCGGCCCAGGAAGCCGACATAGTGGGTGCCCCGGTCGAGTTCTTCCACCAGGGGGACGAACAGGATCGGGACGATCTCCTCGACCGTGAGCGGGCGGTCCCCGGCGGCGGACTGTGCCTGGTTGAGCAGTTCGCGGCGGCGCACGTTCATATCGGCCGCGCGCGCCTGCACGATGGCCTGGACGAGACCTTCCTTGTTGCCGAAGTGGTAATGCGCCACCGCGGTATTGCGCGAGTTGGCTGCCTTGCCGATCTCCCGTAGCGAGACCGCTTCGACGCCTCGCTCGGCGAACAGGCGTTCCGCTACCGCGATCAACTGGCGTGCCGTCGCCTCGCCGTCACGGCGCCGCGGCGCGGGACTGGGTCTGGTCACCGGGCCATCCTACTGGATCTTGACGAAGTGAAGCAGGTGCTTCATCATGCGTTCATGACGGTACTGCGCACCCGCAATCTGATCGATGGCACCGGAGCACCGGGGCGACCCGCCGACGTCGTACTCGACGGGGACCGGGTGACGGCGGTAGAGGCGGCCGGTGCGATCGGCGGCGACGTGGTCGACCTCGGCGATCTCGCCCTCGCCCCCGGTTTCATCGACTGCCACACCCATTACGACGCGCAGGTGCTCTGGGATCCGGACCTCACGCCGTCGTCCTGGCACGGCGTGACCTCGGTGGTGGTCGGCAACTGCGGCTTCGGCATCGCGCCCACGCTGTCCGCGGGCCGGGAGACGATCGCCCGCACCCTGGAGAACGTCGAGGGTATGTCGGTGGACGCGCTGATCGCGGGCATCCCTTGGAACTTCGAGACATTCCCGCAGTACCTCGATGCGGTGGACGCGTCCCGGCCGCGGTTGAACGTCGCGGCGATGCTGGGGCACACCCCGTTGCGGCTGTACGTCCTCGGCGAGGAGGCGTCGGAGCGCACCGCGACCGCGGCCGAGGTGGCTCGGATGCGCGAGCTGGTCGTCGAAGCCCTGGACGCGGGCGCGGTGGGTTTCGCGTCCTCCCGGCAGCCGACTCACGCCGGCGCCTGGGGTAGGCCGGTGCCGAGCCGGCTCGCCGAGGTCGCCGAGCTGGAAGCGCTCGTCGCGCCGCTGCGGGAGCAGGACCGCGGCACGGTCGCGATCACCATGGGACCGGACTACGGCCCGCGGGAGCTGGCAGGCCTGTCGAAGCTGATCGGACGGCCGGTGACCTACACCGCGTTGACCGCCACCGTCGGCGCGCCGTTCAAGGCGCACACCGTGCTCGACGAGTTGGCCGAGTACGGCGGTGAGGTATGGCCGCAGATCACCTGCCGACCGCTCGTGTTCCAGATCCGGATGGACGAGCCGGGGCTGCTGGCCAGGGCGGACGCGTTCGCCGAAGTGCTCTCCGTCCCCGCGGCCGAGCGTGCCCGGTATTACCGGGACGAGGCGTGGCGGGTGCGTGCGCGCGACAACATGCGCAACCAGTGGACGGGGTCGTGGCATCGGGTCTTCATCCAGGAAACCGTGCATCACCAGGACTTGGTGGACGGTCCCTCGCTCGCGGACCTCGCGGCACAACGGGGCGTCGACCCGCTGGACGTGCTGTGTGACATCGCGCTCGACGACGACCTGCAGACCCGCGTCCGGGTGGTCGTCGGCAACGACGACGCGGAGGAACTCGCCCGGCTGTTGCAGGACGAGCGCGCCCTGCTCGGGCTGTCGGACGCGGGAGCGCACGCGAGCCAGCTGTGCGACGCGGTGTTCTCCACCTACCTGCTGCAGCACTGGGTACGGGAGACCGGCACGCTTTCGTTGGAGCAAGCGGTCTGGCGGCTGACCGGCCACCCCGCGGCGGTCTTCGGACTGCCGGGCCGGGGAAGGGTGGCGCCGGGCTACTTCGCCGACCTCGTCGCGTTTGACCCGGCGGAGGTCGGTGCCCACCGTCAGGAACGGGTGTGGGACCTCCCGACCGGGGCCGACCGTTTGGTCGCCCGGAGCCAGGGCATCCACCGGGTCTGGGTCAACGGCACCGTGGTACGCGACGGAGACTCCGACACCTCGGACCGCCCGGGCCGGGTGATCCGGGACGGAGGCACGTCCCCCGAGCCGACGGGGTCGCGCGCCCGCTGAGCCTGTTCGAGCTGGGTCGGGAGCCGGCCACCCGCACGCACGGCGACGGCTACCCGGTATCTGGTAGACCGTGCACATGCTCCGACACGAGGCCGCCGATGCCGCGACACGGGCGCGGCGTGCCCAGGTGATGGTCCGCGGACGTACTCAGAAGGCCTGACCGGCGGACGATGTTGCACGCGATCGAACGGTTCAGCCTGGGACCCACCCCGGCGTGGATCATCGCGGCTGGCCTCGCCATCGTCGGGATCGGCCTGGCGTGGCGGACCAGGGGACGCTGGCGGACTACCGGCCTGGTGCTGCGTGAGGCCGGCGTCGTGATGGCGCTCTACGGGCTGTGGATGTTCCTCGGCGCGCACACGGGCGGGAGCGCGGACGGGGCGTACGCGCGGGCGCGGAGCATCATGCATGCCGAACAGGCGGTGCACCTGCACCCGGAGGTGTGGCTGCAACACGGGGTCCTCGGCCACCCGTGGCTGGTCAAGACCGCGAACATCTTCTACGCCACCATGCACTTCCCGGGCATGATCGCGCTGCTGGTGTGGGCGTTCCTGCGGCACCGGGGCCGGTACGCGGGGGTGCGGCTGCGGGTCGTGCTGGTCACGGCGACCTGCCTGCTGATCCAACTGGTGCCGGTAGCGCCGCCCCGGCTGCTGGCCGGCAGCGGGCTGGTCGACACGCCGTTGCGCTACGGGCAGTCGGTGTACGACGCCGCGTTCGCGCAACTGAGCGCGATGCCCTCGGTGCACATCGCGTGGGCGACGGTGGTGGCGGGGGAGGTGCTGCGGTGCGGCCGGTCGCGGTGGCGGGTGTGGGTCGTGCTGCACCCGCTGGTCACCTTGTGGGTCGTGATGGTGACGGGGAACCACTGGCTGTTCGACGGTCTGGCCGGCGCGGGCATTGCGGCGGGGTACGAGGTTCTGCTGTGGGCGCTCGCCCGGTTCCGCGCCGTGCGGGTCCCGGGTCCGGTGGCAGCGGTGTCGGCGGTGTCCACCGCGGCGGCGGTTCCGGTGGCGGACGGCAGCCCGGCCGGGCGCTGACCTCGTAAGGTCGCCGGTGTGTCCGTCCTGGTGATCGCCGACTCGCTGGCCTGGCACGGTCCCGAGCGGGGCGAACTGATGACCGAACCCCGGCTGTGGCCGAACCTGGTCGCCGCGCAGCTGGGCACGC
>DASZVT010000100.1:0-14443 GCA_035546915.1 Mycobacteriales bacterium | reverse complement strand
CATATGCCATCGGCAAGGCGCAGCCGGTCGGCGTCTTCGTGGAGACCTTCGGTACCGGCGTGCTGCCGGATAGCCAGATCCAGGACGCGGTGTTGTCGGTGTTCGACTTGCGCCCGGCCGCGATCATCCGGGACCTCGACCTGTTGCGCCCGATCTACGCCAAGACCGCGGCATACGGGCACTTCGGCCGGACCGACGTGGAATTCAGCTGGGAGGCGACGGACCGGGCCGAGGCCCTCAAGGCAGCTGCCGGCTGACCCTCCGCTAGCTCCGCCTCCGGTTTTCGTACCTCTCCGAGGCCCGCTGGCGGTATGAAAACCGGAGGCGGAACGGGCCCGAGGGTGCTTCGGGTGCGCCCGCACGCGGCGCTGGTCGGCGCGCACTGGTAGGCATGCCGGATGACCGGCCGACCGCGCGCATCGCGATCCCGTGCCGCGCCGGAGCCGGCACCGACCGATCCGGTTGCGCGGGTGGCGGTGGACACCCCGCTGCCGCACCTGGACCGGCCTTTCGATTACCTGGTGCCGGCGGCGGACGCGGCGGCGTGCGTGCCCGGCTGTCGGGTCCGGGTCCGTTTCGCCGGCCGCCTCGTCGACGGCTTCGTGTTGGCACGCAGCGCGGCGAGCGAGCACGGTGGCCGGCTGGCATACCTGACCCGGGTGACTTCCGCGGAACCGGTCCTCGCGCCGGAGATCGCCCGCCTCGCCCGGGCAGTGGCGGACCGTTACGCCGGCACGCTGGCCGATGTGCTGCGGCTCGCCGTTCCGCCGCGCCACGCCGGGGCGGAGAAGGCGTCGACTTGGCAACCGGAACCGACGGAGAGCGAACCGGTTGGCGCCGATCTGCATCGGTACGTCGGCGGTCCGGCATTCCTCGCCGCGCTACGCGCCGGCCGGACGCCGCGCGCGGTGTGGTCGGCGCTGCCCGGAGCCGGGTGGCCGGCGGAACTGGCCGCGATGGTGCGCGCCGCGACAGACGCGGGGCGCGGCGCCCTGGTGGTGGTTCCCGACGCACGGGACGTCACCCGCCTGGTGGCTGCGATTCCTGGGGCCGTGGGGCTGCAGGCGGAGGGGGGCCCGGCGGAGCGGTACCGCCGTTTTCTGGCGGTCCGGCGCGGCGCTGTCCGGGTCGTGGTCGGGACCCGCGCGGCGGCCTACGCGCCGGTCACGGATCTGGGTCTGGTGATCGTCTGGGACGACGGGGACGATCTGCACGCGGAGCCGCGGGCTCCCTATCCGCATGCGCGCGACGTGGCCCTGCTGCGCTCCCACCAGCAGCGGGCGGCGCTCGTGCTCGGTGGACACGCGGTCACCGCGGAGGCGCAGCAGTTGCTGGCCTCAGGGTGGGCACACGTGCTGCGTCCCGATCGGGCGACCGTGCGTGCCGTCGCGCCGCGGGTACAGACGGCTGGCGATGACATCGAACGCGAGCGGGATCCGGCCGCATCCGCGGCACGATTGCCGAGCCTGGCCTGGCGGACCGCGAGGGCGGCGCTTGCGACGGGGCCGGTGCTGGTGCAGGTGCCGCGGCGCGGATACCTGCCCGGGTTGGCGTGCGCCCGATGCCGGAGCCCTGCACGGTGCGCGCATTGCGGTGGGCCACTGGGGCTGGCATCAGCCGATGTGGCGCCGGCCTGCCGGTGGTGCGGACGGCCCAGCGCGGCGTACCGCTGCAACAGCTGCGCGGGCACCCGGTTGCGGGCCGCGGCGTACGGGGAGCGGCGTACCGCCGAGGAACTGGGCCGGGCGCTGCCGGGCGTGCCGGTACGTACCTCCGGCCGTGAGCAGGTGCTCGCCACCGTGCCGTCGGCTCCGGCCGTCGTCGTCGCGACGCCGGGCGCGGAGCCGGTGGTCGACGGCGGCGGCTACGCCGCGGTGCTGCTGCTGGACGGATGGTCCCTGCTCGGCCGGCCTGACCTGCGGGCCGGTGAGGAAACGCTGCGGCGGTGGCTCAACGCGGCAGCGCTGGCAGTGCCGGGTGCCCCGGTCGTCGTGATGGCCGACGCCGCACCGTCGCCGGTGCAGGCGTTGATCCGGTGGGATCCGGTCGGACACGCCGAACGGGAACTCGCCGGCCGGGTGGAGCTGGGCTTCCCGCCGGCGGTTCGGATGGCGGCGGTGGACGCCGAACCCGCTGTGCTGCAGGAATTCCTACGCACCCTGGAACTGCCCGACAGCGCCCAGGTGCTCGGTCCGGTGCCGGCGCCGGAGTCGGATCGTGAGCGTGTCCTGATTCGGGTTCCGCGCCGGGATGGTGCTGCGCTGGCCGCTGCCCTGCATGCCGGTGCCGCGGTGCGGTCGGCGCGCAAGGACCCCGGCGCCCTGCGTACCACCCTTGATCCGGTGGTCCTCGGGTGACTCCCACCCCGGAGGCAGCACCGCTGCCCAGGTGCTCACCTAGACTCGCGGCCGATGAGACTGTTGTTCGCCGGCACTCCGGCCGCGGCCCTGCCGGCGCTGGCCGCCCTGCTCGACAGCAGCCGGCATCAGGTGGTCGGCGTGCTGACGAGGCCGGACGCGCGGGCCGGCCGGGGTCGGGCGCTCGCGCCGAGCCCGGTAAAGGAGCTCGCCGCGGCGCGCCAGGTTCCGGTGCTCACCCCGCGGACGCTGCGGGACGACGACGCGGTCGCCGGGATCCACGAGCTCGCCCCGGACTGCTGCCCCGTGGTCGCCTACGGCAACCTCATTCCGCCGGCTGCGCTGCGCATCCCACCGGACGGCTGGGTCAACCTGCACTTCTCGCTGCTGCCGGCCTGGCGCGGGGCGGCGCCGGTACAGCACGCGATCTGGCACGGTGACGAGATCACCGGTGCCAGCACGTTCCTGATCGAGGAGGGGCTGGACACCGGCCCGTTGTTCGGGGTGCTCACGGAGACGGTACGTGCGCGGGACACCGCGGGTGATCTGCTGGGTCGACTCGCCGAGGCCGGTGCCCAGCTGCTGTGCGCCACGCTCGACGCGATCGAGGACGGCAGCATCCGGGCCGAGCCGCAGTCCACCGACGGGGTGAGCCTCGCCCCGAAGATCACCTCGGAGGACGCCCGCATCGACTGGCGAGCTTCGGCAGTCGCGGTGGACCGGCAGGTCCGGGCCTGCACGCCGGTGCCGGGTGCCTGGACGGTGTTCCGCGGGCAGCGGATCAAGGTCGGTCCGGTGTTGCCGGTGACGACGACCGAGGTCAGCGGGGAGCCGCTGGCGCCGGGTGAACTCGACCTGCCCCGAGTCGGCACCGGCGCAGGCGAGGTCCGCCTCGACACCGTGCAGCCCGCGGGCAAGGCGCCGATGGATGCCGCGGCCTGGGCCCGCGGCATCCGCCCGCAGCCGGGCGAGCGGTTGGACGATGCCTGACCGGGCCGGAGGCGGACCCGCAACGAGGCGCGGTACCAGGCAGGGACCCCGTGCCGCCGCGCGGGATCTGCTGGTCGCCGTCGACACGACCCATGCGTACGCCAACCTGACCCTGCCCCGGTTGCTCGCGGACAGCGGGATGTCGGTGCGGGACAGGGCATTCGCGACCGAGCTGGGCTACGGGTCACTGCGCGCGCTGGGCAGCATCGATCACCTGCTGGCGCCGCATCTGTCCCGTTCGTTGGAGCGGCTCGAGCCGGAGGTACGGGCCGCGCTCAGACTCGGGGCGTACCAGTTGTGGCGGACCCGAGTGCCCAGGCACGCCGCCGTCGGCCAGAGTGTGGCGCTGGTGCACGCCCGGGCGCGCGGCTTCGTGAACGCGGTGCTGCGCCGGGTCGCGGACGACTGCGACGGGCCGGACCCACTTCGGTTGCAGGACGTGACCGACCCGCTCGAGCGGCTGGGGCTGCGCTACGCCCACCCGCGCTGGATCGTCGAGGCGTACCTGGAGGCGCTGGGTGGCGACCTCGCCGAGGCCGAGGTCGCGTTGGCGGCGGACGACAGCCGGCCGGTCGTGCACCTGGCCGCCGTCCCGGGGCGAATGACGGTCGGGGAGTTGGTGGTCGAGTCCGCTGGTCGCGCCGGCCGGCTCAGCCCGTACGCCGTCCACCTGGACGAGGGCGGCGACCCCGGCCGGCTGCGCAGCGTCCGGACCGGCGCTGCCCGGGTGCAGGACGAGGGCAGCCAGCTGTGCGCACTGGCGCTGCACCGGGCGCTGCCCGCGGCTGGGGTGGCGCGCGCCCAGCTCGACGCCGACCTGTTGATGTCGGACGAACCGGCGCCCGGGCCGCTGATCGACCTGACCGCCGGCCCTGGTGGCAAGGCGGCGCTGCGGGCGGCGCTGGCAGCCGGCCGGCGCGACCTGGTCGCGGTCGAGGTCCGGCCGCACCGGGCCCGTCTCGTCGCCCGAACCGGGCTGCGGGCGGTCGTGGTCGCGGACGGGCGCCGAGCGCCGTTCCGTCCCGGCGCTGCGGAGGCGGTCCTGCTCGACGCGCCGTGCACCGGGGTGGGCGCGTTGCGGCGCCGTCCGGAGGCCCGCTGGCGGCGACAGCCCGCAGATGCCCGGGACCTGGTCATCGCGCAGCGCGAACTTGTTGCGGCGGCGCTCGAGCTGATCCGTCCGGGCGGCCTGTTGGCGTACGTGGTGTGCTCGCCGCTGCTCGCGGAGGCGGTGCTGGCGCCGCCGCCCGGGACGGAGGTGCTCGATGCGCCAGCGCTGCTGGGACTGGGATCCGACGCGCGGGCGCCGGACACCGGAGGGCGACGTCTGCAGTTATGGCCGCACCGCCACGGCACGGACGCGATGAGCGCCGTCATCCTGCGCAAGACCGGCCGCTAACCTGCGCGGTATGGGGACCATGCGGATCGCGCCGTCGATCCTGTCCGCGGACTTCGCGCGGCTGGCGGACGAGGCGGCGGCCGTGCGCGGAGCTGACTGGCTGCACGTCGACGTGATGGATCAGCACTTCGTGCCGAATCTCACCCTCGGACTGCCGGTGGTGCAGAGCCTGCTGGCTGCCACCGACACGCCGATGGACTGCCACCTGATGATCGAGGACCCCGACCTGTGGGCGCCGCGTTACGCCGACGCCGGCGCCGGCAGCGTCACGGTGCACGCGGAGGCCGCGATGGACGTCCGCGGCTGTGCCCGGGACATCCGCGCCTGCGGCGCGCGCGCCGGGCTGGCGCTCAAGCCCGGGACCGCGCTGGAGGGGTACCGCGACGTGCTGGACGACTTCGACATGTTGCTGGTGATGACGGTGGAACCGGGCTTCGGCGGTCAGGAGTTCCTGGTCGACCAGTTGGCTAAGGTGCGGGCGGCGCGCCGGGAGCTCGACCACCGCGGGTTACAGCTGTGGTTGCAGGTGGACGGTGGGGTGTCCGCGGACACGATCGAGGCCAGCGCCGAGGCCGGTGCCGACATGTTCGTGGCTGGCTCCGCGGTCTATGGCGCCGACGACCCGGCCGCGGCGGTGGCGGCGCTGCGCACGCTGGCCGAACGGGCCGCGCCGCACTGCTGACTGGTCCGCGGGTCCGCGAGTGACTTGTCAGTCGTCCGATTGTTGTGCGCTCCAACTCACCGCACCCAGCAGTGCGCTCACCACGACGAGCAGCAGCAGCGCGATCTGCCAAGGTCCGCGCGGGCCAGTGTCCGACCCCGGGCTGGTCACGGTCGTGATCGCGGCGTTCGACGGCGGCGTCTGCAACGCCGGGGTACCGCCGGCGGCGCTGACCCGCGACCCGCCGACCGACGGCGTGGAATGCGGGATCGCGAGCAACTTCACCGACGCGGCGACATCGATCCGTCCGTAGCGGGTGCCGACGAGTGGATGGGCGCCTTGCTCCAACGCGCTGACCAGGGTGGGCCGGGAGATCCCGGGCATGGCCGAGATCAGCAGCGCGGCGGTACCCGCGACCTCCGGCGCCGCCATCGAGGTGCCGGCCAGCAGTGCGTACCGGTGGTCCAGCCAGGTGGACGCGATGCAGTCGGACGGGTTGCACAGCTGCCCCTGGTTGTCCCCGCCTGGCGCGGCCAAGGTCACGTCGGGACCGAAATCCGAGTACGACGCGAGAGCGTTATCCGGCCCGGTCGCGGCCACCACCAGCGCGTCCGGACCGTAGTTCGGGACATCCGTGGAGCGCGACTGGTTGCCGGCGGCCACCACCACCAGCACGCCGTGGCTTGCGGCGCCGTGCACGGCCGCGCGCACGTCCGGTCCCTGCAGATCGGTGCCGCCCGCGTCGCCCAGCGAGAGGTTCACTATCTGGGCGCCGTGCGCGACCGCCCAGTTGATCCCCCCAGCGACGGCCTGCGGGCTGCCGGAACAGCTGCCGTCGGCCGCCTCGCTCAACGCACGGATCGGCAGCACCGTCGCCTGCGGCGCGACGCCATAGGTCGCCGATGCGACGATGCCGGCCACGTGGGTGCCGTGACCGCAGTCATCCGCGGCGCCCTGACCCGGTACGCAGACACCTGAGCGGCAGTCCGCGCCGGCCAGGACCCGGCTGCCGGACTCGGGCCGTCCGGCCACGGTCGAGAACTCCGGGTGCGTCGGATCGACGTAGCCGTCCACCACGGCGACGGTGACGCCGCGGCCGAAGTACCCGGAGCCGTGTGCCACCGCCACGCCGATCTGCGCCGCGTTCCAGGTCATCGGCTGGGTGGCCGCGGCGGCGGGGCCGGCCCAGCCCAGGATCGCGACCAACGCACCTAGGACCACCAGTGGGGGGAAGCGGCGCACCACCTCAGTGTGCCCGCCGGTGGGCGCCGATGCGGTCCACGCGCAGGATCCACCGCATCCCGCCCCTGTCCTGGCGGCCCCCCGGGTCTCGGCGTGCTGCTTCTGGTGAACAGCCGAGCGGGCCTTGCTCGGCGGACATGGGACACTCATCGAGAACATAGGCGTACGACGCGAGCTCCAGGGTCGGTGCAATTCCGAGCCGGCGGTGACAGTCCGCGACCCGACCGCAGCCAGCGGCCGGTTGACCCGGTGGAAATCCGGGACCGACGGTGAGAGTCCGGATGGGAGGAGCCGCGCGGTACGGACCGCCTCGGCGGTCCGATGCCGTGCCACCTCCCACCGCACCCGGCTGATCGCGCGAGCGAGGAGGCGGTGTGAGTACCGGGCCGGTGCTGGCCACGAGTTCGATCACGGCCGCCGAGCGAGCCGCGTTCGAACACGCCATCGACATGGCGCGTATGGGCCTGGGCTCCACCAAGGCGAACCCTTGCGTGGGCGCCGTGGTGCTCGACCGGGACGGCGCCGTCGTCGGGACCGGCCGGACCGAACCGCACTCGGCGGTGGCGGCGGGCCGGCACGCCGAGGTCGTCGCTCTCGACGCGGCGGGTGAACGGGCTCGCGGCGGCACCCTCGTCTGCACGCTCGAACCGTGCAACGGCACCGGTCGGACCGGGCCCTGTGTGGAGGTGGTGCTGGCTGCCGGTGTCGCGCGGCTGGTCTACGCGGTCACCGATCCGCTGCCGCGCTTCGGCGGTGGCGCGGCGCGGCTGGCCGCAGCAGGCGTGGCCGTGCTGCACGATCTCCCCGCGGACCTGATGGCCGCGGCACGGACGGTGCACCGTCCGTGGCTCGTCGCCGCCGGTCGGGGGTGGCCGTACGTGACCGTGAAGCTTGCCGCATCACTGGACGGTCGCGCGGCCGCGGCCGATGGGAGCTCCCAGTGGATCACTTCCGTCGCCGCTCGGGCCGACGCCCAGCTGCTGCGCTCTCGGGTGGATGCGATCGTCGTGGGTTCCGGCACGGTGCTCGCGGACGACCCGCACCTCACGGTGCGCGGCACGCCGGAGCTCCGCACCCCGCTGCGGGTGGTGCTCGATACGCGGGGCCGGGTGCCGGCGACGGCACGAGTGCTCGATGAAGCCGCGCCGACGCTGCTGGTACGTGAGGGTCACGACCTGCCGCGGTTGGCGCGCCGGCTGTGCGCGCGGCACGGCGTACGGCACCTGCTGGTCGAAGGCGGGCCCGCGGTGGCGGGCTCGTTCCTCGCGGCCGGGCTCGTGGACGAGGTCGTCGCGTACCTCGCGCCGGCATTGCTCGGGGACGGACCGGCGGCCGTGGTGACCCGGTCCTTCCCGACGATCGCGGACGCGGTGCGGCTCGTGATCACCGACGTCACCCGGGTCGGTCCAGATGTCCGACTCACCGCCGACGTGCAGCCCGCAGGCAACGGGCAAGAGGAGAGCTGAGTGTTCACCGGCATCGTCGAGGAACTCGGTGAGGTGGTGCAGGTCACCGATCTCCAGAGCGCGGCGCGGCTCGCGGTGCGGGCTTCGTCCGCACTGACCGAGCATGCGCGCCGCGGCGACTCGTACGCGGTCAACGGCGTTTGCCTGACCGTCACCGAGTGGGTCGTCGCAGACCCAGCCGGCGACCCAGTGCGAGGGCCAGTCGACGGTATCGAACCCGCGACGGCGGTGTTGCAGTTCGACGTGATGCGGGAGTCGCTCGACCGGACGTCGCTCGGCGCGCTGCGGGCCGGGTCGGTGGTGAACCTGGAACGCCCCACTCAGCTCGGCGGCCGGCTCGGCGGGCACCTGGTGCAGGGCCACGTGGATGGTGTCGGCACGGTGCGCTCGCGCCAACCGGACGAGCACTGGGAGATCGTCGACATCGCGTTGCCGACGTCGATCGCGCGGTACGTCGTCGAGAAGGGGTCGATCGCGGTGGACGGGGTGTCGCTCACCGTCGCGAGCGTGAGCGAGGATGGCTTCCGGGTCAGCCTCATCCCCGAGACGCTGGTTCGGACGACGCTGGGCTCGGTGGCGCCGGGGAGCCCGGTCAACCTGGAGGTGGACGTGATCGGCAAGTACGTCGAGCGCCTGCTGGCTCCTCGCTTCGGAGCTGCCTCGTGAGCGCATTGACCCAGGCAGCGGGGACCGCCGATCCGGCCTTCGCCGGAGTCGAGCAGGCGATCGCGGACATCGCGGCCGGCAAGGCGGTGATCGTCACCGACGACGCCGACCGGGAGAACGAGGGCGACCTCATCTTCGCCGCCGAGATGGCCACGCCGGACCTCGTCGGGTTCATGGTCCGCTACACCTCGGGCTACATCTGCGTTCCGCTGGAGGAGGCCGACTGCGACAGGCTCGACCTGCCGCCGATGTTCCACACCAACCAAGACAAGCGCGGCACCGCATACACGGTCACGGTGGATGCACGGGAGGGAGTGTCCACCGGCATCTCCGCCACGGACCGGGCCCGGACCATGCGGCTGCTGGCGGCTGCGGACTCGCACCCGGTCGACTTCACCCGGCCCGGACACGTCGTCCCGCTGCGGGCGCGCGCCGGCGGCGTGCTGCGCCGCCCCGGGCACACCGAAGCGGCGGTGGACCTCGCCCGGATGGCCGGCCTGCGTCCAGCGGGCGTGCTCTGCGAGATCGTGTCGCAGAAGGACGAGGGCGACATGGCTCGGCTGGATGAGCTCGAGGCGTTCGCCGCCGAACACGCGCTCACCCTCATCTCGATCGCAGAACTGGTTGCCTACCGGCGCCGGTTCGAGAAGCAGGTGCACGCGGTCGCGGAGGCGACCATTCCGACCGCGCACGGGGACTTCCGGGCGGTCGGCTACGCCAGCGAGTTGGAGGAACGCGACCACGTGGCGCTGGTACGCGGCGACATCGGGGATGGGGAGAACGTGCTGGTGCGCGTGCACTCCGAGTGCCTCACCGGTGACGTGTTCGGATCGCGCCGCTGCGATTGCGGCCCGCAGTTGGACGCGTCGCTCGCCGCGGTCGCTGCAGAGGGTCGCGGCATCGTGCTCTACATCCGCGGCCACGAGGGCCGCGGTATCGGGCTGCTGCACAAGCTGCAGGCGTATCAGCTCCAGGACGCGGGGGCGGACACCGTCGACGCCAACCTCGATCTCGGCCTGCCGGCGGACGCCCGCGACTACGGCACCGGTGCGCAGATCCTGGTCGACCTGGGTGTGCACACCATGCGGCTGCTCACCAACAACCCGGAAAAGCGCGCCGGGCTGGAGGGCTACGGCCTCAAGATCGTCGAGCGAGTCCCGCTGCCGGTGCACGCCACCCCCGAGAACCTGCGCTACCTCACCACCAAGCGGGACCGGATGGGGCACGACCTGCCGGGTCTCCCGCCGATGTTCGAGACGCCGAAGGTCATGTATCCACCGACCGAGCCACGTCCGGAGGCCGAGTCTTGAGTGGCGCGGGGGCACCGGCCGAAGCCCCGCTGGACGCCTCCGGGGTGCGGCTCGCGATCGTCGCGACCCGGTGGTACGAGCACATCACCGACGCGCTGCTGGCGGATGCGCTGGGCGCGGCCGCGGACTGCAAGGTCGCCGATCCCACCGTGCTGCGGGTGCCGGGTGCGTTCGAACTGCCGGTGGTCTGTGCGTCGCTCACAGCGCGCCATGACGCGGTCGTAGCGCTGGGGCTGGTGTTGCGCGGTGACACGCCGCACTTCGAGTACGTCTGCTCGGCCACCTCGCACGCGCTGGCCGACCTCGCGATCCGCACCGGCGTCCCGGTCGGGTTCGGGCTGCTGACGTGTGACAACGCGGAACAGGCCCAGGCCCGATCCGGGCTCCCGGGTAGCGCGGAGCGCAAGGGCCGGGAGGCGACGCTCGCGGCGCTGGAGACGGCGCTCATGCTGCGCGCGCTGCCCACGTGAGCGGTGAGCCGGCGCAGGTTCCCCCCGCGTTCGCTGTTGCCGCCGGTGCGTAGGCTTGGGCCGCTCCTGAACCGAAACCGTCCGACTATCCGAGGACTACCGTGCTGTCGCTGGTCATCCCCAAGGGCTCCCTGGAGAAGCAGGTACTCGACCTGTTCTCCGCTGCTGACCTGACCATCCTGCGGGGCGGGGATCGCGACTATCACGCGAAGATCGACGACCCGCGGGTGGACCGAGTCCGGTTCCTGCGCCCCCAGGAGATCCCGATTTTCGTGAGTCAGGGCATCTTCGACCTCGGTATCTCCGGTCGTGACTGGATCACCGAGACCGGCGCCGATGTCGTCAGCCTCGGTGAGATCGGGGGCGGCCGTGCCACCGACAGCCCGGTGCACGTCGTGCTCGCGGTCCCGAACGCCGCACCGTGGCAGCAGGTCGAGGACTTGCCGGAAGGCATTCGCATCTCCACCGAGATGCCCAACCTCACCGCTTCCTATCTCGCCGAGCACGGCGTCAAGGCCCGCGTCTTCCCGTCTGCCGGGGCCACCGAGGCCAAGATCCCGGACATCGTGGACGCGATCGTCGACCTGACCGAGACCGGTTCGTCGTTGCGCAAGGCCGGACTGCGGATCCTGTCGACACTGCTCACCTCGCGGACCGAGCTGATCGCGAATCGCGACGCCTACCAGGACCGCGCCAAGCGGGCGGCGATGGAAGACATCGTGTTGCTCCTGCAGTCCGCGCTGGCCGCACGTGGTCAGGTGCTGCTGAAGCTGAACGTCGCCGCGGACGACCTGCCCGCGCTGCTGCAGGTGCTCCCCGCCCTCGGGTCGCCTACGGTGATGCCGCTGGCCGATCCGGCCCAGCGCGCGGTGGAATCAGTGGTGCCGCGACGCGGAATCAACACCCTGATCCCGGCGTTGAAGGCGGCCGGAGCCTTCGACATCCTCGAATTGCCCATTTCGAAGATCGTCGAGTGACGCAGCACAAGCGGCTGCTACGCTGACACCCGACCACTGGGATCCTCGGACCCCAGGCCAAGCGGGATGCCGGTTCGGATCCCCACCCGTGTTGCTGCGAGGCGGCCGGGTTAGGTTCTCGCCGCGGCGACGCCTTCGGGCGCGACCGTGGTGACGGCCGGTACACCGTGCGGCAGGTCGGTGCACGTCCACCCGTGCACATCCCGAACACGAGTTGGTACCGGAGGCAACACATCACGAACGAGCTGCGCATCAACGACCGGATCCGCATCCCTGAGGTCCGTCTCGTCGGGAGCGGCGGCGAGCAGATCGGGATCGTCTCGATCGCCGAAGCGATCCGCCGCGCCGAGGACGAGGATCTCGACCTGGTTGAGGTCGCCCCGACCGCGCGCCCGCCTGTCTGCAAGATCATGGACTACGGCAAGTTCAAGTACGAGTCCGCGCAGAAGGCCCGCGAGGCACGGCGTAACCAGAGCCTGACGGTCATCAAGGAGATGAAGCTCCGCCCCAAGATCGACCCGCACGACTACGAGACCAAGAAGGGTCACGTCGTTCGGTTCCTGAAGGCGGGGGACAAGGTCAAGATCACAATCATGTTCCGTGGCCGCGAACAGTCACGACCCGAACTGGGGTATCGGCTGCTGGAACGGCTCGCCGGCGAGGTCGAGGAACTCGGTGTCGTCGAGTCCTCGCCGAAGCAGGACGGCCGGAACATGACCATGGTCATCGCGCCGCACAAGACCCCGCAGCGACAGGCCCGCAGCTCCGTGGACGACGGCCCCGCGCCGAACGCCGCGACAGGCTGATCACCCGACACGACCGAGAAGAAGACACCCATGCCGAAGAACAAGACGCACTCCGGTGCCTCCAAGCGTTTCCGGATTACCGGCAGCGGCAAGATCATGCACGCGCGTGCCAACCGTCGGCATCTGCTGGAGCACAAGCCATCGGACCGGACCCGCCGCCTTGAAGGCGACGTGACGCTCGCGAAGTCCGACGTCAAGGCGGTCAAGCGGCTGCTCGGCCGCTGACCGCAGCGGCGCCGGGCGCCGCCTCCATCCGCCGACCTCACGATCTCAGGAGTAAGACCCATGGCACGCGTCAAGAGAGCCGTCAACGCGCAGAAGAAGCGCCGCAGCACGCTGGAACTCGCTTCCGGGTACCGCGGTCAGCGCTCTCGGCTCTATCGCAAGGCCAAGGAGCAGGTCCTCCACTCGATGACCTACTCCTACCGTGACCGCCGCGCCCGCAAGGGTGACTTCCGCCAGCTGTGGATCCAGCGGATCAATGCCGCTTCACGCGCTCAGGGACTCACGTACAACCGCTTCATTCAGGGGCTGAAGGCCGCTGGCGTCGAGGTGGACCGCAAGGCGCTGGCGGACCTCGCCGTCACTGACCCCACCGCGTTCGCGGCGCTGGTGGGGATCGCCCGCGCGGCTCTTCCGGCTGAGCCGGCTCCGAACCAGCCTGCCGCCTGACCGTTCACCCACGTGCCAGTGCGTAGGGCCGTGCCGGCGACCGCTGGCACGGACGCATCCGGCGCTCGACACCCCGCTGGCCCGCTGGCCGGTGGGGTGTCTGCTGCCCGGCGGTTGCGTCGCGCTGCGGTCCGCCGGGCCGAGGGACGGTTCCTGGTGGAAGGCCCACAAGCGCTACGCGAAGCGGCGGCGGCGGGCGCGCTGCTCGGTGCGTACGCCACCGCCGGCGCCGCCTCGGATCATGCCGAGATGCTCGCCGGGCTGCCGGTCACCATCGTTGGCGACCGGGCGCTTGCGAGCCTTGCTGAGACGGTCACCCCGCAGGGCCTCGTCGGCGTGGCGACGGCCATCACGGTGCCGGCGGCCCTGGCATGTGCCCCGTCGACGGCCGGCCCGGATACGGTCGTGGTGCTGGTCGACGTCAGTGATCCGGGCAATGCCGGCACCGTGGTCCGGGTGGCCGATGCGGCAGGTGCGGGTGCCGTGGTGTTCGCCGACGGCCCCGGCGGCGGCAGCGTCGACCCGCACAACGGGAAGTGCGTACGGGCCAGCGCCGGCAGCCTGTTCCACCTCCCGATCGGACTCGCGACGCTCGACGAGGTGCTGCAGATAGCCCGCGAGACCGGCCGGCAGGTGCTGGCTGCGGACTCGGGCCGCGCTCCGTTCGTCGACCTGGAAGAGGCCGACGAGCTGCTCGGGCGGCCGACCTGCTGGCTGTTCGGCAATGAGGCGCACGGCCTGCCCGAAGCCGCCGTGGCGGCGGCGGATCACGTCCTGCGGGTGCCGCTGTACGGGCGCGCGGAGAGCCTCAACCTCGCCACCGCGGCGGCCGTATGCCTCTACGCTGGCGCCCGACGGCAGCGAGCGCGGGCAGGAGGAGGCGCGTGAGTGATCGTGGCGCGACTCCCGAGGCCGTTGCGGCGGCGTGGGAGTTGCTGCCCGATGCGGCGCTCGCACTGACGTCGGACGGAACCATCGCCGTCGCGAACCGGCGGGCCGGCGATTTGGTCGGCGTTCCGGCCGGCGATTTGGTCGGTCAGTCCGTCGAGGCGGCCTTCCCGCTCTGGCAGGAACCCGGACGGTCTTGGTGGAGCTGCGATGCATCGGCTCGTCGGCTGCGGTCGGTAACCCGCGCGCCGGAACGCCGGTTGCAACTCGGCACCCCCGGTCGCGAGGTCCTGCTGACTGCTCGTTACCTGCGCGGCGGCCCCGACCGAGACCAACTCGAGCGGGTCGTGGTCCTGCTGCGTCCGGCGTCCGCGCGAGACCGGGCCGACGAGGCGGACTCCGAGCTGATCTCCACGGTTGCGCACGAATTGCGCTCCCCGCTCACGAGCGTCAAGGGGTTCAGCGCGACGATGCTCGCCAAGTGGGACCGCTTCTCCGACGAGCAGAAGCGCCAGATGCTGGAGTGGATCAACGGAGAC
>DASZVT010000099.1:0-3240 GCA_035546915.1 Mycobacteriales bacterium | reverse complement strand
ACCGGTCGATCCAGGCGGTGCGCATACCCGCGCGCGCCGCGCCGACGATGTCGAAGGGGTTGCACGGTACCTCCGTGCAGGGGGGCGCGGCCCCGGCCGCCTGGCGGGGCGTGACGGGCGGGCCGCTAGACGGTATGACGTGACCGGCTCGGCGTGAGGCGGTTGCGGGCCGGGGCCTCACTCACACAATTCGTGGGTTGCCGGGCAGGGGCCGCCTGCTCGGCCGATCCGACATGTGTGGGAGGCCCCGGTGCTTGTCGAGCGTACGAGTGTTGGGCTTGATGTCCATGCCCGATCGGTGGTGGCGGCGGCGATCGACGGTGTGACCGGCGAGCTCGTTCAAGCGAGGCTGACGCCGTCACACGATCACATCCGATCCTGGATCACAGAACTGAACGGGCCGGTCGCGGTGACCTATGAGGCCGGTCCGACCGGGTTTGGTCTGGCCCGGTTCTTGACCAAGTCGGGGATCCGGTGCGTGGTCGCTGCACCGTCCAAGCTGCACCGCCCGGCCGGCGATCGGGTCAAGACCGACGCGAAAGACGCTGTTCATCTGGCTCGGTTGCTGCGCCTGGGCGAGATCACGCCGGTCACCGTCCCCAGCGTCGATCAAGAAGCGGCGCGGGACCTGGTGCGCGCCCGCGAGGACTGCCGCGGCGATCTCATGCGTGCCCGCCACCGCCTGTCGAAACTGCTGCTGCGCCAGGGCATCGTCTACTCCGGTGGGCAGGGCTGGACCGCGGCTCATGACCGCTGGCTGCGGCAGCAGCACCTCGAGCAGGCAGCGACGCGGATGGCCTTCGACGCCGACTATGACGCGGTCCTGTCGGTCACCGCACGCCGAGACCGCCTCGACGCCGCGATCACGGCCATGGCCGGCGACAGCGAGTTCACGCCCATCACGCGCCGTCTGGCCTGCCTGCGCGGGGTGTCGACCCTGACCGCGTTCGCCCTCGCAGTCGAGATCGGTGACTGGCAGCGGTTCACCGGCTCCAGCATCGGCTCCTTCGTCGGGCTGGTGCCCTCGGAATACTCCTCCGGTGCCTCGCGAGTACAGGGCCCCATCACCAAGACCGGCAACTCCCATGCCCGTCGGCTGCTGGTCGAAGCCGCCTGGCATCACCGAGCCCGCTACGCACCCGGGGCCGTCATGCGCCAGCGCTGGGAACTCGCCCCGCCCGAGGCCAGAGCTCGCGGTGACCTCGGCAACCGGCGTCTGCACCAACGCTGGGTCACGTTCAACCTGCGCCGCAAACGCCCGGTCATCGCCAACGTCGCCATCGCCCGGGAGCTGACCGGCTGGTGCTGGTCACTGGCCATGCTGACCTAACACCCCACCAGCCGCTTCGTCGCCGCAGACCGTGGTGGCAGCGCGTGGAGCAACCCGCGACACAACTATGAGCAGCCCGGCACAGCCGCGCCACGCTCGACCCTAGACACGCGGTGAGCTCCTGCCGAAAGCCCGTCCTGCGGTAACCAACCCGCGCATATCAGTCTGACCGCGCGTCGCCAACGACACGCTCACCACCAAGACGCAGCGACGAAGCACGAGGCGCCGCCAGGACCACTTCCCGGCGGCGCCTCACCCTGCCCTTGACAGGAGGGCACTACATATCAGCTGTAGTGACCCAGGACCTTGTTGACGATCACGAGGCGAGGCGGGTGATCGGGGGCCGGCCGCCGATGGCGGAGTGAGCGCGTCGAGTGTTGTAGTGCTGGACCCAGCTGTCCAGGGTGTCGAGTCGGTCGGTGTTGGACAGCCACGGGCGGGCGTAGGCGAACTCGGTGAGCAGGGTCCTGTTGAACCGCTCCGCTTTGCCATTGGTCCACGGGCAGCCCGGTCTGGTGAACCGCCGCCGCAGCCCGAGCGCGACACACACGGCTCGCCAGTTGTGTCCGCGCCGGTAGACCAGGGCATTGTCGGTGAGGATCCGCAGTACCCGCACCCCGCGGGCCCGGAACCAGGCCACGGCCCGGTGCAGGAATCCGGCCGCGGTGACGTCACGTTCGTCGGGCAGCGCCTCGACATAGGCCAGGCGGGTGTGGTCGTCGACGGCGACGTGGAGATAGTCGTAGCCGATCCCGCGGCCGCGGACCTCTTCTCGGCGACCGTGCAGTCGCCAGCCGCCGCCGTCGGGGACCCGGCCGAGTTTCTTCACGTCGATGTGGAGCAGGTCTCCGGGGGCGCGGTGTTCGTAGCGGATCCCGGAGTAGCGACGCCGCACTGGTTGGCCGGTGATCGGGTCGATCGCGGCCAGCGGGGCGACGTGGTGGCGGCGTAGCACTCGCCCGACGGTGGAGGCGACCAGCCCCAGCTGTCCGGCCAGATAGACCGGGCCGCGGCGTGCGGTGTCGCGCAGGGCCAGGATCCGGGCCTCCACGTGAGCGGGTGTGCGGGTCGGGGTGCTGTGCGGGCGTGAGGAGCGGTCTTCGAGCCCGGCCCAGCCTTCCTCGCGGAAGCGGCGAAGCCATTTGTGCACTGTGGCGCGGGAGACGCCGAGTTGTTCGGCGATGCGGGCGGCGGGCCAGCCGGCGTGGCGGCGTTCGATGATGAGCCTGCGGGCGTGCATGGTGGTGCGGGCGTTACGGTGCGACACGGAAGGCCTCCGGGTTCGAGCAGGTGCGTCAGACACACCCACTCCGCCAGGAGGCCTTCCCCTTGCTCAAGCCACCACGCCGTCAACAACGTGTTGGGTCGCAACAGCTAGAACGTGGGCAGCTGCGCCAGCGGCGTACCCAGACCGCTCGGCACCCGCTGGTGGAGGTAGTCCGCGAGCCAGCTGGTCGCGGCCTCCGCGACCCCCGTGTAGACCGACAGCAGCAGCGCCACCAGCCACCCGCCGCTGCGGCCGGCGTTGGCCCGGCGCCCCCGTAGGGGGGACGGCTCGGTCGCGAGCCGAACCGGTACGAGCACCCGGTCCAGGACCACGTCGTGCGAGGCCGAGGCGCGCAGGCCGAGGTGGTCCCAGGTGTGCTCGATGGTCACTCCGGGGGCGTCCGCCGGGACCAGGAGGGTGACCCCCGCGGTCGGGGTGCCATCGGACTCGGGAACGGTCGCGGAGACCAGGAAGAAGCCGAGCGCCGTGCTGCCGGTGCAGTAGGTCTTGCGTCCGGTGAGCTCCCAGTACCGCTCGTCGCCCCGGGCCACCGCCACTGCGGTGGTGGCGGCCCGGCCGAGCGAACCGGACCCCAGCTCGGGCTCGGCGGCGATCACGTTGACCAGCGCGGGGGCGCTGCCCA
>DASZVT010000098.1:0-6138 GCA_035546915.1 Mycobacteriales bacterium | reverse complement strand
CGAACGGTGACACGCCGAAGATGCCGAGCTCCAGGTAGCGGCTGAAGAAGCTGGACTCCACGTCGTCACGGGAGAAACCCCAGGTCATCTGGGTGAGGTCGTTGGTGCCGAAGGAGAAGAAGTCCGCCGCCTCGGCGATCTGCCCGGCGGTCAGCGCCGCCCGCGGCACCTCGATCATGGTGCCGATCAGCGCCTCGACCCCGACCTCCGCGAGAACACCCTGGGCCTCCTCGCGTACCGACTCCAGCTCCTGGATCGCGCCGACCAGCGGGATCATCACCTCCGCCCGCGGATCCGATCCCTTGTCCCGCAGCGCCTTCGCCGCTTCCGCGATGGCCCGTACCTGCATCGCGAACAGCCCCGGGATGGCCAGCCCGAGACGGACCCCCCGCAGGCCGAGCATCGGGTTCTGCTCGTGCAGCCGCTTCACCGCGTCCAGCAGCCGGACCCGCTTCGGGTCCGCGCCGTCCCCAGCCAGCGCGACCTCGACACTCAGCGACGTCAGGTCCGGCAGGAACTCGTGCAGCGGTGGGTCGATCAGCCGCACCGTGACCGGGAGCCCGTCCATCGCCGCGAGGATGCCCTCGAAGTCACTGCGCTGCAACGGAAGCAAGGCGTCCAGCGCATCCTGTCGTTCGGTGTCGTCACCGGCCAGGATGAGATCCTCGACGAGCTGTCGCCGGTCACCCAGGAACATGTGCTCGGTACGGCACAGGCCGATGCCCTGCGCACCGAAGCGGCGGGCGCGGGCCGCGTCTTCCGGCGTGTCCGCATTCGCCCGTACTTTCAGCCGGCGCTGCGCGTCGGCGTGCTCCAGCAGCCGGTGCACCGCCGCGACCAGCGGGTCCGAAGCCGGCGCCAGACCACCCTCGAAGTACTCGACCACCGGGCTCGGCACCACGGGTACCTCCCCGGCGTAGATGGCGCCGGAGGCGCCGTCGATGGAGATCACGTCTCCCTCGTTCACCACGGTGCCGTCGGCGGTGGTGAACTTCCGGGCCGCGAGGTCGACGTCCAGCGACTCCGCGCCGCAGACGCAGGTCTTGCCCATCCCGCGGGCCACCACCGCCGCGTGTGAGGTCTTGCCACCTCGGCTGGTCAGGATGCCCTGCGCGGCGATCATGCCCACGAGGTCGTCGGGGGTGGTCTCCCGGCGGACCAGGATGACCGCCTCGCCCTGCTCAGCCAGATCGTGTGCCCGGTGCGACTCGAACACCGCCTTGCCGACGGCGGCGCCGGGCGAGGCATTCATCCCGGCGCCGAGCCGAGGCGCGCCGGCGCTGTCCCCGAACCGCGGGAACATCAACTGCGCGAGCTGCGCACCGGAGACCCGGGTGACTGCCTCGTCCAGATCGATCAGGCCCTGGTCGACGAGCTGGGTGGCGATCCGGAACGCCGCGCCCGCGGTGCGCTTGCCAACCCGGGTCTGCAGCATCCACAGCTTGCCGCGTTCCACCGTGAACTCGATGTCACACAGGTCCCGGTAGTGGTTCTCCAGCGTGGCCATGATGCCCATCAGCTGGTCGTAGCTGGTCTTGTCGATGTCCTCCAGGTCGGCGAGCGGGACGGTGTTGCGGATCCCCGCTACGACGTCCTCCCCCTGCGCGTTCTGCAGGTAGTCGCCGTACACGCCCTGGTCGCCGGAGCCCGGGTCGCGGGTGAAGGCGACACCTGTACCCGAATCCATGCCGAGGTTGCCGAATACCATCGTGACGACGTTCACCGCGGTTCCCAGGTCGGCCGGGATGCGCTCCTGACGACGGTAGAGCCGGGCCCGGTCGCCGTTCCAGGAGTCGAACACGGCCCGTACCGCGAGGTCCATCTGCTCGCGCGGGTCGGTCGGGAACTCGCGGCCGGCTTGCTCGCGGACGATGCCCTTGTAGGTGGCGACGAGCGCCCGGAGGTCGTCGGTGTCCAGATCGAGGTCGTTGGAAGTGCCCTTGGCGTGCTTCGCCGCGTCCAGCGCCTGGTCGAAGTGCTCACCGTCGACGCCCAGCACCGTCTTGCCGAACATCTGGATCAACCGCCGATAGGAGTCGTACGCGAAGCGCTCGCTGTCTGCCTGCTTGGCCAGCCCGAGCACACTGTCGTCGTTCAGCCCGATGTTCAAGACGGTGTCCATCATTCCCGGCATCGAGAACTTGGCGCCGGAGCGGACGCTGACCAGCAGCGGGTCGCCGGCACCGCCGAGCTTCTTGCCCATCGTCTGCTCCAGCGCAGCCAGGTGCTCGGAGACCTCGGCAGACAACTCGGCCGGCTCACGGCCCTGGGACAGGTAGACGTTGCACGCCTCGGTGGTGATCACGAAGCCAGGCGGGACCGGCAACCCCAGGTTGGTCATCTCCGCGAGGTTGGCACCCTTGCCGCCGAGCAAGTCCTTCATGTCGCGGTTGCCCTCGGCGAAGTCGTACACGTACTTCGGCATGGTGCTCCTCCGGTCTCGCGGCTGTGCTGCTGAACCTACCGCCGAGCGGTTCCTTCCCCGACCGAGAGGACCCACCGGGAACGGGACCCAACCAGGTAGCCCGGGACGGGCGTAGTAAAGGGTGTGACGATGGCCACCGATCGAGCGGTGCCACGGGACGCCGACGAGTTCGGTGCCTGGGTGCGGCCACACCTGATGGCCATGAAGCACCTAGCGGTACGGCTCGCACCGACCGGAGACCACGACGACATCGTGCAGGAGGCCCTCCTCCGAGCCTGGTTGCGCCGCTCGACTTTCGACCCGGACCGAGGGTCGGTACAGACCTGGCTGTTGGCGATCGTGACAGACCGGGCTCGCCGGATCCGGCGGCGAGCCTGGTCCGTGCTGCGTCTCGTGGACGAGCGGAACGGGTCGGTCGCGGGGGCCCAGCCGGACCCGGTCGATCCGGCGCTGGACATCGCGGTACGACAACTGCCCCGACGCCAGCGCATGGTGATCGAGCTCTACTACTTCCTCGGGCTGCCCGTCGCGGAGTGCGCCGCCGTGCTCGGCATCGCCGAGGGCACGGTCAAGTCGACCCTGTCCGACGCCCGCAGCCGACTGCGGGCGCTGCTGGAGGTGACCGAGTGAACAACTACCCGGAGGCCCTGTGCAGTGCGGGCCACCAGTGCGACCGCTTTGAGGCCGCCCCGTGAACGAACTCGACCGGCGGCTAACGGACGCGGGCACGAGGTTCCGCGCGATCCCCCAGGCACTCCCTTCGCTGCCCGATCTGGACCGACGACGACGCCGGGGGTGGCTGATTCCCGTCGCGATGACCGGCGCAGCGGCGGTCGTGGCGGCCGTCGTGATTCCGCTGGTGGCGCTCGGCGGTGGCGATACCGCACGGGTTCGAGCGCCGGTGACGAACCCGTCGTCGTCGCATGTACCCGAATCCGCGAACGCGGAGTCCTACGCAGTGGCACCACCTCTCCTGCGCGCGCCGACCGGCCCGGTCTCCCTGCGGAAGCCGCCGTGCACCCCGGCCGACGTGACCGCGAAGGCGGCGACGGCGACCGCGAGCGATGGCGTCCTCGGCCTGATCACCATCCATGGCGCCGGCTGCAGCGTGGCGGTCGATCCAGCGACCATCACGCTGCTCGACGCCGCAGGACAGCCGCTTGACGTCGCCGTCGGTCCCGGCAACCCCACAAACCCCGTTCAGGCCGTCCGGCCGGACATCGCACAGGGGGTGGGCTCGGTGAAAGTCGGGTTCGCCTGGACCGGTGCGTACTGCGGTCCGGCGGCCGCGAGTGTGCGGCTCGCGGCGCTGCCCGGGGAGCAGTCAGAGCTGACGATTCCGCTCACCGGCCCAGCTCCACGCTGCGCGCCGAACGCTGGCAGCCGGCTCGTCCCCGGCCTGGTCGGCTCGGATAGCCCACAAGTAGCCGTGGAGCCAGCCCCGGTGGCGTGGTCAGGCCTGACCGCGTCCATCGAGCCGATCGGCACTGTCCACCAGGACGCGCTGACATTCACGGTCGTGCTGGCGAACCGGACCGCCACCGCGATCGCTCTTTCCGACCCATGCCCGCGTTACGAGGTCTCGGCGAGCGCACCCGTTCCGGTCGGCACGATGTCGAGCGGAACAGGCGGTTCGCTGTGTTCCGAGCGGCTGGTCGTACCAGCGCACGGCTCGATCCGCATCCCGATCACAGCCAGCTTCACCGGCGCTACCACCGATCGCTGGCGGCCCGGCGGGACGGTGCACCTGGCCTGGGCCATCGCCGGCGTGCCCACCGCGGAAACGGACGCGATCATCGCCGCCGATTGAGACGGGCTCCCCGCTAGAGCCCCACCAGCCGCTCGTGCAGGTAGCGCTGCACGGCGTCGAGGCCGATCCGCTCCTGCTTCATGGTGTCCCGGGAGCGGACCGTGACAGCTTGGTCGTCCAACGAGTCGAAGTCGACGGTGATGCAGTACGGGGTGCCGATCTCGTCCTGACGCCGGTAACGCCGGCCGATCGCCCCGGCGTCGTCGAACTCGACGTTCCACGAGCCCCGCAGCGTCGCCGCGAGGTCCCGGGCGACCGGTCCGAGATCGGCGTGCCGGGAGAGCGGCAGCACCGCGGCCTTGACCGGCGCCAGCCGGTGGTCGAGTCGCAGCACGGTCCGCTTCTCCAGGACGCCCTTGGCGTTCGGTGCCTCGTCCTCGGTGTACGCCTCCAGCAGGAACACCAACATCGACCGGTCCACGCCGACGGCAGGTTCGATCACGTACGGGGTCCAGCGCTCACCCTTGTCCTGGTCGAAGTAGGACAGTTCCGCGCCGGACGCGGTAGCGTGGGTAGACAGGTCGAAGTCGGTGCGGTTCGCGATCCCTTCGAGTTCACCCCACTCGGTGCCGGCGAAGTCGTACCGGTACTCAATGTCGACGGTCCGCTTCGAGTAGTGCGACAGCTTGTCCTTCGGGTGCTCGTAGTGCCGCAGGTTTTCCGACGAGACGCCCAGGTCGGTGAACCAGTTGGTCCGGTAGTCAATCCAGTACTGGTGCCAGTCCTCGTCGGTGCCGGGCTCGACGAAGTACTCCATCTCCATCTGCTCGAACTCGCGGGTGCGGAAGATGAAGTTGCCGGGCGTGATCTCGTTCCGGAACGACTTGCCGATCTGACCGATGCCGAACGGCGGCTTCTTACGCGCCGAGGCCTGCACATTGGCGTAGTTGATGAAGATGCCCTGCGCCGTCTCCGGGCGCAAGTACGCCAGCCCGGACTCGTCGTCCACCGGGCCGAGGTAGGTCTTGAGCAGGCCGTTGAACATCCGCGGCGGGGCGAACGAGCCACGCACGCCGCAGTTCGGGCAGGACACGCCGGCTAGGCCGTCCTGCGGCAGGTGGCCGTGCTTGCCGACGTACGCCTCCTCCAAGTGATCGGCGCGGAACCGCTTGTGGCAGTTGAGGCACTCGGTGAGCGGGTCCACGAAGGCCTTCTCGTGGCCGGAGGCCTGCCAGACCTCGCGAGCGAGGATCACGCAGGAGTCCAGCCCGACGACGTCGTCGCGGCTCTGCACCATGGCGCGCCACCACTGGCGCTTGACGTTGTTCTTCAGCTCGACACCGAGCGGGCCGTAGTCCCAGGATGCGCGCAGGCCCCCGTAGATCTCGCTGGACGGGAACACGATGCCGCGCCTCTTACAGAGGCTGACGATCGTCTCCATGCGGTCGGCGGGTCTCCCGGCCATAGCTGTTGCACGCTCCAGTCCGGCTGGCGGTCGGCGAAGGGTTGAGCAGCAAGGCTACCCGCGCCGTGACCGGCGCTCGCCGCGGGTATCGGCTGCCCGGTCGGAAGAGTGCCGCTGCGGGGAGTCGCCCGGCGAGGCGGTGAGCAGTTCCTCATAGGTACTCGGCTCGTCACGGGCGAGGGCGAGCAGCGGGGCGGCGTACATCTTCGCGTCGACGGACGACAGCGCCCGGCGCCAACTGCCGACCGAGTCCCAACGCGTGACCACCGCCCAGCCGCCGTCGTGGTCGGTGCTGCGGCCGACGCTGCCGCCGCGATATCCCGGACGGGCGGCGAGTACGGCCAGCGCGCGCTCGGCCCGGGCGGCGAAGTCCGGCAGGCCCTCCGAAAACCGGGTGATCACGAGCACCCCGCGAACCTACCGGGCTACGCGTCGGTCCACCGGGGACGACCGTAACCGGGCCCGTGCGACATCCCCGGCCCCGGCCCCGTGCGACAT
>DASZVT010000097.1:0-4736 GCA_035546915.1 Mycobacteriales bacterium | reverse complement strand
CCCCCCGCGATCGGCCAGGTGGAAAGTGACCACGGCCGCAACAACGGGCCGAGCTCGGCCGGGGCCGTCGGCCCGATGCAGTTCCTGCCGTCGACGTTTGCCCAGGTCGCTGTGGACGCGGACCACGACGGCCAGGCCAGCCCCTGGGATCCGTACGACGCGGTCTACAGCGCGGCTCGGCTCCTGTGCCGGGACGGCGCCGGCGATCCAGGCACGCTGCGCGCAGCCGTCTTCGCCTACAACCACGCCGACTGGTACGTGGACGAGGTGCTTGCGCTCGCACAACGCTACTGACGACTCCGGCGGGTGACGACTCTGGCGGGCTCCTGACCCGGCAGCGCCGCGGGGGCGGAACACTGGGTCGGGTGGACGTCGACACGGACCTGCAGGTCGGTCGTTGGGTGCTGCCCGCGCACACACTCCAGTGGCGTTTCTCCCGCAGCTCCGGACCGGGCGGGCAGGGCGTCAACACCACCGACTCGCGGGTCGAGTTGAGCGTCGACGTCGCGGGCTGCGCGGCTCTGCCCGCATGGCTGCGGGAGCGGGCGGTGCGGCGGCTCGGGAATCGGCTGGCCGCCGGGGTGCTGACGGTGACCGCCCGCGAAGAACGCTCACAGCTGCGCAACCGCGCCGCGGCGCGGAGCCGGATGGTCGCGTTGCTGACCGAAGCGTTCGCACCACCGGAGCCACCGCGCCGGGCGACCCGCCCGTCTCGGCGTGCTGTCGAGCGCCGCCTGTCGTCGAAGCGAACGCGCGGTGAGACCAAGCGACTGCGAGGCCGGCCGAAGGCGGAATGACCCGGTACCGGCCGGCCTGACGGATTGGATTACTGCGGTGGAGAGCGGTGCGCGCCGGCGCTGCCCTCGGGCGCCGGCGACTGCTGCTCGGGGGGGCGCTGCCCCCGGCGCCGGGGCAGCACATCACCGCCCAGGTTGCGACGGGCCCGGCGCAGCGACCGGCTGAGCGCATAGAAGAGCGCGACCGACAGCAGGATCAGCCCGATGATGACGAGGAAGGCCCAGGTGCCGGCCCCGACACCGTCGTTGTGGTCCGCCGGGCCGTTCGGCGCCGGCGGCGGCGCGGTAGCCGTGCCGGTGGCAGCGACACCCCCGAGCAGGTGAGCGGTCTCGATCATGCCTGCGCCACCTCACGTACGCCGGCGAACAGGTCGTCCTCCGGCTCCTGCGGAGAACCGGACGCGGGTACCTCGCTGCGCGCCAATTGGAAGTCCTCGGTCGGCCAGGCCTGCTGCTGCATCGCCATCGGCATCGCGAACCACCTGCCGGTGGGGTCGACCTGGGTCGCGTGTGTGAGCAGCGCCTGGTCGCGCAGCGGGAAGTACTCGGCGCAGCGAATCCGAGTGGTCAGCCGGTCCTCGTCCTGCGGGTCGTCCTCCCAGCGCTGCAACCACTCCTCGTACGGCGACTCCAAGCCGGCAGCGAGCGCGGTCTCGTGCAGCGCGATCAGCCGCCGCTTGTGGAAGGTGAGGTGGTAGTAGAGCTTGAGCGGCTGCCAGGGCTCGCCGCCGATCTCCGGGTAGCGGCGCGGGTCACCGGCCGCCTCGTAGGCCTCCACGCTGATCCGGTGTGTCTGGATGTGGTCCGGATGTGGGTAGCCGCCGTTCTCGTCGTAGGTGAGCAGCACGTGTGGCCGGAAGTCGCGCACCATCTTGATCAACGGCGCGGCCGCGACCGCCAGCGGTTGCGCCGCGAAGCAGCCGTCCGGGAGCGGCGGCAGCGGGTCTCCCTCGGGCAACCCGGAGTCGACGAATCCGAGCCAGTGGTGTGCCACGCCGAGGATCTCGGCGGCGCGCGCCATCTCGGCGATCCGGATGTCGTGCAGGTTCGCCAGTACCTCCGGCCGGTCCATCGCCGGGTTCAGGATCGAGCCGCGCTCACCCCCGGTGCAGGTCACGACGAGCACCTCGACGCCCTCGCGCACGTACCGCGCCATGGTGGCCGCGCCCTTGCTGGACTCGTCGTCCGGGTGGGCATGGACGGCCATCATGCGCAGCGATCCGGCAGGCATGTGACGATTGTCGCAGCAGGGTTCTGCCCGGTCCCAGCGCGGGCGGCAGGACGTCGACATCGGCCGGCCGCAGCAGCCGGGCAGCCAGGAGTGGAGGGCCGGCAGCGACATGGCCGAACGGGTGAACCAGCGCGGCGAGGCCATCGGTCGCCGGTTGCGGCAGGTGTCCACCGGGACCTGGCTGGTGCTGCTGGTGGCCGGCGCGCTGCTGACTGCACTCATCGTGTCGCTCGTGTCCAGCGGCCACAAGGACACCGTCACGACCCGGCTGACGGCCCTGCCGGCCGGCGGCGACGACACTCATCTGCCGGTGCGCTACGAGATCGTCAAACCGTCACACACCGAGGTCCGTTGTCGGGTGGACGCGATCGGGGTCGAGCACGACGTCGTCGGTTCCCTGGTCGACGTCACGCCGGCCTGGTCCACCGGCAAGCGCAGCGCGGTACGGGACGTGACGGTGCCGACCACCAAGAAGGCGGTCTCTGCCGACATCACGGACTGCACCATCGTGAATCCGCACTGACCTCGGGTCCGCCCGCCGTTACGTCCGCACGCCGGAGGGTTTCCGCGACCGGTGTTACGCTTGACGATCACGTTCCATCAGGTTCTCGTCACCGATCCGGCACCTGCCACGGTGCCGGATCACGACGTTACGCAGTCAGGAGTACCCATCGTGACCGAGCAGCTGACCGATGCCGCCAACGTCGTCTGGCTCGCCCAGGCCGACTATGACCGGCTGCGGGCGGAGCTCGACCACCTGTCTGGCGAGGCCCGCGACGAAATCATCGCGAAGATCGAGACCGCGCGGGCCGAGGGCGACCTGAAGGAGAACGGCGGCTACCACGCCGCGAAGGACGAGCAGGGCAAGATCGAGGCCCGGATCCGGCAGCTCACCGACCTGCTCCGTACCGCCCAGGTGGGCGAGGCGCCGGACAGCGGTGGCAAGGCCGCCGCCGGGATGGTGGTCACCGTGCGGTTCGCGGGCGACGACGAGACCGAGCGCTTCCTGCTCGGCTCGCGCGAAGGCTCCGGCGGCGGGCTCGAGGTCTACAGCCCGCAGTCTCCGCTCGGCGAGGCGATCGTCGGGCACCCCGCGGGCGAGACCGTCTCGTATCAGACGCCGGCAGGAGCCTCGGTACAGGTCGAGATCGTCGCCGTCGACCCCTTCACCGGCTGAGAGAAACCGGCGTCTGCGTGGCCCACCTGGCTGCGGGTCAGCTCACGCCGTAGCCGGCCTGCCGGAGTGCGGTCCGGACCCGACCCGAATGCTCCGGGCCGCGCGTCTCCAGCTGGACCGCAACGTCCACGTCCTGCAGCGCGAGTTCGCCGCCGGTGCGGTGGTGCTCCACGTCGAGGACGTTCGCACCCGTTGTCGCCAGCACCTCGAGCAACCGCACCAGCGAACCCGGCCGATCGGGCATCCGGACGGTGAGGGACGGGAACCTGCCGGCTGCAGCCAGACCGTGGTCGATCACCTTTCCCAGCAGCAACGGGTCGAGGTTGCCGCCGGAAAGCACGACCACCACCGGTGGACGGAACGCGCCGGGCTCGTCGGACACCGCCGCTACCGCCGCGGCCCCGGCCGGTTCGACGACCAACTTGGCGCGTTCCAGGCACAGCAGCAACGCCTGCGACAAGCTCTCCTCGGAGACGGTCCGCACCTCGTCCACCAGCGCGCGGACGTGCTGGAACGTGTACTGGCCGGGCATCCCGACGGCGATGCCGTCGGCGATCGTCTGAGACTCGGTCAGTCCGACCGGTTGCCCGGCACGCAGGCTGGCCGGCCACGCCGCCGCTCCCGCAGCCTGGACACCGACCACCCGGACATCAGCGCGCAGCGCCTTGACCGCCGCGGCGACCCCGCTGACCAAGCCGCCGCCGCCGAGCGGCACCACGACGGTGGCTACGTCCGGGCACTGCTGGACGATCTCCAGCCCGACCGTGCCCTGGCCGGCCATCACATCGGGGTGGTCGAACGGGTGGATGAACACCGAGCCGTCCCGATCCGCATGCTGGCGCGCCGCCTGCAGCGCCTCGTCGATCGTCTCGCCGACGAACTCGACCCGGGCGCCGTACCCGGCCGTCGCCTCCACCTTCGGCAGCGGCACGCCGGCAGGCATGTACACCGTCGCGGCAGCGTCGTGCAGCGCCGCGGCGAGCGCGACACCCTGGGCATGATTGCCGGCGCTCGCGGCCACCACACCCCGCGACCGCTCGGCGGCACCGAGGCGGGCGATTCGGGTGTACGCACCGCGGATCTTGAACGAGCCGGTCCGCTGCAGGTTCTCGCACTTGAACGACACCGGACCGCCCACCAGCGCGGACAGCACCCGGGACCCTTCCAACGGAGTGCACCGGGCCACGCCACGCAACACCCGCTGCGCGGCCTCGATCCGGTCGAGCCCGATCAGCGGCGTCTGTTCCACCAGCCGATCGTGGCATCACGGCGGTTCCGGAACGACTACCGTTGACATAGTTCACTATTCGATGCGAGCGAGAGGGATCAGCCGTGGAACGTACGATCTTCGACGCCGAACACCAGCTGTTCCGGGATTCCTTCCGCAGCTTCGTCGAACACGAGATAACCCCCCGGCACCCGGAGTGGGAAAAGGCGGGCATCGTCGACAGGTCGGTGTGGCTGGAGGCCGGCAAGCAGGGATTTCTCGGGTTCAACGTCGAGGAGCGCTACGGCGGAGGCGGGAGCGCCG
>DASZVT010000096.1:0-2825 GCA_035546915.1 Mycobacteriales bacterium | reverse complement strand
GGGCGAGCACTTCGACCTGATCGAGAAGCTGGCCGACTCGTTGGACGCGGCAGTCGGGGCGTCGCGCGCGGCGACCGACGCCGGCTGGTACCCGCACCAGAACCAGGTAGGGCAGACCGGCAAGACCGTCTCGCCGCAGCTGTACATCGCCGTCGGCATCTCCGGTGCGATCCAGCACCGGGCCGGCATGCAGACCTCGAAGACCATCGTCGCCATCAACAAGGATCCTGAAGCGCCGAGCTTCGAGCTCGCGGACTGCGGGTTGGTCGGCGACCTGTTCGACGTGGTCCCGCAGCTGACCGACGAGATCACGAAGCGGAAGAGCTGACCGGCCGGAACCCGTAGGGTCGGCCGGTGGGGATTTCGACGGGGCCGGCCTGGGACCGGCGCACACCGCGGCAGCAGGCGAGGTTCCAGGACGCGGCGTTGCGGCGGCAGGTCGCGG
Source organism: Mycobacteriales bacterium (assembly GCA_035546915.1). GTDB lineage: Bacteria > Actinomycetota > Actinomycetes > Mycobacteriales > CAJCIY01 > DASYGP01. The sequence goes on along the minus strand of DASZVT010000096.1, from coordinate 2,380 downwards.
ACAGCCTCGGCCCGTTCTCGCCGTACTGGCGGACGGTGCTGCGGAACGCGGGCATCCGGGTCGCACAGATCGACGGCCGGCGCGCGCTCGCCGGCATTCCGGCGACCGGGGAGCGGGATCTGTGTCCCGCGGGGGATCCGGCTGCCGCGGCGGCGCTGGTGCTGCAGTTGGACGAGGCGGGCTGGGCCACCCACACCGACGGTGCGGCGCTGCGGCGCGCCTTGGGGCGGCGAGTGGTCCGGCCCGGGGCCTATCGCCGACAGGTCATGAACGCGGTCCGTCCGGTGGTCTACTGGCTCGGCGGTCGGCACCTGGATCTGCCCATCGCCAGTACCCGCGACGACCTGGACGTGGTCGCGCGAGCCGGCGCGCGGGCCTGGCGGGTGCTCGGCCTGACTCCCGAGGACCTGCTGGTGTCGGCGCTGCCGCAGGACGGCCGGCTGGCTGCCGCGGTGCTGCCGTACGTGGCGCTCGGCGCCGGCGCGCCGGCGGTGCACGCCGGTCCGGCCGGTGCCGTCGCCGCGCTGCGGGCGTTGCCAGCCGCGGTGGTCGCGGTCGACGGTGCCCCGGCGTTGCGCGCACTCGGCCGGCTTCCGGCCAGGGTGCACACCATCCTCACGATCGGATTGGACGATCTGCGCCCGATCGCGGACGGTCGCACGGTGCTGCGGTTGTGGGGGCCGCCGGACGGCCGCTGGCTCTACCCGGAGTGCCGGGACGGTGGCTTCGACGCCGGGCTGCACACCTTTCCGGACCTCGAGATCGGGCAGACCGTCGACCCGGCCACCGGGGAGGCGCGGCCGGACGACGCGGCGGGCGAGTTGGTGGTCACCCAGCTCGGTGTCCGCGGGAGCGCCCTGGTGCGCTGGCGCACCGGGGTGCTGCACGGCGGAATCCGGCTCGAACCGTGTCCCGGGTGCGGGCGCACCGTGCCTCGGCTCGGACCTGATCTGGACACCACGTCCCTGACTCCGACGGTGCAGGTGGCGGAGCAGCGGGTGTCGCTGGACCTGCGGACGGTGGCCGGTGCCCTCGCCGCGCGCAGCGACCTTGCCGGCTGGCAGGTACGTCTCGTACCCGACCCGCGGGGCGGTCGGCCGTCGGCGGTGGTCGCGGTCGCCCCCGGCACCGACGGGGCGATGTCGACGCGGGCCGCGTCGACGCTGTGCGCACAGATCGCGTACGACGTGCAGGCCCTGGCCGGCGCCGCACCGAGCCTGGTGGTGCTCGCACCCGAACTCGCCGGGCAGCCACCCCGGATTGTCGCGCGCTGACCCCGTCCCGACCTGCGTCCGTTGCCGGTCCGCAGTGGTTACTGGGGTCGGTATCCGGCCGTTGGGTGGCAGCCAGGCGGGGAGGACCCGGTGGACGCCCGTACTCTCTTCGGGTGGCCTACCTTGACCATGCCGCGACGACGCCGCTCCGCCCGCAGGCCCGGGCGGCGCTCGAGGCGCACCTAGGTATCACCGGGAATCCGTCGTCCCTGCACGCCAGTGGGAGGGCCGCGCGTCGCGTCGTCGAGGAAGCGCGGGAGAGCCTGGCAGCGGACCTGAATGCGCGGCCCTCCGACGTGCTGTTCACCAGCGGCGGCACCGAAGGCGACAACATTGCGGTCAAGGGCCTCTACTGGGCCCGGCAGGCCGCCGAGCCGCGGCGCAGTCGGATCCTGTGCAGCAGTGTCGAGCATCACGCGGTGCTGGACGCGGTCCGGTGGCTGGAACGGGATGCCGGTGCCCGGGTGGAGTGGCTGCCGGTGGACTCACAGGGCCGGGTCCGGCCGGAGTCGCTGCAGCAAGCGCTCCGTGATCCCGCCGACGTCGCGCTGGTGACGTGCATGTGGGCGAACAACGAGATCGGCACGGTGTCACCCATCGCGGAGCTCGCCGCGATCGCCGCCGCCGCGGGGGTGCCCTTCCACACCGACGCCGTGCAGGCGCTCGGCCAGGTGCCGGTGGACTTCGCCGGGAGCGGTGCCGACGCGCTGACCGTGACCGCGCACAAGGTCGGCGGCCCGGTAGGGATCGGTGCGCTGCTGCTGCGTGCCGGGGTGGCGATCACGCCGCTCACCCACGGTGGCGGGCAGGAACGCGACGTTAGGTCCGGGACGCTGGACGCCGCCGCGGCAGCGTCGTTCGCGGCGGCCTGCCACGCCGCGACGACGGACCTGGGCCAGCAGGCTCAGGTGATGGGCCGGTTGCGTGACCGGCTCATCGCGGGTGTCCTCGCCGCGGTTCCGGACGTGATCCTCAATGGCGATTCCGACCTCGCCGCCGGGCCGGATGCGCGACGGCTGCCCGGGAATGCGCACCTGTCCTTCCCCGGCTGCGAGGGCGATGCGCTGCTGATGCTGCTCGACGCGCGTGGGGTGGAGTGCTCCACC
>DASZVT010000095.1:0-4641 GCA_035546915.1 Mycobacteriales bacterium | reverse complement strand
TGTGGGCCTCGCCTGCGGCTCGTGTCCTCGCTTTGGGGCCGCCTCATGACTTATACCGAGCTGGCCGTTGTCGGGGTGGCGTTCAGCATCTGCCTCGACCTGTTCCTGCTCCGGACGGTGTTGCTGCGGCGCAAGGCGTTCTGGGTGTCGTACCTGATCGTGCTGCTGTTCCAGCTGATCGTGAACGGGATCCTCACCGGTCGTCGGGTGGTCACCTACAACCCGGCCGACGTGCTCGGGGGTGGCAGCCCGCAGTTCATCGGCGACGGGCGCTTCGTCTACGCACCGGTGGAGGATCTGCTGTTCGGTTTCGCGCTGGTGGTGCAGTCGCTGGCGTGGTGGGTGTGGTGGGGACGTCGCGGCGTGCAGCGCTGAGCTCGCCCCCAAGCGCAGCTTTGGTCAAGCGCTGAGCCGGCTCAACGCCGGGCCCGATGTGCGCGCACCAGCGCCGGCGCCGCGACCCGCAGGCGCTGCCGGCGCGGGACCTGGACTCGGCGGGTGAACACGTCGTAGTCGCTCGCCTCGATGCAGTCCAGGATGCCGCGGTAGAGCAGCAGGGCGGTCCGGATGCAGTCGCGGCTGGTGGGATCGAGCAGCCTGATGCCGGGTTCGGCGCGACGGTAGATCTCGCGGGTACGGGCGATCTCGTGGGCAAACAGCCGGCGGATCGGACCGTCGACCACGCCCCGGGCCAGCCGTTCGGCGGTGACGTCGAACAGCGCCAGGCTCGCCTGCGGGAGGTAGATCCGGCCGCGACGCAGGTCCTCGCCGACGTCGCGCAGGAAGTTGGTGAGCTGGAACGCGCTGCCCAGGTCGCGGGCGTACGGCGCGACCACCTCGGTCGGGACACCGGAATGCCCCAGTACCGGTAGCATCTGCAGTCCGATCACCGCGGCGCTGCCGTAGGTATAGGCCTCCAGATCCTCGTGCGTGGCGTACGAGGTCACGGTCAGGTCCATCCGCATGCTGGCGAGGAACGACGCGAACAGGTCGAGCGGGATGCGATAGCGCGCGATGGTGTCGCGGACCGCGGGCGTCACCGGATCGCGGGTCGGTTCCTGGCGCAGGAATGCACCGCCCCAAGCGTCCAGCCAGCCGGCCTGCTGCTCGGTGTCCAGCGGCGAATCGAGGTCGTCGACGATCTCGTCCGCGTACCGGGCGAAGCCGTACAGCGCGTGCACTGCGGGGCGCTTCGCCGGTGGCAGCAACAGGGTGGCGAGGTAGTACGTCCGGCCGTGGGCGGCGTTGAGCGTGCGGCATGCTGCGTACGAGCGGCGCAACGCCGGATCGGCGATGCCCGCCGCGTCCAGCTCCGATGCCCGCACCCGCTCATCTTCGCAGTGGCTGCCCGGCCCATCCCGGGCGCCAGGTCGGAACGCGCCGGGTCGGAACGTAAGCGCTGGCGGTCGTGGCGACCATCAGCGCCAGGCGCGGGACCGGTAGTGCCGGTCGCGGCCGAGGATGCGCTCCGCGGCCAGCCGGCCGGAGATCAGCACCATCGGTACCCCGACGCCCGGCTGGGTACCGGACCCGGCGAATACCACCCCGGCGACCGTGGGGCACAGGTTCGCCGCCCGGAACGGCCCGGTCTGGAAGAACGAGTGCGTCGCCGCGAACGGCGCGCCGGCAGCCATGCCCCGCGCGGCCCAGTCCGCCGGGGTGGTGAGGTGCTCCACCTCGATGCCGTCCCCGAAACCGGGGTAGCCGCGGGACTGCACGGTGGCGACCATCTCGTCCCGGTAGCGGGGTCCGAGATCGGCCCAGTCCAGGCCGGAGCGCAGGTTCGGTGTCGGGAACAGGACGTAGTAGCTTTCCCGACCCGGGGGCGCCAGCGAGGGGTCGGACCGGGTCGGATTGCTGATCAGCACCGACGGATCGCTCATGAGTACGCCGCGGTCGATGACCTCATCGAACACTCGGCGCCAGGCACGCCCGAACAGGATCGTGTGGTGCGCGCCGTCCGGGTAGTGCGCGCTCGACCCGGCGAGCAGCAGCGCGCAGGACGGCGAGTAGCGCTGCCGCCGAACCCGGGGTGGCGTCCGACCGGGCAGCAGGTCGCGGTAGGCGATCGGCAGATCGGGGTTGAGTACGAACACGTCGCCGCGGATCCGTTCGCCCGTCTCGGTGACGGCGGCGACCGCCCTCCCTCCGCTGACCTCGATCCGGGAAACGGCGGTGCCGTAACGGATGTCGACGCCGTGCTTGCCGGCGGCCGCGGCGAGGGCCCGGGGGAGTGCGTGCATGCCACCGGCCGGGAAGTACACGCCTGCGACCGAATCCATGTACGCGATCACGGCGTAGATCGCGAGGGCGTCGTACGGAGACAAACCGGCGTACATCGACTGGAAGGACAGCACCCGTTGCAGCCGCGGATCCCGCAGATACGAAGCGACCTTCGGCGCGAGCCGGCGGAACGCCCCGACCGCGACCAGTCGGGCCAGGTTGGGAGTCAGCAGGTCCAGCGGGCCGTCGACGTTGCGGTCGATGAAGTCACGCATCTCGTACCGGTAGAGCCGGGAGACGAACCGCACGTAGCGCCGGTAACCGTCCGCCTCGACCGCGCCACAGACCCGGGTGATCTCGTCGGCCATCGCGTCCGGGTCCGCGTGCACGTCCAGCACGCTGCCGTCGGCGTACCGGGCGCGATACAGGGGCGCGACCGGACACAGGTCGAGCCAGTCCTCCAGCCGCTCGCCGACGCAGTCGAATGCGTCCGCGATGAGTTCCGGCATGGTCAGCACGGTCGGGCCGGTGTCGAAGGCATAGCCCCCGGCGTGAAGCAGGCCGCAGCGGCCGCCGGGCACCTCGGCCCGTTCCAGCACCGTTACCTGCCGGCCGGCCCCGGCGAGGCGCAGCGCAGCCGACAGCCCCGCCAGCCCGGCGCCGACGACCACGACGTGGTCCGTCGGGCCGGTCACGGTACGCACTCGGGCAGCGTACGGGCGCTCGGCGCGAAGGCCTGCCGGCGCGACTCTCGTAGGCTGCGGTGCATGTCGACCGAAGGGAGCGCGCGCGCCGTCACCGTGTCCGAGATTCTCGCCGCCGGCCGGGGCCCCGCGTTCTCGTTCGAGTTCTTCCCGCCGAAGACGGACGCCGGCGAGGCGGCGCTGTGGCTGGCGATCCGCCAACTGGAGCCGCTGCACCCGGCCTTCGTCAGCGTCACCTATGGCGCGGGCGGCTCGACGCGGGACCGCACCGTCCGGGTGACCGAGCGGATCGCGACCGAGACGACGCTGACCCCGGTGGCCCACCTGACAGCGGTGAATCACTCCGTGGCCGACCTACGGCGCATCGTCGGCGCCTACGCCGGCGCCGGGATTCGGAACATCCTGGCGCTGCGCGGCGACCCGCCGGGAGACCCGCAGGCGGTCTGGGTGCCGCACCCCGAGGGACTGAGCTACGCGGACGAGCTGGTGGCCCTGGTCCGCAGGCTGGGAGATTTCTGCGTCGGCGTCGCGGCGTTCCCGGACAAGCACCCGCGGTCACCGGATCTCGACCACGACGCCCGAGTGCTCGCCGGGAAGGCCCGCGCCGGCGCTTCGTACGCGATCACCCAGTTCTTCTTCGACCCGGACGACTACTTCCGGTTGCGCGACCGGGTCGCCCTCCTCGGCGTCGAGATGCCGATCCTGCCCGGCGTGATGCCGGTGACGAACCTCTCGCAGATCGAGCGGATGGCGGTGCTGTCCGGCGCGGCGTTCCCGGACTGGCTGGCACGGCGGTTGCGTGCGGTCGGCGACGACGAGAAGGCAGTGCGCGAGGTGGGCATCGAGGTCGCCACCGACCTCGCCTCGCGGTTGCTTGCCGGTGGGGCGCCCGGCGTGCACTTCATCACGCTCAACCGGTCTACCTCGTCCGGGGCGGTGCTGGCGAACCTCACCGGCAAGCCGGCCCCGCACCAGCTGCCGGCCTGACGGTTTCGCCCGTCCGGTCAGTCGTCGTACGCCTCCAGGACGATCAGCAGGTACTCGTCCCGCAGCGGCTGCTCGCGGGCCAGGCTCAGGCCGCGGGCGTTCGCCTCTTCCAGCACGGCCGCGAGCAGTGCCAGGTCGAACTGCCCGAATACCGCGGAGATCCGGATCGCCAGCACCAGCTGGTCGCGCCCTTCCAGGAACAGATCGTCCGGGTTGAATTCGTCGACGGCATCGATGACGTACGGACCTGAGGGCACGGGGTCTCCTCGAACGGGGCGGTTGCACGCATGGGGGCTGCGCGGGGCGGGGTCGACGTCAACCTAGTGGCCGGCGGCGGCGGTGGTTAGCCTCGCGGGGTGCCGCCGCTCCGGGACCTGTGGTGACCGCCGGCCTGGCGGTGCTGGCCGCCGTAGGTGTGTTGCTCGTGCTCGCGTTGGCCGGTACGGCACGCCGGCCGGCGGCACCGATCCCAACGCCGGCGGAGCACCGTCGGCGTTGGAGCCGGCTGCACGGGGATCTCGACCCGGACGCCAACAGCTGGGTGTCGGGATGGCTCGCGGCGCTCTACCGGGTGGCGCGACCGCCGGCCCGGCTGGGCCTGTCTCCGGACCTGCTCACACTGGTCGGCGTCTGGTGCGCGGGCGCCGCGCTCACCGCGGCCTACGGCGGTGGCCGGTGGTCGCTGCTCGCGGTGGTCGCGGTGCTCGGCTCCGGTGCCGCCGACGGC
>DASZVT010000094.1:0-30844 GCA_035546915.1 Mycobacteriales bacterium | reverse complement strand
CAGGTGTACGCGTCCACCACCAACCCCCCGGTCGCGACCGGTGACGGGGTTGCGCTCGCGCTGCGCGCCGGAGCCGCGGTTCGCGACCTGGAGTTCGTCCAGTTCCACCCCACCGTGCTCTACCTCGGGCCGGACGCTCCGCTCGGCCAGCAGCCGCTGCTGTCCGAGGCGATGCGCGGCGAGGGCGCGCATATCGTGGACGCCGCAGGCGACCCGGTGCTGGCCGGAGTTCATCCGCTGGGTGACCTCGCTCCGCGGGACGTGGTCGCGAAGGCGATGGCCCGTCGGATGCTGACGACCGGTGTCGAGCACCTCTACCTCGACGCCCGCCACCTCGGTGCCGAGGTGATCGCGCGCCGCTTCCCGACCATCGCGGCGCGCTGTCGCGAGGCGGGTTTCGACCCGGTCACCGATCTGCTGCCGGTGGCTCCGGCGGCGCACTACGCGTCCGGCGGTATCGCCGTCGACCTGGACGGGCGCAGCTCGATCGAGGGCCTCTACGCCTGTGGCGAGGTGGCCTGCACCGGGGTGCACGGTGCGAACCGGCTGGCCTCCAACTCGCTGCTGGAGGGGCTGGTGTTCGCCACCCGGATCGGCCAGAGCCTGGGTGGAGGCCTTGCACCGCAAGCACTTCCGGTCCCGGAGTTGGGGCCGGCCGGACTGATCCACCCGGTCGCCCGGACCCGTATCGTGCAGGCCATGACACGGGGGGCAGGCGTACTGCGCAGTGAGGAGTCGCTGGCTCGGACAGCGGAAGAGCTGAGCGCGTTGCTCACCGAGTCCACGGTCGAGCCGGCTCCGGAACCGTCCACCGACGCCTGGGAGGTCACCAACCTGCACACGGTGGCGAGCGCGCTGGTGGCGGCGGCCCGGGAACGCGCCGAGACGCGGGGCAGTCACTGGCGCGAGGAGTACGACGTGCCGCGCGATGCCTGGCGGTGTCACCTGGACGCAACGCTCGACCCGAGCGGGGCGCTGCACCACGAGGTCAGCCGATGATCGGACCGGACATCCCGGCGCTGCTCGCGGCGGCTGGGCTGGATCCGAACGCGGTGCAGGATCTGTGCGAGCGGGCACTGGTCGAGGACGCCGGCGGCGGACTGGACCTGACGTCGGTCGCGACGGTGCCCTTCGACGCCGAGGGCACTGCGGTGTTCGCCCCCCGGGCTGCCGGGATCGTCGCGGGGCTGCCGGTGGCCGCGGCGATGGTCGCCGCCTGTGCCGACGACGACATCGTGCTGGAAGTCGCCGCCACCGACGGTGACCGGGTCGCCCCGGGCCAGCCACTGCTGCGGGTCACCGGGCTGACCCGCACCCTGCTCACCGCCGAGCGTCCTGCGCTGAACCTGCTCGGCCACCTGTCCGGCATCGCCACCCTTACCGGGCGGTGGGTGGACGCGGTGGCGGGGACCGGCGCCCGGATCCGCGACACCCGCAAGACGACGCCGGGACTGCGCGCGCTGGAGAAGTACGCGGTCCGCTGCGGCGGCGGCGTCAACCACCGGATGTCGCTGTCCGACGAGGCCCTGATCAAGGACAATCACGTCGTCGCGGCCGGCGGGGTGGCACCGGCCTATGCCGCCGTGCGAGCCGAGTTTCCTGACCTGCCGGTGCAAGTGGAGTGCGACACCGTCGCCCAGGTAACCGCCGCGATTGAAGCCGGTGCCACCCTGCTGCTGCTGGACAACATGTCGCTGGACGACCTGCGTGCGTCCGTCGCCCTGGCCCGTTCCGCCGGTGACGTGCGGCTGGAGGCATCCGGTGGCCTCACCCTGGATACCGCCGCGGACGTCGCCGCGACCGGGGTGGACTTCCTCGCCGTCGGCGCGTTGACCCATTCCGCTCCGGTGCTCGACATCGGGCTCGACCTGCAGGCAGCACCGGGCCGGACCAGCGCCGGGGAACGGGTGCACTGATGCTGCTCGCACTGGACGTCGGCAACACCAACACCGTTCTCGGCGCATTCGAGGGAGAGCGCCTGGTCGACTCCTGGCGGGTGCGCACCGATGCCCGCGCTACCGCGGACGAACTCGCGCTGCAGGTGCGCGGGCTACTCGGCGGGACGGAGATTTCCGGGGTCGCGGTGTGCTCGACCGTACCGGCCGTGCTGCACGAGATCCGGCTGATGCTCGAGCGGTACTACTCGCACCTGCCCACGGTGGTGGTGGAACCCGGAGTGCGCACCGGCGTGCCATTGCTCTACGACAATCCGCGCGAGGTGGGCGCCGACCGGATCGTGAACACGCTCGCTGCGCACCACCTGTTCGGCGGCCCGGCGATCGTGGTGGACTTCGGCACCTCGACCAACTTCGATGTGGTCAGCGCCAAGGGGGAGTTCCTCGGCGGTGCGCTGGCCATCGGCGTCGAGGTCGGTATCGACGCGCTGGCCGCGCGTGGTGCCCGGCTGTTCAAGGTGGAACTGGCCCGGCCGCGGTCGGTGATCGCGAAATCCACCGTGGAAGCCCTGCAGTCCGGCTTCCTTTACGGCACCGTGGGCCAGGTGGACGGGCTGGTGCGCCGGATCATCGACGAGCTCGGAGGCCCGGCGGCGGACGTTCGCGTCGTGGCCACCGGCGGGCTGGCGCCACTGGTACTCGGCGAGTCCAAGACGATCAACTTCCACGAGCCGGACCTCACCCTGATCGGGCTCCGGTTGGTATTCGAGCGCAACATCGACCGGCACTCCGGCTGACACGAACTCGTTCGCGCGGATCACTACGCTCGCGGTGTGAGCACCGCGTCCCCGACCGAGCCCGACACCGCCGCCGAGTCCGACACCTCCGCCGAGGACGACCTGCCCGAGCAGATGCGGGTCCGGCGATCGAAGTACGACCGACTGCTGGCGGCCGGCATCGAGCCGTATCCGGTGGGGTTCGCCCGTACCGCGACCGCCGAAGCGCTGCGGGCCCGGTACGCCGACCTGCCCGCGGACACCTCGACCGGCTCCACCGTGGCGATCACCGGCCGAGTGGTGTTCAAGCGCGACACCGGCAAGCTGTGCTTCGCCACGCTCCGGGACGGGGCAGGTCGCGGCGCCGACCTGCAGGTGATGCTCAGCCTGGACAAGGTCGGGGCGGAGGCGCTCGCGGCGTGGAAGACCGACGTGGACCTCGGGGACCAGGTGGGGGTCAGTGGCGAGGTGATCACCTCCCGGCGCGGCGAGCTGAGCGTGCTCGCCGACCTGTTCGTGCTGACCGCGAAGGCGCTGCGGCCGCCGCCGGTCGCGCACCGGGCGCTGTCGGAGGAGTCCCGGGTACGGCAGCGCTACGTCGACCTCTGGCTGCGCCCTGCGGCGCGGAGGCTGGCCGAAACCCGGGTCGCGGTCGTGCGCAGCATCCGGGAGACCTTGCAGGACAAGGGATTCCTCGAGGTCGAGACGCCGATGCTGCAGGTCGTGCACGGTGGTGCGACGGCGCGCCCGTTCACCACGCACATGAATGCCTTCGACCTCGACCTGTCGCTGCGGATCGCGCCCGAGTTGTTCCTCAAGCGTTGCGTCGTCGGCGGGCTGGAGAAGGTCTTCGAGATCAACCGAAACTTCCGCAACGAGGGCGTCGACGCGACCCACTCGCCCGAGTTCGCGATGCTCGAGGCGTACGAGGCGTACGGCGACTACGACACCATGGCGACGCTCACCCGGGAACTCGTGCTCGCCGCCGCCCGGGCCGCACACGGCGACACCACGGTGCCACGACCGGACGGGTCGAGCGTCGAGTTGGACGTGCCGTGGCCGTCCGTCACGCTGCATGCGGCGGTGAGTGCGGTGGTCGGCACGCAGGTCACACCCGGTACCCCGCCGGACGCGCTGCGTCAGATCGCGGTCGAGCACGGGCTCGAGGTCGCCGACGGCGCCAGCGGCGGTGAGATCGCGCTGTTGCTGTTCGACAAGCTCGTCGAGCACACCCTGCACGCACCGACGTTCGTCCGCGACTACCCGGTCGAGGTACGTCCGCTGACGCGCGCGCACCGGGACGACCCGCGGCTGACCGAGTCCTGGGACCTGATCGTGTTCGGGACCGAGCTCGCAACCGCCTACTCCGAGCTGGTCGACCCGGTGGTGCAGCGGGAGCGACTGGTCGCCCAGTCGTTGCGCGCCGCCGGCGGTGACCAGGAGGCGATGGCGCTGGACGAGGATTTCCTGCGTGCGCTCGAGGTCGGGATGCCGCCGTCCGGTGGCATGGGTATGGGAATTGACCGGCTTCTCATGACGCTCACCGGTGCTACCACGCTGCGGGAAACGCAGCTCTTTCCCCTGGTCAAGCCTGAATCCTGAATCCGGGCGCTGAATCCTGGTCCCTGAATTCCGCGGTATGAACCCGTCCGGCGCAAAACCTCGTTGATCATGTAAAGTTTTCGGGCGTGCCTCGGCGTATCGGGTATAAAATTGCATGATCAACGGGAATTTGAGATTGTTTTCGAAAAGACTCGCGGAAAGGTATCCACGTGGCGCAAAGAACACTGGTGGTGCTTGAGGACGACATCGACGGCGGCGAAGCGGACGAGACCGTGGCGTTCGCTTTGGATGGCACCAGCTACGAGATCGACCTCAACCGCAAGAATGCCGCGGCGTTGCGTGATGCGCTCGCGCCGTACGTCGGCGCGGCCCGCAAGGCGAGCCGGGCGCGGGGGCGCGTCCGGCCGGTGAGCAGCGGGCGGACGACGGATTTGAGCGCGATCCGGGTATGGGCGCGCGACAACGGCTTCCAGGTCAGCGAGCGCGGGCGCATTTCGGCGCAAATCCGGGAGGCGTACGAAGCGGCGCACTGACCGGTCTGAGAGGGCGGTCGCACTGCGCTGTTCGCCCTGGGCGTAGTGCGCCGGCCTGGGGGAAGGAACACCGCAGCGTGGGCGGGTCGTTGCACCTCGCAGGCCGACTACGATGGATGAGGTGGGCTGGTGCCGGCGGTCGGCACCCTTCCCGCGGGTGAGGAGCGCACCATGTTCGAGAGATTCACCGACCGGGCCCGACGCGTGGTCGTGCTTGCGCAGGAAGAAGCGCGCATGCTCAACCACAACTACATCGGCACCGAGCACATCCTGCTCGGGCTGATCCACGAGGGCGAAGGCGTCGCGGCCAAGGCCTTGGAATCCCTCGGCATCTCCCTGGAAGGCGTCCGCTCCCAGGTCGAGGAGATCATCGGGCAGGGCCAGCAGGCCCCGTCCGGCCACCTCCCGTTCACGCCGCGGGCCAAGAAGGTGCTGGAGCTCAGCCTGCGTGAGGCGCTGCAGCTCGGCCACAACTACATCGGCACCGAGCACATCCTGCTCGGGCTGATCCGCGAGGGTGAGGGCGTGGCCGCCCAGGTGCTGGTCAAGCTGGGCGCGGATCTGAACCGGGTCCGGCAGCAGGTCATCCAGCTGCTGTCCGGGTACCAAGGCAAGGGCGACCCGAGCGCCGTCGGCGCCGGGGCCCAGGAGGGCACTCCGTCCACGTCGCTGGTGCTCGACCAGTTCGGCCGTAACCTCACCCAGGCTGCCCGCGAGAACAAGCTCGACCCGGTCATCGGCCGGGAGAAAGAGATCGAGCGCCTGATGCAGGTGCTCTCTCGTCGCACCAAGAACAACCCGGTGCTCATCGGCGAGCCCGGTGTCGGCAAGACCGCGGTGGTGGAAGGGCTGGCGCAGGCGATCGTCAAGGGCGAGGTGCCTGAGACGCTCAAGGACAAGCAGCTCTACACGCTGGACCTCGGCGCTCTGGTTGCCGGATCGCGCTACCGCGGTGATTTCGAAGAGCGGCTGAAGAAGGTCCTCAAGGAGATTCGCACCCGCGGCGACATCATCCTGTTCATCGACGAGATCCACACTCTGGTCGGGGCCGGTGCGGCCGAGGGTGCCATCGACGCCGCCAGCATCCTCAAGCCGATGCTGGCCCGCGGCGAACTGCAGACCATCGGCGCGACCACCATCGACGAGTACCGCAAGCACCTGGAGAAGGACGCGGCGCTGGAGCGTCGTTTCCAACCGATCCAGGTCGGCGAACCGACGGTCGCGCACACCATTGAGATCCTCAAGGGGCTGCGCGACCGGTACGAGGCCCACCACCGCGTCTCGATCACCGACGCAGCTCTGGTCGCGGCGGCAAACCTCGCGGACCGGTACATCTCGGACCGCTTCCTGCCGGACAAGGCGATCGATCTGATCGACGAGGCTGGCTCGCGGATGCGGATCCGCCGGATGACCGCGCCGCCGGACCTTCGTGAGTTCGACGAGCGGATCGCCGAGGTGAGCCGGGAGAAGGAATCCGCCATCGACGCGCAGGACTTCGAGAAGGCAGCGTCGCTGCGCGACAAGGAGAAGACCCTCATCGCGGAGAAGGCGCAGCGCGAGAAGGAGTGGAAGGCCGGCAACCTCGACGTCGTGAGCGAGGTGGATGACGAGCAGATCGCCGAGGTGCTGGCGATCTGGACCGGGATCCCGGTCTTCAAGCTCACCGAGGAGGAGACGGCGCGTCTGCTGCGCATGGAGGACGAACTCCACAAGCGCATCATCGGCCAGGACGAGGCCATCAAGGCGGTCAGCCAGGCTATCCGTCGGACCCGGGCGGGCCTGAAGGACCCGAAGCGCCCCGGCGGGTCGTTCATCTTCGCCGGTCCGACCGGCGTGGGGAAGACGGAGCTGTCCAAGACGCTGGCCGAATTCCTGTTCGGCGACGAGGACGCGCTGATCCAGCTCGACATGAGCGAGTACATGGAGAAGCACACCGTGTCCCGGTTGGTCGGCTCCCCGCCCGGTTACGTCGGGTATGAGGAGGGCGGCCAGCTCACCGAGCGGGTCCGGCGCAAGCCGTTCAGCGTGGTGCTGTTCGACGAGGTCGAGAAAGCACACCCGGATGTTTTCAATACCTTGCTGCAGATCCTTGAGGACGGCCGGCTCACGGATGCCCAGGGGCGCCAGGTCGACTTCAAGAACACCGTGTTGATCATGACATCGAACCTGGGTACTCGTGATATCGCCAAGGGCCCGGGAATCGGTTTCTCGACCAACAATGCGGCGCTGGATTACGACCGGATGAAGGCGAAGGTCAACGACGAGCTCAAGCAGCATTTCCGGCCTGAGTTCCTGAACCGGATCGACGACATCATCGTGTTCCACCAGCTCTCCGAGGAGGAGATCGTCCGGATGGTGGACTTGATGCTGACCCGCGTCGATGCGGCGATGAAGAACAAGGACATGGGCTTGGAACTGACCGCAGCGGCCAAGAAGCTGCTCGCGCGCAAGGGCTACGACCCGGTGCTCGGGGCCCGTCCACTGCGGCGGACCATCCAGCGGGAGATCGAGGACACGCTGTCCGAGAAGATCCTGTTCGGCGAATTGCACGCCGGCCAGATCGTCGTCGTCGACGTCGAGCCGGTCCCGGACGGTGCGGACGGTGCGGACGGTGCGCAACGGTTCACCTTCCGGGGTGAGGCGAAGCCGTCGCAGGTGCCGGACGTCCCGCCGGTCGAACTGTCCGGCTCGGCGGACGAGTAGTCCGACTCACCCGCTGCCCGTCCGACCTGCCCGATCCGACCTGCCTCCGGTTTTTACGCGGCTACGGCGAACGCCGGCCGCGTAAAAACCGGAGGCGGTCGACTGCTCGCTCACGTCGGCAGGGCGTACCCGTCCGGTACGACCACCGCGAGACCGTCCGCGATCAGCGACGCCAGCGCCCGCTCGCGCTGTACCGGCTCGTCCCAGGCAGCGGCCAGCTCGTCTGTCTTTACGGCGTGGTCGGCGGCCCGTAGCAGTTCCAGCAGCCGACCGCGGACCTGCCGGTCCGTGCCGGCATATCCCTGTGCCTTCGGTGCCGGCCCGTTCCAACTCGGCGACCCGGCGGCCAACCAACGGCAGCCTGCAGCGATCGGGCAACGGGCGCAGTGCGGGGCGCGTGCGGTGCAGACCGTCGCACCCAGTTCCATGACCGCGGCGGACCAGCGCGGTGCATCCGCGTCCGGCAGCACCGCCGCGACAGCGCGGTGGTCGGCGGCCGTCACCGGACGCGGGTCGTCCAGCGCGCGGATCGCGCGAGCCACCACCCGCTTGACGTTCGTGTCCACTACCGCCACCCGCTCGCCGTAGGCGAATGCCGCGACGGCGGCGGCGGTGTAGATGCCGACGCCCGGGAGGGCGCGCAGCGCAGCCGGGTCGGCCGGGACGGCACCGTCATGCCGTTCGACGCAGGCGATGGCTGCTTCGCGTAGCCGGAGCGCGCGCCGGGGATAGCCCAGCCGCCCCCACTGCCGCACCAGGTCCGCGGGCCGCGCCGCGGCGCAGGCGACCGGGGTCGGCCATTGTCGCAGCCAGCCCTGGTAAACCGGGAGCACCCGTGCGACCGGCGTCTGTTGCAGCATCACTTCGCTGACCAGGACCGCCCACCCGCCCGCGCCAGGCGCCCGCCAGGGCAGGTCACGTGCCGCCGTGGCGTACCACGCCAGTAGCGGGGCCGGATCGAGCACTGTGGCGGATCCGGGCGGCAACGGCGGCGAAGCAGGCACGCAGGGATCCTCACATGCCCGTGTCGGTCGGGAGCGGGTGGTCTGCCGCTGGTTAGCATCAAGCGGCAATGGAAGGCTTCCGGTGGGATTCCATCCGCCATCCGCGCGGCCCGCTACCCAGCGGCGCGTATTGGTGGCGCAGGGGTGTGGCGTTGCTGGTCGTCGTCGCCGTCATCGTGGTCCTGGTCGCGGTGGTCGGGCGCGGCGGTTCTGGTGGCAACCATCAGGCGATCACCACGTCGCCGTCGTCCTCGACGACACCGAGCACGGCCGACAGCAGTTCGACGGTCTCGCCGACAGCCAGCCCGACGACCACCGCGACCGGCGCCGCGGGAGCCACTCCGACGGCGTCCGGCACTGCGACGACAGCGAGCACCACGGCGGCCAGCGCCACCTCCGGGACGATCACCCAGTGCGCGACGGACGCGTTGTCGCTGAAGGTGACCACATCGGCGGACGACTACCCTGCCGGGACCGCTCCGAAGTTCACCGCGGTGCTTTCCACCACCGGCCCGTCCTGCACCGCTCCCGCGCCGGTGGTGTTCACCGTCGTGTCGGGCTCGGACCGGATCTGGTCCAATGTGGACTGCGCCAAGAGCACCAGCGGCCCAGTGACGACGCTCGGCGACAAGGGGGGTGCCAGCTCGGTGCGTAGCTGGCAGCGCGATCGTTCCGCCCCCGGTTGCAAGAAGGTGTACGGCAGCAGCACCGCCGCGGCGGGCACCTACCGGGTGACGGCCAGCTGGGCCGGAGTGACCAGTAACGAGGCGGTCTTCCGTCTTCACTGACCGGCCGGATCAGACGCGGGGATCAGACGTAACGCTCGAGGATGCTCGACTCCGCGAGGCGGGAGAGCCCTTCGTGGATCGTCCGGGCCCGGGCTTCGCCGATCCCCTCGACGAACTGCAGATCGTCGACCCCGGCGCTGAGCAGCTTCTGCAGTGATCCGAAGTGCTCCACGAGCCGATCCACCAGCGGCCTCGGTACCCGCGGGACTCGCGCCAGCAGCCGGTAACCGCGGGGAGACACTGCGGTCTCTTGTCCGTCGGCCGTCGACGGCATCCCGACGGCGCGAGCAAGGGTAGACAGATCCAGCAGGTCGGTCGCACTGATCTGGTCCAGTTCCGACAGCACGGTTTCCACCTTGCGGACTTTGCGTCCGGTCGGCAGGTAGTCCCGCACCAGCAGCTCACGCTCCTGTTCGACGTCGGCCATCAGTTCCTCGAGCTGGAGTGACAGCAGTCGGCCGTCGGTCCCGAGTTCGACCGTGTAGCCCTCGATCTCGCGGGCGATCCGGCGCACCATTTCGAGCCGCTGCATCGTCGCGAGCGCGTCCCGGACGGTGACGAGATCCTCGGTCTCCAGCGCCGAAAGGGTGCCGCTGACCTCGTCCAGCCGGAGTTTGTACCGCTCCAGGGTCGCCAGCGCCTGGTTGGCGCGGGACAGAATCGCGGCTGAGTCGTCCAGTACGTAGCGGCGGCCCGCGACGTAGAGCGCGACGATGTTCATCGACTGGCTGACGCTGATCACCGGAAGATTGGTCTGCCGGGCGACGCGCTCCGCGGTGCGGTGTCGAGTGCCGGATTCCTCGGTCGGGATCGACGGGTCCGGCATCAGGTGGACGGCGGCGCGCACGATCCGGGTCAGGTCATTCGACAGCACGATCGCGCCGTCCATCTTGGCCAGTTCGCGCATTCGGGTGGAGGAGAATTCCACGTCCAGCGGGAAGCCGCCGGAGCAGATCTGGTCCACGGTCTTGTCGAAGCCGAGCACGATCAGCGCGCCAGTGTTCCCGCGCAGGATCCGCTCCAGGCTGTCGCGCAGCATCGTGCCGGGAGCGATGATCGCGAGCGCGGTGAGTAGCCGCTCGTCGTTGGTGGGCGCTGACATGCTGCTGGCCACCGCTTCCCTCCGTGTGCTTCCGCAATCCCGCTCGCGTGATTCTACCGGCGCTGTCGCGGGCTTACCCCGGCCTGATGTAACGCTTCGAACACATTCCGGACCGGCGTGGTCGCAACACCGGCCGGCAGGTCCCGCTGCTGCACCGGCTGCTGCGGTACGAGCAGGTGGGTGAATCCGAGTCGGGCTGCTTCGGCCACCCGGCGGGGCAGCCCGGTCACTGGCCGGACGTCGCCGGCCAGCCCGACTTCACCGCAGGCGCACATCCCGTCCGGCAGCGGTCGGGCGGCGGCGGACCCCGCCAGCGCCAGCACGACGGCGAGGTCGACCGCCGGTTCGGCCAGGGTGACGCCACCGACGGTCGAGGCGTAGATCTCCTGGTTGGAAAGGATCACACCGGCTTGCTTCTCCAGCACGGCAGCGAGCATCGACACCCGCGCCGACTCCATGCCGGTCACGGCGCGGCGCGGGAAGTTCGCGCCGGTGGCGACGACCAGCGCCTGTACCTCGGCGACCAGCGGCCGCCGCCCCTCCAGGGCCACCGTGACGCAGGTCCCCGGCGCCGGGCTGCGGCCACCGGCGGACAGGAACAGCCCGGACGGATCCGTGAGTCCGACGATGCCGTCCTCGGTGAGCGCAAAGCAGCCGACCTCGTCCGTCGCGCCGAACCGGTTCTTCACCGCGCGCACCATCCGCAGGCTGGTGTGCCGGTCGCCTTCGAACGAGAGCACTACGTCTACCAGGTGCTCCAGCAGCCGGGGGCCGGCGATCCCGCCGTCCTTGGTGACGTGGCCGACCAGCACGACCGGCAGTGCCCGTTCCTTGGCGATCCGGATCAGGGCGCCGGTCACCTCCCGGATCTGGGTGACTCCGCCTGGCGCGCCCTCCACGTCCGGGTGCGCGAACGTCTGTACCGAGTCGACGACGAGCAGGCCGGGAGAGACGGCGTCGACGTGGCCGAGCAGGGCGCCGAGGTCGTTCTCCGCCGCAAGAAACAGATACGGCGACAGCGCGTTCATCCGCCCGGCGCGCAGCCGGACCTGGGCGGTGGACTCCTCACCGGAGACGATCAGGGCGGGCGCGTCTGCGCGCGCCGCGTGGTGTGCGACCGCTAACAGCAGCGTGGATTTGCCCACCCCGGGTTCACCGGCCAGCAGCACCACCGCGCCAGGCACGAGACCACCGCCGAGGACACGGTCGAGTTCGTCGACGCCGGTCGGACGCGCGCGTGCCGCCACCGCGTCGATGTCGGCGATCGGGCGCGCCGGTGCGCTGACCGCGCTGGCCTGCACCTGCCGTGCCTTCGGAGCGCCGACCTCGACCAGCGTGCCCCAGGCTTGGCACTGCGGGCACCGACCGACCCACCGGACCGCTGTGGCGCCGCACTCCTCGCAGCGGAAGGACGGCTTCGACGGGCGGGCGGACGCGCTGGGGCGGGAAGGCACCCGCCGACGGTACGACGCGGCGGGGACAGTGGCCGCCTGTGGCGGCTACTCGCCGCCGGAGTCGGTCCCGGCGGCGGGGGGCGAGGTGTAGGAGGAGTCGGATACCGGCGGCGGCACGTCACTGTCCACGACCGGGACGTCCAAGGTGAGGGTGCCAGCATCCGTGAAATTCAGCTGGATCGCGATAGTGGAACCGACCAGGTGCGAACCGGTGACGCCGGTGAGGTGGATCGCGGTCGCGTCGGTGTTCAGGAACACGCCGCCCGTGGTGGGCAGTGCGACGTTGCTGGCTGAACCCGTCGACGCGAAGCCGGCCTCCGCGTCGCCTCCGACCGAGGGATCGGTCTCCTGCGCGTCCGTTTTCGCGAGCACTGTGCTGGACGGGAACCGGACGCCGCTGAAGGCCTTCGAGGTGACGTTCGCGAGCGTGTCGCTGGCGTCGCCCTCGTTGAACACGGTGAGCGCCAGCACGCCGGTATCGGTGTCGGTGATGGTGATCTGCGCGTTGCGGACGGCGATCCGACCGACGTCCCCGTTCACGCCGGCGGTGCTGGAGTGCTCGCGGGCCTGCGAGCCGACCTGGCCGCACCCCCCGAGCAGCACGACTGTTGCGATACCGGCGAAGATGACACCCGCGAATGGGCGGGCACACAGCGGGCGGACCACCGGCAGGACTCCTGACTTCCAAGTGCGGGTTCGGCCCAGAGCGTACCGAGTGGCGGCGTGACTGACCCGGTGGGGAGGCCGGCGTCCGTCCGCAGCACCCGACTCACCCCAACGGCGGGCTACGCGGCTGCGGACCGGTCTGTGGCGAATGCCTTGTCCAGTTGGTCGGTGAGCGCGGATCCGGCATTGACGCCGGGCGTGATCGAGCGGACCGTCCCGTCATCGCCGACGACGACCAGGGTCGGGGTGCCCGGAGTCGCGCCGTAGGCCTGCAGCAGGGCCGAGTTGGTGTCCACCACGCCGGTAAGCAGGTGACTGTCGACCGCTGCGTACCGCCGCGCGTCCTGCGGCGTGCCAGCGACGACGTACTGCGCCATCGCGTACGGCGCGGCCGTGGCCGCGACGTGACCGACGGTGGCCACGCAGTCCGCGCAGTCACGCGGAACCAGCAGGACGACGGCGGGTCGCTTCAGCGCGTGGGTGCCGAGGGCGTTCCCGTCCGCCGTGGCGAGCGCGACCCCGGGCAGCAGGCCGCCGAGCTGGCCCGGCGGGACCGTCGGGTCCGCGAGCGGTGCGGCCACCGGCTGGGGCCGGTCGTGGTGCGTCGGGGTGAACAGCGTGAGCATCGCGCCGAACGCACCGAGCAACAGCATGCTGGCCACCAGCAGTGGGGCGGTGATGCCGTAGTGCTGCCACCGGACGGGGACGAGCCGGGCTAGCCGGGCCCGTCGCTGCTGCTGCTTTCGTTCGTGACGCCAGCGCTTGACCTCGTCGTCCAGCTCGGAGATGTCATCCGGGACGACGAGGTGATCTGCGAGATAGGCCAGCGACTGTCGCTCGTCCGGGCGGCCGGCGTCATCAGGCGGGTCGGTAGGTGTCTGCACGTTCACCCCACCTCCACTGCTGTCCGCGACCGCCGAGCGAGTACGCGGACCGAACGGACCCCACCCATTCGTGTTACCCCACAAGCGCGGCGACATGTCAGCTGCCCCTCGGACAGTACGCGCAATTTCATCACCGGCACAGCGCGGTGCTTGCGCCCGCCGCCGCGTCGCGTCGGAGCCGCTTTGTCAAGGGGGGTCCCGGCCTTCCGGGCCGTCGCCGTGGCCCTGACCTGCGGTTTTGCCGGTGGTATTCTGAAGTCCACCGGAAGGGACCACAACACATGACCTTCGCTGTCGGCGAGACCGTTGTTTATCCACATCACGGCGCTGCTCTGATCGAAGCTATCGAGACTCGGACGATCAAGGGCGAGGAGAAGATCTATCTGGTTTTGAAGGTCACCCAAGGTGACCTGACAGTGCGTGTGCCCGCCGAGAATGCCGAAATCGTGGGTGTCCGGGACGTGGTCGGGCAGGAGGGGCTGGACAAGGTCTTCTCGGTGCTGCGCGCGCCCCACACCGAAGAGCCGACTAACTGGTCGCGGCGCTACAAGGCCAACCGCGACAAGCTCGCTTCCGGTGACGTGAACAAGGTGGCCGAGGTCGTGCGCGATCTGTGGCGCCGGGACAAGGAACGCGGCCTGTCCGCGGGCGAGAAGCGGATGCTGGCGCAGGCGCGGCAGATCCTCGTCTCCGAACTGGCACTCGCCGAAGGCACCAACGAGGACAAGGCCGAGGTGCTGCTCGACGAGGTGCTCGCCTCCTGACCCAGCAGTCGCCGGCCCGACTCCGGGTAGCCGGGATCGTGCTGGCCGCTGGCCGCGGCGAGCGCTTGGGCGGTTCGACTCCGAAGTCACTCCGGTTGCTGGCCGGCCGGCCGTTGGTGCGTTGGGCGGTCGACGCGCTCTCCGCGGTATGCGACGTCGTGCTCGTCGCCGGCGGCAGCGACTTCCTGGATGACGTGCAGGCGGCGGTGCCGGACGCCGTCGCCGTCACCGGTGGTGCGCAACGCTCGGATTCGGTGCGCGCGTGCCTGGCGGTGCTGCCAGCCGAGGTCGAGTTCGTGCTCGTGCACGACGCCGCTCGACCGCTGGCATCGGCCGAGCTGGCATCGCGCGTGTTGGCTGCCCTTCGCGATGGGGCCGGTGCCGTGGTGCCGGTGCTGCCGGTCGCGGACACGGTCAAGGTCGTCGACGACGACGGGTGGGTGATCGCGACGCCCGACCGCGCCACACTGCGTGTTGTGCAGACTCCGCAGGGCTTCGCCCGGACCGTACTGGTCCGTGCACACGCGTCGGGCGCCGACGCCACCGACGACGCCGCTCTGGTCGAGGCTGCGGGTGTCCGGGTTCGGACGGTTCCCGGCGACCCGGCGGCGGCGAAGGTGACGGTGCCGGCGGACCTCGAGTCGCTCGCGGCCGTCGCGGCGGGGACGGGCGGTTCCCGTGGTTGAGTTGCGAACCGGCATCGGCGTGGATGTACACCCGATCGAGGCGGGCCGGCCGTGCTGGCTCGCCGGGGTTCACTTCGCCGGCGATGCCGGTTGCTCCGGTCACTCCGACGGGGACGTCGCGGCGCACGCCGTGTGCGACGCGCTGCTGTCGGCGGCCGGGCTGGGTGACCTCGGCGCGATTTTCGGGGTGGACCGTCCGCAATGGTCGGGGGCTTCCGGCGCGGTGTTGCTCGCCGAGGTCCTTCGGCTGGTGCGCGCCGATGGTTGGCAGGTGACGAATGTCGCCGTACAGGTGATCGCGAACACGCCGCGGCTCGGGCCGCACCGGTCCGAGGCGCAGGCAGCTCTCTCGGCCGCGCTGGACGGGGCTCCGGTCTCGGTGGCGGCGACCAGCACGGACGGTCTCGGGCTGACCGGTCGCGGTGAGGGCCGTGCTGCCTGCGCGACTGCGCTGCTGCAGCGCAATCCCGCAGGCTCCTGAGCCGCTCCCCGTAGGCTGCGCCCATGGCACCTAGCGGGAAGGGCGGTCCGCGCCGCGGCGGCGCGGGCGGGCTGCCCAAGGCCCGCGGCAAGGGCCGGGGCAAGGACGGTCGCCCAGCGCCCAGTGGCTCCGGCGGGTACGGCCGCAAGCGGCTCGAAGGCAAGGGGCCGACACCGCCCGCGACGGAGCGGACCGGCCACCCGGCCGCGCGACGTGCAGCCGCCGCGGCCCGTCGTGCCGACCCGGCCGCGCGCCGCCGTGACGATGGTGACCGCGCCCATCGCGCCGGCGGCGGCGTAGCCGGCAGCGATGCCGAGCATGTCGCCGGTCGCAACACGGTCGTCGAAGCCTTGCGAGCCCAGGTGCCGGCCACGGCGTTGCTGGTGGCCGCCGGGCTGGACCGGGACAAGCGGGTCTCCGAGGCGTTGAGAATCGCTGCCCAGCAGCGAATTCCGCTGTTGGAGTCGAGCAAGCCCGAGCTGGACCGGTTGACCGCGGGCGCAGTCCACCAAGGCGTTGCGCTGCGCGTACCTCCGTACGGCTACCTGCACCCGGACGACCTGTTGGCGCGGGCCGGGGATGACGCCGAGCCGGCGCTTCTCGTCGCGTTGGACGGAGTGACAGATCCGCGCAACCTCGGTGCCGTGGTGCGCAGTGCCGCCGCGTTCGGCGGCCACGGGGTACTGATTCCGACACGGCGCTCGGCCGGGATGACCGCCGGGGCCTGGAAAGCCAGTGCGGGAGCTGCCGCGCGCATCCCGGTGGCCCAAGCGACGAACCTGACGCGCGTCCTGCGCGACTATGCGGCAGCCGGGCTCATGGTGGCCGGCTTGGCGGCGTCCGGTGAGGTATCGCTGGACGAGTTCGACCTCGCGACCGAGCCCTTGGTGCTCGTGGTCGGGAGCGAGGGCAGCGGACTGTCCCGGCTGGTCGCGCAGGCCTGCGACGTGCGGGTCGCGATACCACTGGTGCGCGAGGTGGAGTCGCTGAACGCCGGCGTGGCCGCGGGGGTCGTGTTGGCGGAGGTGGCGCGGCGGCGGCGGATCGCCGGGCGTCCGTAGACTCGTCCCTGGTCCGCCGGCGTGGCGCAACGGCTAGCGCACTCGACTTGTAATCGAGCGGTTCCGGGTTCGAATCCCGGCGTCGGCTCGTCTCGCGTGTGTTACGTCGGTTGATGCCTGACGGTGCTTCGGTTGATGGGTTACGCCTACTCCGGTTGATCCTTGACACCCCCGCCGAGATCGCCAGCCCGCCGTCGCAGGCTGGTCAGCAGCGCTGTGAGCCGCTCGAGATCCCGGTCGGACAGGTCGGTTCCGAAGCGAATCCCCGCGACGGCGCCGGAGGCCTTTTTCGCGACGCGCCGCCCGGTGGGCGTGATCCGCGCAAGGGTGCTGCGGCGATCCCGCGGATTCGGTTCACGCCGTACCAAATCCTGCTGCTCAAGCTTGTCCACGAGCTTGCTGACGCCGGTCGGATGGACCATCAAGCGCGGGCCCATCGTGGTGATCGGTAGCGCGCCGTTGCGGGAGAACGACAGCAGCATGAGCAGTTCGTACCGGGCGAAGGTCAGTCCCAGTGGTCGTAACGCCCGGTCGACCCGCGTCGTGACGAGCTGGTTGGCCCGGATGATGGACGTCGCGGCGGCCATCGGCAGCGGCTCGGGGATCTCGTGTTGCACCCATTGCCGGCGTGCTTCGGCAATGGCATCGAACGATTCGGCCTGCACGCGTGCACGGTAACCGAACGGGATAGATGAGCGGGCATCTAAAGTGTGCTCATGCAGATCACTGAGCAAGTGCGTGTCGTCGGGCGTGAGCCGATGGGATCGGGGATCGCCGAAGGGGCGGCGCGTTCCGGCCGGGGCTTCTACCAGCACAACCGCTGAATCGCGATGTTCGATACCTACGCGCCGCCGTTGACCGCGATCCGGGCGAGCCTGGATCGGGTGTTGCGGCGTGGCCCCCTGCACGAGCTGCCCGGGTTCGGTCACGCCGACCTGGAGACGATGACCGGCGTGCTCGCCGAGTTCGGCCGGTTCTGCGCCGAGGTGATCGCCCCGCTCAACCGCAGCGGTGACGCTGTGGGCGCCAGCTACGACCCGGGTTCCGGGAGGGTCACGACGCCACCGGGCTGGCGCGAGGCCTATGCACAGTACGTGCGTGCCGGGTGGGGGAGCGTGCCGTTCCGTCCCGAGTTCGGCGGCGGCGGATTCCCCTGGTTGCTCGCGGTCGCGATGCAGGAGATCCTGGCGTCCGCCAACATGGCCTTCAGCCTGTGCCCAATGCTGACGCAGGGCGCGGTGGAGATGCTGACCACGCACGGCAGTCCACAGCAGCAAGGGCTTTACCTGTCCAAGCTGGTCACCGGCGAGTGGACCGCGACGATGAACCTCACCGAGCCGCAGGCCGGTTCGGACGTCGGTGCCTTGACCACTCGTGCACGCCCGGTCGAGGACGGTTCCTGGCGGGTCAGCGGGCACAAGATCTTCATCACCTACGGCGAGCACGACCTGGCCGAGAACATCGTGCACCTGGTGCTGGCACGGGCTCCGGGCGCGCCGGCCGGCAGTCGCGGCATCTCGGTCTTCATCGTGCCCCAGTTCCTGCCTGCGGCCGACGGCAGCCCCGGCGAACGAAACGCGGTGCGTTGCACCGGCATCGAGCACAAGATGGGAATCCACGCCGCGCCGACCTGCAGCCTTGAGTTCGACGACGCGATCGGCTTCCTGATCGGTGAGCTCAACACCGGGATGCGGGTGATGTTCACGATGATGAACAACGCCCGGCTGTCGGTCGGGCTCGAGGGCCTGGGCGTCGCCGAGCGCGCGTATCAGGCTGCGGTGCGCTACGCGCGTGAGCGCGTCCAGGGCCGGCCGGTCGGTCAGCCGGGCGATGCCCCCATCGTCGAGCATCCGGACGTCCGCCGGATGCTGCTGCACATCCGTGCGCACATCGACGCCATGCGCGCGCTCGCGTACACCAACGGCTGGGCCATCGACCAGGCCCATGCCGCCACCTCCGAGCAGGGCAGGCGACGTGGCCAGGAACTCGCGGATCTGCTCACGCCGGCAAGCAAGGCTTGGTGCACCGACCTCGGGTCCGAGCTCACCCGGCTCGCCACCCAGGTGCACGGCGGGGCCGGCTACATCACCGATACCGGGGTTGAGCAGCACGAGCGGGATGTCCGCATCGCTGCCATCTACGAAGGAACAAACGGGATCCAGGCCATCGATCTGGTCTCCCGCAAGCTCCCGCTCCGTGACGGCGCCGCCATCGGCGACCTGTTCGACATGATCGACGTGACGGCGGCACGGCTGACCGGCGAGCTCGCCGACCTGGGTTCCTCGCTCACCGCCGCCCTCGGTGCGCTCCGTGCCGCTACCGATTGGCTGTTGGCCCGTCACGGCGCCGGACCCGCCGCCGTGCTGGCCGCTGCGACTCCGTACCTGCGTCAGTACGCGACGGTGCTCGGTGGCTGGTTGCTCGCCGAGCAGGCACTCACCCCGACCGGCCCCGCCGACCTCGCGGCCGCCCGCTACTACGGTGAACAGGTCCTCCCGCTCGCCGCGGCGCTGCTGCCGGCCGTTACCGCGGGCGCTGAGGTCCTCTACGACCTGTCCGTGGAATCATTCGAGCGATGATGCATTGAGTTGAGCGATGGTTAACGGACGCGGGAGGCTGACAGCGATGCTCGATCTGATCGTGCGCGGCGGACGGGTTCTGGACGGCACCGGTGCCCCGGAGCGCATCGCGGACGTCGGTGTCCGGGACGGCCGCATCGTCGCGGTCGAGCCGGACCTCGGCACGGACGCGCCCGAGGTCATCGATGCCACCGGGAGGTTGGTGACGCCCGGCTTCGTCGACATCCACAGCCACTACGACGGCCAGGCGACCTGGGACGGCTTGCTCGAACCGTCCAGTGGTCACGGTGTGACCACCGTGATCATGGGCAACTGCGGGGTCGGATTCGCGCCCGTTCACCCCGGCGAGCACGAGCCGCTGGTTCGCCTGATGGAGGGTGTCGAGGACATCCCCGGCGCTGCCCTCACCGAGGGGCTGTCCTGGGGCTGGGAGTCCTTCCCGGACTACCTCGCCGCGCTCGAGAATCGGCACTGGGCGGTCGACGTCGGGACGCAGCTCGCGCACGGACCACTGCGTACCTACGTGATGCGCCGGTACGACGACACCAACGGCGCCGCGTCCGCCGACGAGGTGGACCGGATGGCCGATCTGGCCCGGGAGGCGGTCGAAGCCGGCGCCTTCGGGTTCACCACGTCTCGGACCATGGGACACAAGTCATCGGACGGTCATCCGGTCCCGGGCACGTTCGCCGGTGTGGACGAGCTCGTCGCGATCGGGAAGGCAGTGGCCGCGGGCGGCGGCCGGTTGATGGAGATCGCACCGAGCGGGCTCGCCCGCAGCGACAAGCCGGAGGTGGTGGCCGCCGAGTTCGACTGGATCGGCCGGCTCGCGGCGGACACGGGCCTGAACACCACGTTCATTCTGCTGCAGGGGCATCACGTGCCGGACCGGTGGCGGACGGAGATGCAGCGGGCTGCGCACTGGCGTGCCGCCGGTGCTTCGGTCACGCCGCTGATCGCCGGCCGCCCGTTCGGTGTGCTCTGGGGCTGGGATGTGCGGCATCCGTTCTTGGCGCGCGACAGCTACCGTGCGATCGCACACCTGCCGCTGCCGGAACGGCTGGTGCACCTGCGCCGCCCCGAGGTGAAAGAGGCCATCCTGGCCGAGAGCGACCGCTACCTCGACCGCGGGGAGCAGGCTCAGCTCGCCTACATCCGCACCGTGCTGGCGGAGTGTTACCCGCTCGGCACCCCGCCGGACTACGAGCAGCCGCTGGAGCGGTCGGTCGGTGCACAGGCACAGGCGCAGGGCCGGTCGATGGAGGACGTCGCGTACGACATGCTCTGCCAGGACGGAAGCATGCTGTTGTACGCGCTGTACAACTACGCGAGCCACGACCACACCGTGCTCTACGAACAGCTGCAGGATCAGGACGCCGTGGTCGGACTCAACGACGGTGGTGCCCACTGCGCCTTCATCTGCGACGCGTCGATCCCCACCTTCATGCTCACGCACTGGGCGCGGGACCGCGCCCGCGGACCCCGGCTGGAGCTCCCCGAGGTGGTGCGCAGGCTCACCTCGCAGCCCGCTGCCCTCTACGGCCTGACCGATCGGGGTCGGGTGCAGTCGGGCCTGCGCGCGGACCTGAACGTGATCGACTTCGACCGCCTGCAGCTGTCGTCGCCGCGGGCGGTCCCGGACCTGCCGGCCGGCGGCGTGCGGTTGCTGCAGGACGCCACGGGCTACGACGCCACCGTCGTCGCGGGGCAGGTCACCAGGCGACACGGCCAGGACACCGGTGCCCGCCCCGGCCGGCTGCTGCGCCGGAGTTAACCGCGCGGGATCTGCTTCCAGGGGATGTCGCGGTCGACCCGGGCGTCACCGGGCAGGCCGAGGATCCGCTCGGCAAGGATGTTGCGCTGTACCTCGGACGTACCGCCTTCGATGGTGAAGCCGCGAGATCGGACGAACAGCCACGGTAGGTCGCGACCGGCGAGCAGCTGACCGCCGCGCTCGATCCGGTGCGGGGTGTAGCGCGCCGGGAACAGCATGCTTTCGGCGCCGAGCAGTTCGAGGCAGAAGTCGTAGACCTGCTGGGCGAGTTCGGCCGATGCCAGCTTGGCGATCGATCCCTCCGGCCCGGGCACGCCGGACTTGCGTAGCTGCTGCGCCCGCAGGCCCAGCATCCGGTTGGCCTCGCTGCGCACCCAGAGCTGCGCCAGGGCGTCCCGCTGCACCGCATTGGACAGTCCGCGGTCGCGCCAGATCGCTATCGCGTCCTGCACCGGCGCGCCGAAGCCGGAACCCATGCTGGTGCGCTCACTCATCAGCGTGCTGATCGCGACCCGCCAGCCGTCTCCCACCGCCCCAAGCCGCTGCGAGTCCGGGATCCGGATGTCGGGCAGGAACACCTCGCTGAACTGCGCTTCTCCTGTCATCTCCCGCAGCGCTCGTACCTCGACGCCCGGACTGCGCATATCGAGCAGGAAGTAGGTCAGCCCCTGGTGCTTGGGCACGTCTGGGTCGGTGCGAGCCAGCAACATGGCCCAGTCCGCGATGTGCGCGAACGAGGTCCAGACCTTCTGTCCGTTGATCACCCATTCGTCGCCGTCGCGTACTGCCTGAGTGGCCAGGCCGGCGAGATCGGAGCCGGCGCCGGGCTCGCTGAATAGCTGGCACCAGACGTGTTCGCCGGTAAAGATCTTTCGCAGGTGTCGTTGCTTCTGCTCGTCGCTGCCGTGCGCGACTACGGTCGGTGCTGCCATTCCCAGCGCGATACCGCTGGTTTCCTCGCCCGCCGGCGCTCCGGCCCGGGCAAGTTCGTCGTCGATGACGTCTTGCAAGTCGGGGTGCAGACCGAGACCGCCCCACCCGACGGGGAACCAGACCCAGGCGAGGCCTGTGTCGTACTGGGCGCCGCGGAACTCCGCCGCCGGTGTCGTCGCCGGGTCCCGGTCGGCGAGGAGTTGCCGCAGGCGTGCCCGGATCAGGTTCTGGGCGGTGTCGCCGGTGGCGGTCGGGTGGCTCATCCGCGTTGGGTTCGGGCGCGTTGGATGACGGCGTCGCGACGGGCGGCGATGTCGGCGCCGGCAGCGCCGGTGAAGCCGCCGCGGGTGGCGTGCTCGTAATGCACCCGGCTCGCCTCGTCCAGCGGCAGGCCGGCGGATTCACGCCAATCGCGGCGCAGCGCGCGGACCATGTCCCGGTCCTGCTCGGCGATCGCGCTCGCGAGCTCGGTCGCGCGCGCCAGCAGCTCGTCGTGCGCGACCACGTGATTGACCAGGCCGATGCGCAGCGCCGTCTGCGCGTCCACGAAGTTACCGGTCAGCGACATCTCCCGGGCCCGCGCCAGACCGACCCGGCGGGGCAGCTCGACGGCCACCGGCCCGGGATAGACCCCGACCCGCAGGTGCGTGTCGGCGAACGCAGCCCGCTCCGAGGCGACGATGAAGTCCGCGACCAACGCCAGCTCGAACCCGCCGGTCACCGCCGGACCGTTGACCGCAGCGATCACCGGGACCTGCGAGTCCGCCACCGCCGCCAAAAACGGCGGCAGGTCGACCAGCTTGTCGATCCCGAGATTGCGCAGATCCAGGCCCGCGCAGAACGCCGGGTCCGCACCGGTGATCACGATCGCACCCGCGTCCTGGCACGCCCCCACCGCCTCACAGGTCGCCGCCGCCAACGCCGCATTCATCGCGTTCCGCGCCTGCGGCCGATTCAACGTGATCACCGCGACATCACCATCACGCCGCACCAAGACCACCTCGGCGTCCGCCCCGCTCATTTGTAGTCCGACGACTCGGCGAGGTCAGCCGCACGTTTGATCAGGTCGAGCACCAGCGGGCCGAATGACTTCTGCTTCTCGTCGCCAGCTCCCTGCATGACCCGCATGTAACCCTGCTCAAGGACGATGCCTAGCTTCCACCTGGCCAGCACCAGGTAGTAATCGATGTCGTCCACCTGCCGGCCGGTCTCGTCGTGGAAGTACTGCAGCAGTTCGTCCTTGCTCGGCATGCCGGTGATGTCCGGGTAGCCCTCGCCACTGCGCTCCGGGCCCTGGCTCATGTCGTCCGGCCACATCTGCAACACCCAGGCGAGGTCGATCTTGGGGTCGCCGATGGTGCCCATCTCCCAGTCGATGATCGCGGCGAGCCGGGCCGGCGCACCGTGGCTGTACATCACGTTCGCGAACTGGTAGTCGCCGTGCATGATGCCGGGCACGAAGTCGATCGGTTTGTGCGTGCGCAACCACGCCGACGCAACATCCAAGCCGGGGATCTCGCGGGTCTTCACCCGATCGTAGAAACGCAGCCACCGTTCGACCTGGCGCTCGTGGTAGCCGTCCGGGCGGCCCAGGTCCTGCAGGCCCTTGGCCTTCCAGTCGACCTTCGACAGTTTGGCGATACCGTCGACGAGCTGGATCGCCAGCCCGCGGCGCGCGTCCAGGTCCTCCTCGAACGGGCTCGGCCAGGTCTTGCGGCCCACTGGCGACCAGCCGTCCACGAAGCCCATCAGGTAGAACGTGCATCCCAGCACGCTGGTGTCGGTGCAGACCGCGACGGCCGGAGTGTGCGGCACGTCGGTCCCGTCGAGCGCCGCGGTGATCCGCCACTCGCGCAGGATCCCGTCGTCGCGGCCGGCCGGCGCGTCTTTCGGCGGCTTGCGCAACGCGCAGTGCAGTGGCCCGCGCCGGATCCCGAAGATCTCGTTCTGGCTGCCACCCGAGATCGGCGTGCACTCGATCGTCTCACCCGCGCCCGGTAGTCCCTGGCTGTCCATCCAGTGCCCGAGACGGTCCACCTCGGCCTTGCTCAGCGATGCGCCCACAGTTCCTCATTTCCCTGCGCCTGGCCGCGCCCCGGAGGCGCTCGACAGCCGACGGTCCGTTAGCTGAATAGCATTCTTTATACCGAGAACGAAAATCCGCGCCGGTCGCCGACCCTCCGGCTCACGGCGCGCGACCGGCTGCGTAGCTGCCGGAACGCTCCCGCGGCGGGTGCTGTGCGTCTAGGCTCCAGACAGGTAGCAGCCTCGACGAGGAGGAACTTATGGCGATGAGTGATTTCCTGAATAAGGCGAAGAACATGCTCAGTGGCCACAAGGACCAAGCCGAGCAGGGCATCGATAAAGGCGCGCAGTTGGCCAAAGACAAGACGCCGGACCAGTTCGACGGCAAGGTCGACGACGCCGCGGACAAGGCCAAGGACGCGCTGGAGTAACAGCGGGCGGTCAGCCGCCCGCCATCGCGCCCACGATCCGCAGCGGCTCGGCGCCGGCCGTGATCGGTCCCGGCAGCACCGCGTCCGGCGGTTCGTGCGAAAGGTCCTGCTCGCAGCCGAAGAACCGGACGAATGCGCGGCGCTGCCCGGTGCGTTGGTCGCGCAGCGTGCCACGTAGCGCCGGATAGCGGGCCTCGAGCGCGTCGAGGACCGCGCGTTGGGTGACCGGTCCGGTCACCTGTAGCTCGACCTCGCCGCCCACCCCTGCGAGCACTCGCAGGTGGGCAGGCAGTGCGACTCGGATCACGGCAGGGTCTGAACTTCGACAGACAAGACGGCAGGAAGATCCCGCACGATCGGTGCCCAGCTGTCCCCTTCGTCCGCGGATACGTATACCTGCCCGCCGGTGGTACCGAAGTAAACGCCGCAGCGGTCGAGGGAGTCAACCGCCATCGCGTCGCGTAGCACGTTGACGTAGCAGTCCTGTTGAGGTAGCCCGCGCGTCAGCGGTTCCCATTCCAGCCCGCCGACCCGGCTTCGATAGACCCGCAACTTTCCGTCTGGCGGGAAGTGGTGCGCGTCGCTGGTGATCGGAACGACGTACACGGTGTCCGGATCGTGCGGGTGCACCTCGATCGGAAAGCCGAAATCGGTAGGAAGGTTCCCGCTGATCTCGTGCCACGACTCACCGGCGTCGTCGGATCGCATGACGTCCCAGTGCTTCTGCATGAACAGCACGTCTGGTCGCGCCGGGTGCAGCGCGATGCGATGCACGCAGTGCCCGACGTCGGCGTCGGGGTCCGGGATGCCCTCCGACCTCAACCCCCGGTTCATCGGCCGCCAGCTCCCGCCTCCATCGTCGGTGCGGAAGACACCGGCCGCGGAGATGGCGACGAACAGCCGATCTGCGGTGCTCGGATCCTGCACGATCGTGTGCAGGCACATCCCCCCGGCGCCCGGCTGCCAGGACGGTCCCGATCCGTGCCGGCGTAAGCCGGCCAGCTCTTGCCAGCTGTGCGCGCCGTCGGTCGAGCGGAAGAGTGCCGCGTCCTCCACGCCGGCATACACCGTGTCCGGGTCGTGCACCGACGGTTCCAGGTGCCACACCCGGGTGAACTCCCACGGATGCGGCGTGCCGTCGTACCACTGGTGGGTGCCGGCCTCCCCGTCGTAGCTGAACTCGTTGCCCACCGGGCTCCAGCTGGCGCCGCCGTCGTCGGAGCGCTGGATCAGCTGGCCGAACCAGCCGCCGGACTGGGACGCGAACAACCGGGACGGATCCAGCGGCGACCCCTTGACGTGGTAGATCTCCCAACCGGCGAAGTGCGGGCCGGCGACGTCCCACCGGGTGCGCCCTTCATCCGACGTGAGCACGAACGCACCTTTGCGCGTGCCCACCAGTACCCGTACGCCGCTCATCGTTCCTCCCAGCCCAGTCGGTGCCGACCGGATCGATGATGGGGCCTGCCCGCGGTCCCTTCCACCGCATTCCGTCACGTGCCTGCCCACGGCTACCGTGCTGGCCATGGGCACGCAACAGGTGAGCCGTTCCACTGTGGTGGCGGCGACCCCGCAGCAGGTGTTCGACCTGGTGGCCGATTTCCGCCGGCATCCGGACTTCGACGGTTCCGGCAGCGTCAAGCAGGGCCTGCGCGGTCCGGATCGACTGCATCTTGGGGCCAAGTTCGGGATGCGGATGCGGATCGGGCTGCCGTACGTGATGGTCAACGAGGTGGTGGAATTCGCCGAACCGAGCCGGATCGGCTGGCAGCACGTCAACCACCACGTCTGGCGATACGAGCTCGACCCGGTCGAGCACGGGACCCGGGTCACCGAGACGTTCGACTGGAGCCACGCGCGGATGCGCCGGCCGCTGGAGCGCTTCGGCCTGGTGGCGCGCAACGTCCGTAGCCTGGAGGCCACTCTGCGTCGGCTCGAGGCGATCTTCGGCACTCCCTGATACCGGTCCGCGGAGCGGTGCGCTACCGCCGCCCGGTCGGCGCGTTGAGCGTTGCTGCGCAGCCCGGGCGTGTCATGATGGTTGCCGAACTACACCGGTGTGATTCGCGCCGGACCGTTGCTCCGAGGAGAAGGCCAGGGGGCCCGATGACCGCCGAAGCCGTGCCGACCACCGCGGGTGGACTCACCGACCGTGAGCGTGAGGTGCTGGCATTCGAGCGTCAGTGGTGGCGTTACGCCGGGGCGAAGGAGCAGGCCATCCGGGAGCTGTTCGACTGGAGCCCGACCCGCTACTACCAGGTTCTCGGTGCGTTGATCGATTCACCCGCGGCGATGGTCGAGGACCCGATGTTGATCAAGCGGCTGCGCCGGTTGCGGACCACCCGGCAGCGTGATCGCGCGCAGCGACGCCTCGGTCTGGACCCGCGCCGCGCCTGATTCCGGCCGTCGCGCCGCGCCTGACCGCCGAATCGTCTGGAGGCGTCCGTGTCCGGCAACCATCGGCGTCCTGTCCGCGCCGCGACCTATCTGTTGCGTACTACCGGGGGCAGCATCGTCGCGGTCGGCATCGTGGTGGCCGTCATCGCGATCGTGAACGCGGCGAACGGCGACGACGGTAACGGCAACGGCGGCTCCCCGGTGGTCGCAGCGAGCTCACCCGTCTCGCCGTCGAACTCGGTAGCAGGCTCGGCGGTGATCACCACGCCGTCGCCGTCGGCGACGGATCTCGGTCCGGCCAGCGCGCCGGCCCAGCCCGCCACCACCTCGCCGCCGGCCGTCGCCCCTGGCTCGCGCGGCACCGTGGTCGTCTACGACGGCGCCAAGTCAGCCGGCCTGACGGAGAAGGCGCGTGCGCGGCTGGTCGCGGCGGGGTATGCGGTCCAGCGCGTGCGCGACGTCAACCTGCCGCTCGAGCGGACGACGGTCTACTACGACAGTGGCCAGGCATCGGCGGCGCAGGCGCTGGTCGACGCACACCTGGGCGTACTGGACGCGAAGCCGCGGCCCACCGACATCCTGCTGCGGACCGGAACCCTGATCGTCGTTGTGGCGCCGAGCTTTTCGTGAGCCGGCGCGCGTGGTGACCTGGTGCTTGTGGTGACCGATGTGCTGGCGCCGATCCGGCCGGTGCTGTCTCGGGCGGTGGTGGCGCTCGACTTCGACGGCACGCTTGCGCCCATCGTGGCCCGACCGCAGGATGCCCGCCCCGCGTCCGGCGCGGTGGAACTCCTCGTTCGGCTCGCTCCCCGGGTGCAGCAGCTCGCGGTGGTGACCGGCCGGCCGGCACTCACCGCGGTCGAGCTCGGTGGGCTCGACCGCGTCCCCGACCTGATCGTGCTCGGGCACTACGGCATGCAGCGCTGGCAGCGCGGCGCGCTGCACAGCCCGCCGCCGGCCCCGGGCGTGGCGGCGGTCCGCGACGCGCTGGCGGCGATGCTGCCGCCCGGTGGGACGCTCGAGGACAAGGTGCACAGCGTGGTGCTGCACACTCGCGGCTGCGGCGATCCCGAGGCTGAACTGGCCAGGGTCGAGCCCGGCGTGCGCGCCCTTGCCGCGGCGCACGGATTGGAGGTGGTCGGCGGCCGGGCGGTGTGGGAGCTGCGCCCCCCCGGTGTGGACAAGGGCCAGGCACTGCGAGCGCTCGCTGCTGACGTGCCGCCGGCCGGCGTGCTGGTTGCGGGTGACGACATCGGCGACTTGCCGCTATTCGCCGCGGCGGCAGGGCTGGGCGTGCCCGTAGTTCGCATCGCGGTTCTCGGCGCGGATGTGGCTCCCGAGGTGGCCGCTGCAGCGGACGCGAGTGTGGACGGACCGTCCGGTCTGGTCGCATTGCTCGGGACGCTCTGACCCGCGTCCTGTCGCCTCAGTGCAGCGCGGCGAGCTGGTCGGCTATCCATTGCTGCGGCGGGCGGGAGCCGGCGACGTGCGCCAGCCGGTCGCTGCGCCAGCGCCGTTTCGCCGGGTCCATGGTCAGGCCCGCGTACATTGCGGCAGCAGTGGTCTGCACGTCGTACGGGTTCACCACCAGCGCGTCGGAGCCGAGTTCGGCGTACGCACCGGCCTCGCGGGACAGCACCAGCGCGACCCCGTCGTCGGAGACGATCGGGCCTTCCTTGGCGACCAGGTTCATCCCGTCCCGAATCGGATTGACCACCAGCACGTCCGCGAGCCGCATCGCCGCCAGTGACCGAGGGTAGTCGTCGCTGACGTAGATTCGGATCGGTTCCCAGGCGGCGGTGCCGAATTCGGCGTTGATCTGCTGAGCAGTTGCGCGGACCTCGTCGGTGTACGCCCGGTACTCGGGCAGGTCGCCACGGCTCGGGTATGCGAACACCAGGTGCACGACCCGGCCGTGCAACTCCGGGTGGTCGGACAGCATGGCGCGGAAGGCCAGCAGCCCGCGCACGATGTTCTTGGACAGCTCGGTTCGGTCGATCCGGACCACCACCTGGCAGTCGCCGACTCCGTCGCGCAACGTCACCAGCCGTTCGACTACGTCGTCCTGTTGCGCACGCGCGACCAGTTCCGGTGCATCCACGCCGAGCGGATGCACGCCGAGCCCGGTGCTGCGGTCGCCGCGTTCCAACCGGCCGGGCCGCTCGCCGTCGGGCTCGAGTCGGATTCCTTCGCGGGTCACTGCGCAGGCCGCGAAGGCATCCGCCCACCGACGGGCCAGGAAACCGGCGTGGTCGGCACCGAGTAGACCGGCGACCAGCGCGTCGGCGACGTCGTCCGGGAGCAAGCCGAAGTAGTCCGGTGGGGCCCAAGGGGTATGCAGGAAGTGTCCGATCCGCAGGTCAGGACGCAACGCACGCAGCATCGCCGGGGTGAGCAACAGGTGGTAGTCCTGCACCAGGACCGCGGCACCGGCGGCGGCATCCGCGGCCAGCGCCTCGGCGAACGCTGCGTTGTAGTCGACGTACTGGTCCCACTGCAGCCGGAACGCACTATCGAACACCGGCGCGGTCGGTGTCGCGTACAGCATGTGGTTCACGAACCACAGCACCGAGTTCGCGATGCCGTTGTAGGCGCCGTCGTAGGTGTCGGCCGGGATGTCGAGCATGCGCAACGGAGCATCGAACGCACCGTCGATCAACCCGCCGGACGCCGCGGCGCGAGCCGCCGCCTCCCGGTCGGCGTCGGACAGCGCCGCGCACACCCACAGCGCCTGGCTGCCGCGGGTGGCAGCCGCCAGTCCACTGACCAGGCCGCCGCCGCCGCGCCGGGACACCAGCCGGCCGCCCCCGTCGTAACCGAAGGAAACCGGGCCACGATTGGACGCGACGAGCAGGTCTGCTGCCATGTCAGGCGACCCTAGCGCCGGTCGTACGGCGGGACTCCGTCGAGGACGGTGCGGACCGCTTCGGACCACCCGAGGCCCTGCGCGCCTGCGGTGACGGTGACGTTCGGCTCGAGCTGGTGCTGTACATGCGGTGCTCCGTTGGCCACCAAGAAGAACCGGTCCACGACGGCCGCCATCTCCAGGTCGCTGTTCGAGTCGCCGATCGCCACGGCGTCAGCCGCACCGAGGCCGCGACGCTGTAGGTCCCAGGCCACCGCGTGCCGCTTCGAGATGCCGCGCGGCAACAGGTGATACACGTGCACCGGCACCGCCTCCGGTGCCAGGCCCGTCGGTCGGCCCACCGGCAAGACCCCATTGTCCCGTAGCTCCAGATGCGACGAGCCCTGCCGGGCCAGCCACCTGGCCGACTCCTCGGGTGCCACGTTTCCCCGCAACATCACATCGATCTCGTGGCCGATGTGCCACGGGTCGTGGAATTCCAATCTGCCCGGGAACGCCTCGAGCAGGGACTCGACTAGCGCGTCATCCGCAGGCGGTCCCTCGCCAGGCAGTTCCGCGACCTGGCGTCCGCGGTCCCACCCCACCAGCGCCCCGACCTCACCGATGTACCCGTCCGCTCCGAAGATCAGTTGCGCCTCCATCAGCTGCGCTCTGGTGCGCCCAGACACCAGCACCAGGGTGTGCCCGGCGTCGAGCAGGTCGGTGAGTGCCCGCGCCGGTTCAAGCGTCACCTGCCCAGCCGGGCTCCGGAAGAAAGTCCCACCGGGGCCCAACATCGTCCCGTCGAGGTCGGTGTAAACGATCAATGTCAACTCATGAGGCGCGGGCCCGGCGGGCGGCGTATTCCGGGATCGACACCAGCGGCGGCCGGGCCTCCTGCGCCAGCGGGACCTCGTGCGGCTGTGGGCGACCGTTGCCGGTCCGGAACTGCACGAGTTCACCGCCGGGCAGGTCGATGCCGGCTCGCTGCAGCGCGGCCGCGGTGATGCCCGCGGCCATCCGCCCGAGCGCCTCGGTGTCCTGATTACGATGCTGACGCAGCCCCAGATACACCTGGGCCAAGCCGTCCAGGCCGATCACGCCGACCGCGTCCAGCAGTAAACCGAGCTCCACCGCATAACCGGCGTCGTACGGCAGCTGCTCGAGCAACTCGCGGCGCGCGGCGTACTCCCCGCCGAGCGGCTGGACGACACCGGCAAGCTGCGGCCACAGCAGGTCCAGCAGCGGCCGTGCTGTCAGCTCGGTGACCCGCCCGCCGCCCGGCAGCGACTGACCGGCCAGCAACAGCGGCCGCTCGTAGCAGCCCTTGACGAACGAGATGCCGTCGTCGGTCAGCAACGGCCACAGCAACCCGGTCACCCACTGCGGGGTGACACCGACCAGGTCGGTGTCGAGGTAGACCACCCCATCGCCATCGGTGACGTGCAGCCCCTTCCAGAGTGCCTCCCCCTTGCCGTGTCGCAGGCCGTACGCCGGCAG
>DASZVT010000093.1:0-7898 GCA_035546915.1 Mycobacteriales bacterium | reverse complement strand
ACCGGTGACGTCTGCGAGCAACGCTCGGCCGATGCCCCGGACCGAGATGCCCGGCTCGGAGTAGAAGTCGCGATCCTCCGCGGCCAGCACCGCCTGTCGCACCCCGGCCGGGACCTGGGCGAGCGGCACGCTCACCCGGTTGACCGACCCGATGCTGTCCATCGTGCTGCCGTCGGCATAGGTCAACGTGTTCTGCTGCGGCAGCGTCACATTCTGCGGCAACGGGATCCGGACCGCGGAGTACACGATCGAGCACAGCCCGAGAAAACCGGCGAACAGGACGAGGAATGCCGACAGCACAAGCACCTTGGTGCGGCGACGCCGTCGTGACCACCAGCGGTGGATCGCTCGCAGCGGTCGCGGGCGTCTCATCGCTGCATCACGCGCGGACTGTGCCTTTCCGAGATGACGGCGCTCACGGGTGCGCCCGGGTCAGGACTTGCGGCGGGTCCTGGACTGCGCCGGTTCCGGGTCACCTTCTCCCAGGACGTACGACGTGACCAAATGGTTCCAAGAACAATCCGCGCACACCTCGACCACGTACACCTGGACACCCGGATGCAACCGGGCGATCCGCTCGAGATCCTTGCTGGCACGGGGACGCCCGGACGCAACACCCAGCATGTCCCCGAACACGTAGGTGACGTGCGTCAACGGGTGCTGCCCGGACCGGCTGCCACGGTGGCAAACCGGGCACGGCACGCTGGTCGTCTCACCGTGGTAACGCGCCGCCCGCAGCAGATATGGATGCGCGTCGCAGACCTCGAGGCTGCTGCGCCGCCCGCTGAACAGGTCGGCGAGCAACGCGCGCCGGGCCAAGCCGTAGTCGACAACCTGCCGAGGGCGCGGCGAGCGAGCAGCCCCGATCGGTTCGGCGGAAGACACCGAACCAGGCTACGTCGCTACGGCACCGAGTGCGACACGCCGAGGACACCCGGGGTTTGCGCCCCGGCTCACCATGACCTATCGTTTGACCTATCGCCGCGATACATCCATCGGGTATGCCCAGTGGAGGTGTCGCCGCGATAACTGCCCATACTAGCCAGTCTCCGGAGGTCGGCGTCGTGCGTCAGACGGACCGTTCCAGCGCCGCGGCTCCCGCCGCGCGAGTGCTGGATTTCGCGGTCCTCGGCCTGCTGCACGAATCCCCGCTGCACGGGTACGAGCTTCGCAAGCAGTTGAACGCGTCACTCGGTTCGCTGCGCGCGTTCTCTTACGGCTCGCTCTATCCCTGTCTGCGGCGGTTGCAAGGCGAGGGCCTGATCACCGTCGACGACAGCGCCGCGGCGAGCAAGCTCTCCGGCCGCAGCAAGGTCGTCTACACGCTCACCGCCGAGGGCAAGGAGCACTTCACCGCCCTCCTCGGTGAAGGCGGGCCCTCGTCCTGGGAGGACGACAGCTTCGGGGTGCACATGCGTTTCTTCGCCCAGACGGACGCGGCGACCCGGCTGCGGATCCTGGAAGGCCGGCGCAGCCGGGTCGAGGAGAAGCGCGAGGGCCTGCGGGCCGGCCTTTCCCGCACCCGGGAACGGCTCGACAGCTACACGCTCAAGCTGCAGGAGCACGGGTTGGAGTCGGTCGAGCACGAGGTGCGCTGGCTGACCGAGCTCATCGACTCCGAGCGCAGCCACTTGACCACCACCCCGCCCAAAGATTGACGAAAGCACGATGACCACCACCCCGCCCGGCAGTCGCCGGGTCGACACCACGGAGGAGACCCTCATGGGTTCCGCTCGCCCGTCCGTTCGCGTTGCCATCGTCGGCGTCGGCAACTGCGCCTCATCGCTGGTGCAGGGCGTCGAGTTCTACCGCAACGCCGACACCGGCGTCCGCGTCCCCGGGCTGATGCACGTTCAGCTGGGCGACTACCACATCTCGGACATCGAGTTCGTGGCCGCCTTCGACGTCGACGGCAAGAAGGTCGGCCGTGACCTGTCCGAGGCAATCGTCGCGTCCGAGAACAACACCATCAAGATCTGCGACGTGCCGCCGTCCGGGGTGACGGTGCAGCGCGGGCACACGCTGGATGGGCTCGGCGACTACTACCTGGACACCATCGAGGAGTCCGACGAGGCACCGGTGGACGTCGTCCAGGTACTCAAGGACACCCGCGCCGACGTGCTGGTGTCGTACCTACCGGTGGGTTCCGAGGACGCCGACAAGTTCTATGCGCAGTGCGCGATCGACGCGAAGGTCGCCTTCGTCAACGCGCTTCCGGTGTTCATCGCCAGCAATCCCGAGTGGGCGCAGAAGTTCACCGACGCGGGCGTGCCGATCATCGGTGACGACATCAAGAGCCAGGTCGGCGCGACCATCACCCACCGGGTGCTGGCCAAGCTGTTCGAGGACCGGGGTGTCGAGTTGCTCCGCACCTATCAGCTGAACTTCGGCGGCAACATGGACTTCAAGAACATGCTGGAGCGCAAGCGCCTGCAGTCCAAGAAGATCTCCAAGACGCAATCCGTCACCAGCCAGATCCCGCACGAGATGAGGGGTGCGGACGTGCATATCGGTCCGTCCGACTTCGTGCCCTGGCTGGACGACCGCAAGTGGGCGTATGTCCGGCTCGAGGGCCGGTCCTTCGGTGACACCCCACTGAACTTGGAGTACAAGCTCGAGGTGCACGACTCGCCGAACTCGGCCGGTGTCATCATCGACGCGATCCGCGCCGCAAAGATCGCCAAGGACCGCGGCATCGGTGGCCCGATCCTGTCTGCCGCGTCGTACTTCATGAAGAGCCCGCCGGTGCAGTACTCGGACGACGAGGCCCGCGAGGCGGTCGAGTCATTCATCGCCGGTACCGTCGAGCGCTGAGACCGGCTCCGACAGCAGATCACCGCCGAAGGCCCGACCCAGACTGGGTCGGGCCTTCGCGCACGTCCGAATCGGGTCAGCCCCCGCCGAGCAGGCCGCCCACCAGGCCGCCTAGCACGCCGGTTACGCCGTCGAGTAGGCCGCCCACCAAGCCCTGGGTGGGGGTGGGAGTCGGCGCAGCCGCCGGGGGCGGAGACGCCACACCGCCGTCCCCGGTTCCGCCACTCCCGCCACTCCCGCCACTCCCGCCGCCGGACGAACCCGAACCGGGCGCCGGCGCCGCTCCCGCTACCGGCGTGACCGGGGCTGCCGGAGGCGTGGTGTGTACACCGCC
Source organism: Mycobacteriales bacterium (assembly GCA_035546915.1). Classification (GTDB taxonomy): domain Bacteria; phylum Actinomycetota; class Actinomycetes; order Mycobacteriales; family CAJCIY01; genus DASYGP01. Next base: position 4,750 of record DASZVT010000093.1, on the reverse strand, counting down.
GGTGAGCAACGTCTGCACCGAGCCTGGGCTGCCTGCCTCGGTCACGCCCGCCGCGGCCGGGGGCCCCGCACTGGCCGGCGGACCGGTCACGGTCGCGCTATCCGCGATGACTGTGATCTGCCGCTGCACCCCGGCGACCGGCGAGCCGACCAGTGCCGCGACCACACCCCAGGAACCACCGCTGCCGCGCAACGCGCGAGTTCGGTCGTACGCCTGGACGTGATCTCCGGGCGCGGCAGTGGCGATAGCGATCGGCAGCACCCGCTCGGACAGGGGCGCCGACGAAGCGGCCACGACCGACGCGGCCGGCAGCACGGTGGGGACGAACGCGGGCAGTGCCGCCGAGACGGGCGCGCCACCCGGACCGTCGAGGCCGGCAGCACGGTTGCGCAACGCGGTGTCCGCGGTCACCAGCGCCGGATCGGCCGCGCGATCGAGCTGGTCGTCGTCAAGAGCAAGTGGGGCCACCGTCGACGGCAGGCTGTCACCGGGGATGACCACCTGATGCAGCGCCGGGACCGCGAGGGTGCGCTCCGCCGCACCCACCGTCGCGTTGCCACCGTCGTAGACGGCGAGTCGCACCGAGAAGGCGCGCTGGAGCCGGACCGCAGTCCGACCGATGTCCTGCACGGTCACCGGTCCGGCGGACAGCGTCAGGTCGGGACCCCGGCGGCGATCGACCACCACCGATCCCGAAACCAGCGCGTAGTCCGAGCGACCATTCAGGTGCAGCCGTGCCCGGGGGGCCAATGTGGTCACCCGCCCGCCGGTCTGCAGCACCGCGACGGACTCGCTCGCGATGACGCTGTCTCCGACCAGGAGCCGCTCGCCGGCGACGCCCACGTGCCGGGCACCGCCTGGTCCGACGACCGTGGCTCCTGCGGTCTTCAGCTCGGTCACGGCGTCCGAGACGGAGCCGCCACAGCCACCCAGGCCTGCCGCCAGCAGCAGGCAGCAGGCAGCCAGGCCGGTGGCGCGCGCCACCCGTGCGGACTTCACTCTTCGATCGTCGGCACGTCGGTCACAGCGGGATATAGCCCGATTTGACCAGAACAGACGACGTATCGCGGGGCGGTCACGATCCGGCCGGCCGTTCCGACGGCGGCACGGCGAGCGCGATGCCGTGCTCGCCGGCCCAGCGCAGCAGTTCCGCACGTGCCGCGTCCTCGCCGATCAGCCCTCGGTCGAGCCGGACCTCGAGCAAATACGCATAGGCCTTGCCGACCAGCGGACCGGGGGACAGGCCCAGGACCTGCATGATGGCGTTGCCGTCCAACTCCGGACGCAACGCCTTCAGATCCTCTTCCTCTGCGAGCCGGTCGATCCGGGCTTCGAGCAAGTCGTAGGTCTGCGCCAGCCGCGCCGCCTTCCGTTGGTTGCGGGTCGTGCAGTCGGCGCGGGTCAGCACGTGCAGCCGGTCGAGTTGGTCGCCGGCGTCGGTGACATAGCGCCGCACCGCCGAGTCCGTCCACGCCGCCTCGCCGTACCCGTGGAACCGCAGGTGCAGGGCGACCAGTTCACGGACCGGTCCGACGACGTCCTTGGAGAACCGCAGTGCCCGCAGCCGGTCGCGCACCATCCGGGCCCCGACCAGCTCGTGCTTGTGGAAGGAAACCTTCCCGCCGGACATCAGCTTCTTGGTGGCCGGCTTGCCGATGTCGTGCAGCAGCGCGGCGAGACGGACCACCAGATCCGGACCACCTTCCGGTAGCCGGTCCTCCAGCGCGATCGCCTGCGACAGCACGGTGAGGCTATGCACGTAGACGTCCTTGTGCTGGTGATGCTCGTCGATCGACAGCTTCATAGCCGGCAGTTCCGGCAACACCACATCGGCGAGACCGGTGTCGACCATCAGGTCCAGGCCGGCCACGGGTTCGACACCGAGTACCAGCTTGGTCAGCTCGTCCCGAACCCGCTCGGCGGCCACGATCGCCAGGCGTGGCGCCAGCGCACGCATCGCGGCCACGACCTCAGGTGCGGGCCGCATCCGGAGCGTCGATACGAATCGCGCGGCCCGCATCATCCGCAACGGGTCGTCGTTGAACGAGTCCACCGGCGTCCCCGGCGTACGCAGCGCCCCGGCGGCCAGGTCGCGCAGGCCGCCGTGCGGATCGACGAACCGCAGTGAGGGCACCGCGACGGCCATCGCGTTCACGGTGAAGTCCCGGCGCGCCAGGTCACCGGACAGACTGCTGCCGTAACTGACCTGCGGATTGCGGGAGCCAGGGTCGTACGCCTCCGCGCGGAACGTGGTCACCTCGCACCGTTGGCTACCGATACCGATGCCGACCGTGCCGAACTCGATCCCGACGTCCCAGTGCTCCAGCCGCTCGCGGCGTGCCAGTTCCTGCACCTGTTCGGGTCGGGCATCGGTCGCGAAGTCCAGATCCGGCGTGTCTGTGGAACGGCCGAGGATCAGGTCCCGCACCGACCCGCCGACCAGGTGCAACTCGTGACCGGCCGCCGCGAAGCGTGCACCGAGGTCGATCGCCACCGGAGGCAGCTGCAGCAGGTCGGCAATCGCCTGCTCGGAGCCGTCCCGGGGCGCGCGCAGGTCGATCGTCACCGGCGAGGGAGTGGAGGACACAGGATCGCAGGGTACGGGGCGGCGGCGGCAGCGCCCAACACGAACCGCCACCAGGACACGGTCGGCTCACGACCGCAGCTGGCGGCGGCTGGCTTGTCTACGATCGGAGCATGGCGGCGGCTGACGGTGGTGCGGGCGCGCAGAACGACGGGACTGCCGCGCCACGCCGCCGCGGGAAGGGTCGGGGCACGCCCGGCCGCCGTTTCTTCCGCCGGATCGAAGAGACGTCCGCAGGCGGGCTGCTGCTGGACCGGCGGTCACCAGACGCCTCCGCGGTACTGATCGGCCGGCTAGACCGTCGTGGTCGGCTGTTGTGGTCGCTGCCCAAGGGACATCTCGAGCCCGGCGAGACGCAGGAAGCAGCGGCGGTGCGAGAGGTCGCAGAGGAGACCGGCATCACCGGCCGTATCGTCGCGCCGTTGGGCAGCATCGATTTCTGGTTCACCGCGGAGGGCCGGCGCATCCACAAGACTGTGCACCACTACCTCCTGCTCGCGGTAGGCGGTGAACTGTCCGACCAGGACGTGGAGGTAGCCGAGGTGGCGTGGGTGCCGCTCGCGCAGGCCTCCGGTCGGCTGGCACACGCCACCGAGCGCGCCTTGCTGCAACGGGTCCCGGATGTCCTCGCCCGGATCGCCTGAGCCGGGCGCCCGGGCGCTGCGGCGAGTACCGCTGCGACGGATGCGCCTGTTCGCAGTCGGCGCCTCGCTCTTCGCCGTGGCGGTCATGATCCTCGGCTCGATGCGCCCGGCAACTGCCGCGCCGTACCGGATGGGTGCTGCCGACGGCAGCGCGTCGCTGCGCGTCGCGCTCACCACGATGTCGCCGGTAAGTGTCGGGCCCGGCGACACGGTGACGCTCGCGGGCACGGTCACCAATCCGAGCGACGAACCCGTCGACGGATTGAGCATGGTGGTCGGTGTCGGGCACGAGGTGCGTAACCGGAATGCACTGAGCGCGGATCTGGCACGTTCGCCCGGGCTGAGTAGCACCCTGCGCACGGTCGGAACCTCATCGGCACCGACGTCGCTGGCGCCCGGCGGGAGCTCCCCGTTCCACGTCAGCGTGAACGTGCACGAGAACGGCCTGGACGGAGACCACGCGACGGTCTACCCGCTCGAAGTGCGGTTCGACGGGGACAGTGGCACCGGTCTCGGCCATGCCGACACCTTCCTGCCGTACTTCCCCGGCTCGGTTGCCGCACCGTTGCGCGTCGTCTGGCTCTGGCCGCTGGACGCTGCGCCGGCGCTCAGCACGACCGACAGCATCGGTGACGCGACCGTGCCCGGCACGTTCGAGGCGGGAGGGCGGTTACGCGGGCTGCTGGATCTGACCCAACCACCGGAGGGCGCGACCGGCGTAGCCGCGCAGTACGCCCCGGTGACCTGGGCCGTGGAACCATCCCTGCTGCAGACCGCGCAGACCGTGGCGCGATCCGGGTGGACGCGTACTGACGGCACCAAGGCGCAAGCTGCGGACGCCGCCGCCGCGTCCTGGCTGACCGATCTGCGCCAGCGCACCGATGGCGCCGACGTGATCCCCTTGCCCTACGGCGACGTCGACGCGGTGGCGTTGGTCCGCGCCGGGCTGACCAGCGATCTCGCCAACGCCATCGCGCTCGGTCGTGCGCAGGTGACGAACGCGCTGCCAGCCGCGCACGTTGCCGGCGTGGCCTGGCCACCCGGCGGCGCTGTCGACCAGGCCACGGTGAACGCCTACGTTGCCGCCGGGGCCACCAGCGTGCTGATCAACGGCGACCAGCTGCCGGCCGGTGACGATGCCAGCTCACCGACTCCCAGCGCGCCGACGACGATCGACACCGCGGGCCCGACGGTGCGTGCGCTGGCCCTCGACCCGCTCGCCCAACAGTTGCTCGCCGGCAATGGCAAGGACCAGCCCACGGCTCGGATGGCCGCGCAGCGACTACTCGCCTTGCTCGCAGTCGTCGTGGATGAGCAGCCGAACCAACTCCCCAGCCGTGATCTGGTCCTGGCCATGCCGAGGAACCTCGCGCCGGACCCGACCTGGGCACGCGCGCTGTTGCACGACACCGCCACCCAACAGTGGCTGCATCCGATCACGCTCTCGGACACCGCGGACGATCCCGTTGGCGCACGGCAGGACCTGCAGCCGTATCCACGGGCTGCGGCCGCCGCCGAGCTG
>DASZVT010000092.1:0-2199 GCA_035546915.1 Mycobacteriales bacterium | reverse complement strand
CTGAGTTCCAGGCAACGGTCGGGCCGGCCTTTACCAAGCGGTGGCGGTGGCAGCCTGGGTGCCGATGACGCTGTCTGCCTCCAGTGCGGCGATCTGTGCAGGCGTGAGCCCGAGCAGGTCCTGCAGGATCTGCTGGTTGTGCTCGCCGAGCAGCGGCGCGCGACGACGATGATGCCGGTGCGGGCCGCGCTCGAGCCGGATCGGCGAGGCGACGATCGGGACCGTACCGAGCACCGGGTTATCGACCATTTCATAGCTCCCCCGGGCCGTGACCTCCGGGATTCCCGGCAATGCGTGCGGCTGGACCAGGACGGCCGCCGGAACGCCGGCTTCGCGCAGCGTGCGTTCGACGACGGCCCCGTCCTGGTCTCGTGTCCAGGACTCGATCGCAGTGTCGATCAGGTCGTGAGCTTGCCGCCGTCCCGCCACGGTCCGCAACGCCGGGTCGGCCGCGAGCGCGCCGTTGCCCATTGCCCGGCACAGTGCCAGCCACTGCTCGTCGGTCGGGACGCTGATCGCGATCCACTCGTCCGGCGGTAGGTCGGCCAGGTCGCGTTCTGCATCTGCGACCCGGTAGACACCCTGCGGCGCCAGCGTCCAGGAACGGTTCCCGTCCCGGGCCAGCAGCCTGCCGTTCGACGAGTACTCGATGAACTGCTCGGCACACACCTGGAGCCCGGCGGTGAACTGCGGCACCTCGACCAGCAGGCCTTGACCGGTTCGGTCCCGGTATTCGAGCGCAAGCAGCAGTGCGAAGACTGCGTGCATCCCGGCGACGGGGTCGAACGAGCCGCCCGCGCAGTCCGGCCGGTCATCGGCGAATCCGGTGATCGACGCGGCGCCGCAGGCCTGTTCGATCGTGGTCGCGTAGCCGACCCGGTGCTCCCACGGGCCGGCGATCCCGAAGGCGGGTGCCCGCACCATGATCAGGTCTGGCCGGATCCGCCGGAGCTCTTCGTAGTCCATGCCCCAGTGCGGCATGACCCGACTGCTGTAGTTCTCCACTACGACATCGCTGCGGGCGACCAGTTCCCGGGCGAGTTCGCGGCCCCGTTCGCTGCGCATGTCCAGGGTGAGATCACGCTTGTTGGTGTTGGTGCCGGCGAAAGTGGGGCTCGCTTCCCACCAGCCCTCGCCCATCTCGTAACGCAGCGTCGCAGCTCGGATACCGTCCGGTCGCTGGGTGGACTCGACGTGGATCACGTCCGCGCCGAACATCGCGAAGTGGTGGGAGATGATCGGACCGGCCCAGAACGCGGTGAAGTCGGCGATCCGCAGGCCGTCGAACGGCAAGTCCGTCTTCCCCGGCCGGGGCGGTCGCTGCTCGGCCTGCGGAAGCCGCTCCCGCAGTGCAGCCGTGTCTTCGCCGAGCTGCGGTGCGGGGGTGAACGGACGCCGGCGCGCACCGCCGGTCAGGGTGTAGTGCACGTCCGGCTGCAGGAAGCCTGACCGTGGGTTCTTCACGAACCAACCGCGCTCGGCGCACTGCTCGAACTGGGGGATGGTGGCACCGGTACCGACCGGTGCCACCGGGATCCGGAAGGCAACGGCGAGGTCGACGACCTCCGCGGTGGGTCGCACCGACGTCCAGCCGTCGACCGCGCTGTTGATCTCGTCGTAACGCGAGATCCGGGCATCGAACCGGGTCAGCGTCGGGTCCTCCCGCCACTCATCGCGTCCGATCATCGAGCAGAAGTCCTGCCACTGCTGCCCGGTGGTGACCTGGAACCCGACGTATCCGTCCTGCGTCGGGTGGATCAGCGGGATCGTGCGCACCCGCCGGGCACGGTAGGAACGGCCGGACGCGGCGCTGAACGTCGGCGCGAACATGGTCTGCGTCAGCTGCATCGTGTCCAGGCCGGACACGTCGATCAGCTCGCCCGAGCCGGGTCCGGGACGCTGATGCGCGGTGAGGATGCCCACCGCACCGAACACGCCGACGATCCACTCCCCGAAGTCGCCGCCGACCGCGAGTGGAGCCCGGTCCGGCACCCCTCGGCCGCACCAGCCACCCCCAAGCGCCTGCAGGATGAACTCGTTCACCGGCCGATCCGGACTGATGCCGAAACCGAAGGGAGTCAGCATCAGCACCAGCGCGTCCGGAGCGCTGGTGCTGATCGCCTCCGGTTGGAATTCCGGCAGTGCCGCCAGCGCAGAGCCGGCAGACCAGACGACGGCGTTCGCACCTGCCAGCAGCCC
>DASZVT010000091.1:0-13313 GCA_035546915.1 Mycobacteriales bacterium | reverse complement strand
CAACCGGGCAGACGCCGGTTCCCGTCTACCCGCTGGGCCCCAGTGCCGCCGCCGCACGCCAGCACATCGCCTCCGCGTTCGACCGCGGCGCCCGGCTGGTGGTCAGCGCACTGGGCACGCCGCCCGCCGACGCCGTGGGCGAGGCGCACCGACGCGGCTTGGTGGTGGGCGCGATGGTCGGCAACACCCGGCATGTGACCAGGCAGCGCGAAGCCGGCGTGGATCTGATCATCGCGCAGGGTAGCGAGGCGGCCGCCCACGCCGGCGACATCTCGACCATGGTGCTGGTGCCGCAGGTGGTGGCCGCCGCGGGCACGATCCCGGTGCTCGCGGCTGGCGGAATCGCGACCGGGCAGCAGTTCGCGGCGGCGCGCGCATTGGGGGCACAGGGCATCTGGTCCGGGTCGCTGTGGCGTACGGCCACCGAGAATCCGGAACGCTCAGCGGTCGTGCGGCAACTGCTGGACGCACAGTCCACCGACACCGTGCGATCCCGGTGCATGACCGGCAAACCGCTCCGACAGCTGCGGAACCGGTGGAACGAAGCGTGGGACGCACCGGATGCTCCCGACGCACTACCGATGCCGTTGCAACGGATGCTGACCGCGGAGGCAGAGCAACGCATCGACCACTACCGCAGGGACGAGCTGGTGGTCAGCCCGATCGGCGAGGTGGTCGGGCAGCTGACCGTGAGCAAGCCGGCCGCCGACCTGGTGGCGGAGCTGGTCTCCGGCTATCTGGCGGCAGTGGACCGGCTGGCCTGACGCCGCGAGCCAGCTGCGGCGGTAGGTTGCCGAACGTGGCCCACGCGAAGACCGAGCGCCTGATCAACCTGACGATGGCCCTGATGGCTACGTCCCGGTTCCTCACCGTGCTCGAGCTCGGCCGGTTGGTGGACGGGTACGACCCGGATGACTCCGCCACCGGCGGCGAGGCGTTCCGGCGGATGTTCGAGCGGGACAAGGAGGAGCTCCGCGAGCTCGGGATCCCGCTGCATACCGGACCGGTGGACCCGCTCTACGGCGATGAGATCGGGTACCGAATTCACCGATCCGACTACGCGCTACCCGAGATCTCACTCGACCCGGACGAGGCGGCCGCGCTCGGCCTGGCTGCCCGATTGTGGTCGTCTGCCCACCTGTCCGGCACCGCCAGCAGCGCCATCCGCAAGCTTGCCGCCGCCGGGGCCGAACCACTTGCGCCACCGGCCGGACTCGAGGCCCGGGTAGGTACCAACGAGCCGGCATTCGAGCCATTGCTCGACGCGGTCATCGCGCGGCAGGAGGTCACCTTCGACTACCAGGCTCCCGGCTCCGGCACGGCCCGGCGGACCCTGCAGCCATGGGGCCTCGTCAGCTGGCGCGGCCGCTGGTACGTGGGCGGTCACGACCTCGATCGGGACGCCCCCCGCGTCTTCCGGCTCTCCCGCATGACCGGGCCGGTCGCCCCGCGGTCCGGTGCTGGTTCGTACACGGTGCCTCCCGGCGTCGACGTACGCGCCATGGTCACCAGTACCGACCGGGACGACCCCCGGGAACGCAGGCTCGCGCGGATCCGCGTCCGGCCCGGCACCGCCCATCGGCTGCGCCTGCAGGGACAGGCGGACGAGAGCGACCCGGACCTGCTCGACGTTCCGTTTTACGCCCACGAAGGATTCGCCGACATGCTCGCCGGTTACGGTCCGGATGTCCTCGTGCTCGAGCCGACGGCGCTGCGGCAGGCCGTCGTCGACAGGTTGCGTGCGGTCGGAGCGGGACGGTGAGCGCCACCGCCGCAAGCACCGAGCGGCTGCCGCGGCTGCTATCGCTGGTGCCCTGGCTGCGCACCCACCCGGGCGTCACCTTCGCCGAGGCCGCCGAGGCGTTCGGGGTCAGCGAGCGACAGCTCCGAGCCGACGTCAGCCTGTTGTTCCTGTGCGGGTTGCCCGGGGGCTCGCCGGGCGACCTGATCGACATCGACTTCGAGGGTGACCACATCACCCTGCTGGACCCGCAGGTGCTCGATCGGCCGCTGCGACTGACCGCCGACGAGGGGAATGCTCTCCTCGTCGCGGTACGGGCTCTGAGTGACGTGCCGGGATTGACCGATCGGGATGCCCTCGACCGCGTCCGCGGCAAGCTGGAGACTGCAGTGGGTGGCAGCACCGAGGAACAACCGGCAGTCAGCGTCGCGCTGGAGGCCCCGGCGCCGGACGCGATGCTCGCACTGCGTCGCGGCGTCGACGAGCAGCGCCGACTGCACCTGCGCTACCTCGGTGCCGCGCGGGACGAGGTGACCGAGCGTGACGTCGACCCACTGCGACTGGTTCTTACCGACGGGCACTGGTACCTCGAGGCCTACTGTCACCGGGCGGAGGCCTTGCGGTTGTTCCGGGCCGATCGGATACAGGAAGCGAACGTGCTGGACGTCCCGGCTGCACCGCCTCCGTCAGCCGTCCCGCGGGATCTCGCAGACGGGCTGTTCAAGCCCACCCCGGACCAACTGCTGGTGGAGTTGGAGCTGGAGCCGGGAGCGCAGTGGGTGGCCGACTACTACCCGTGCGAGTTCACCCGGCTCGAACCGGACGGGACGCTGCGTGTCGCGCTACGTACACCCGACCCGGCCTGGATCCGGTCGCTGGTGCTGCGGCTGGCTGGCCGCGCCCGCGTGATCGTCCCGGCGCAACTGGCCGGGGAGGTACAGCAGCTCGCCAGCGCTGCGATCGCGCAGTACGAGACGGCCGAGCCGTCCTCGCCTCCGGAAAGTTCGCCTCTGCGGGGCGCTCCCGCCGCGCACAAACCGGAGCCGGGGGGAACAGCCGGGTAGCGTGCACCTCATGTGGCTGTGGATCGACCTCGCCATCGCGCTCGTCGCCCTCGCCGTGTGCGTGGTCGCGGCGCTCAGTCTGTGGGGTTCGATCCGCCGTTTCCTGCGGGAGCTGCGTTCGGTGCGGGACCAGATGCCGGCGCTCGGACCGTCGAACCACGAACTGCCCGATCCGTGACGGCATCCGATTAGCCTGACCTCATGGCTGCCTCGTCTGATCCGTCCGACCCGCGCAGCCCCGCCGAACGCTACGCGGCCAGTCGGCACCGCGCCGCCACGCCGGAACTGACCACGTTCGCCGCCGGCTACCCCTTCGGTCTCGACCCGTTCCAGCGGGAAGCCTGCGCCGCCGTCGAAGCCGGTGAGGGCGTCCTCGTAGCGGCGCCGACGGGTGCCGGCAAGACCGTCGTCGGCGAGTTCGCCGTCCATCTCGCGCTACGTACCGGTCGCAAGTGCTTCTACACGACGCCGATCAAGGCACTGTCGAACCAGAAGTTCCACGACCTCGTCGCCCGACATGGAGCAGAGCAGGTCGGGCTCCTCACCGGAGACACCAGCGTCCACGGCGATGCACCGATCGTGGTGATGACCACGGAAGTGCTGCGCAACATGCTCTACGCCGGCTCCGACACGCTCGACGGCCTCGGCTTCGTGGTCATGGACGAGGTGCACTACCTGTCGGACCGGTTCCGCGGCGCGGTCTGGGAAGAGGTGATCATCCACCTGGCCCCGGACGTCCAGCTGGTCTCGCTGTCCGCGACTGTCTCCAACGCGGAGGAGTTCGGGGAGTGGCTGCAGGCGGTCCGCGGCGGAACGCGGGTGGTGGTGACCGAGCACCGACCGGTCCCGCTCTGGCAGCACGTACTGTCCGGGCCTCGCCTGTACGACCTCTTCGCCCCGCCGCCGGCACCCCCGGCCACCGTGAGCCCGAGCTTGCTACGGCTCGCCCGGGACAGTCCGACGTATCCGGGACCGGGCCGCCGCGGGGGACGGACGCGGCCCCGGGGCGGCCTGTTCCGGCCGCCGAACCGAGCCCAGGTCATCAGCCGACTGGACGCCGAGGGGATGCTGCCGGCGATCACCTTCGTGTTCAGCCGCGCTGGCTGCGACGCGGCGGTACGCCAATGCCGGCACGCAGGCATGTGGCTCACCACGCCGGAGGAACGCGCCGAAATCCGCCGCGTGGTCGACGAGCGGACCGCGGAACTGCCGGACGCGGATCTCGCGGTACTCGGCTACTGGGAGTGGCTCGAGGGACTCGAACGCGGTGTCGCTGCGCACCACGCCGGGTTGCTGCCGATGTTCAAGACAGTGGTTGAGGAGCTGTTCACTCGCGGCCTGGTCCGAGCGGTGTACGCGACGGAGACGCTCGCACTGGGCATCAACATGCCGGCCCGCACCGTCGTGCTCGAATCGCTGTCGAAGTGGAACGGCGAGACGCACGCCGACGTCACACCGGGGGAGTACACCCAGCTCACCGGACGGGCCGGCCGCCGTGGGATCGACGTCGAGGGCCACGCGGTGGTGCTCTGGCGACCGGACCTCGACCCACAACACCTGGCCGGTCTGGCCAGCACCCGCACCTACCCGCTGCGTTCGAGCTTCCGCCCTTCGTACAACATGGCCGTCAATCTGGTTGCCCAGGTAGGCCGGCACCGGGCCCGTGTCTTGCTGGAGCAGTCCTTCGCGCAGTTTCAGGCGGACCGGTCCGTCGTCGGGCTGGCGCGTCGGATCGGGCGCACCGAGGGCACCATCCAGGAGCTGCGAACCGCGGCCGGCTGCGAACACGGTGATGTGACGGAGTACGACGGCATCCGTCGGGAGCTCGCAGCGCGCGAAGCGGAAGCCGCTCGGAGCCGATCCGCTGCCGGGCGCGCGGCGGCGGCCACTGCGCTGGACGCGCTCCGGCCAGGGGATGTGATCCATGTCTCTCGGGGGCGGCGGGCGGGCGGGGCCGTGGTGCTGGGAACCGGTCATCCCGGCCCGACCGTGCTCACCGCCGATCGGCAACTGCGCCGCGTCACGCCGGTCGACGTCCCGCAGCCGCCCCAGGTGATCGGCCGGATCCGGATCCCGACATCGTTTCAGCCGCGCTCGCCGCAAGCGCGTCGCGATCTGGTCTCGACGCTGCGCGCCAAGGGCTATCTCGAGGGGAGGCAGGGGCCACGCCAGTCCAGAGCGACGCGCGGCGGACCCGATGAGCGGACACTCGAGCTTCGACGAGCACTGCGCGCTCACCCGGTACACGGTTGCCCGGAGCGCGCCGAGCACCTACGGCTGCTGATCCGCGTCGATCAACTCGAACGCGAGGTGAATCGCCTGCGCCTGCAGGTGGACACGCGGACCGGCAGCATTGCGAAAGAGTTCGACCAGGTCTGTGGTGTGCTGGGCGAACTCGGTTATCTGGCCGCGGATCGAGTGCTGCCGGCCGGCCGGCCGCTCGCTCGGATTTACAACGAGGCCGATCTGGTGGTCGCCGAGTGTCTGCGCCGCGGGGTCTGGGACGGCCTGGACGCGCCGCTGCTCGCCGCGGTGGTCAGCGCCCTGACCTATGAAGCAAGGCGTGACGACGCACCGTCCCCGCGTCCGCCGTCCGCCGCGATCGCCGCACTGCGTGCTACCGGCGCGGTGCACACCGAACTCGTCTCGATCGAGGCCGCGCACCACCTGGAGACGTTGCGGGCACCGGACCCGGGGCTCGCGCGGGCGGTGCACCAGTGGGCGTCCGGTGCCGACCTGGCCGCCGTACTCGGGGAGAGCGAACTGTTGCCCGGTGACTTCGTGCGTTGGTGCAAGCAACTCGTCGACCTGCTCGGCCAGATCGCGGACGCCGCCGCGACACTGTCCGAAACCGCACGGGTAGCAGCCCGGCGTATCGATAGGGGTGTCGTCGGCTACGCCTGACCGGGAAGGCAGCGTCGTTTTGCCCGAGACGGCACCGTCTCGTATATTTAGTTGCATGTCACAAGCAAGTAGAACACCGGAGGCCGAGTCCGCGGTCGCGCAACTGCAGCAGGCACTGACTGCATTCGTCCGCAAGACGACGACCTTCCGGGTGGCGTTGCCGAACGGGCAATCACTGGAGCGCAGCGCGTACGCGACCCTGTTCCGGCTCCAATGCGCCGGACCGCAGCGGGGGAGTGAGCTCGCGCACGAACTCGGCCTGGATCTGTCCACCGTAAGCCGCCAGGTCGCCGGACTGGTCCGACAGGGCCTGGTACGCAAGACCTCCGATCCGGACGACGGCAGGGCCTGGCTGCTGGAACTGACCGCTGCCGGCCGCCGTCTGGTGCAGCAGGGGATGGCTGCGCGCGAGACCTTCCTGGACGAACTGCTCGTCCATTGGACCGAGGACGACCTGCGGACCTTCGGCCAGTTGCTGGACCGATTCAACGCCGCGCTCGACGCGCGCCGCGTCGTCGCGGAGCGAGCCTCATGACCGGGCATCCCGTCCACCTCTCCGCTCCGGGCCGGCCCTGCGGGCCGTGTCCTCGCTTCGAGGTGTCCTCATGACCGGGCATCCCGTCCACCTCTCCGCTCCGGGCCGGCCCTGCGGGCCGTGTCCTCGCTTCGAGGTGTCCTCATGACGGCGACTGCTCCGGTGGCGACCACCGGGTCCGATCAGGAGCCGCTGCTGACCCACAGACAGATCCTGCTGGTCTTCGGCGGGCTGATGCTCGGCGTCCTGCTCGCGTCCTTGGACCAGACGATCGTCAGCACCGCGCTGCCATCGATCCTCTCCGACATCGGCGGCGGCACTCACCTGTCCTGGGTGGTCACCGCCTACCTGCTGACCTCCACCGCGAGTACACCGTTGTACGGGAAGATCTCCGACCTGTACGGGCGCAAGGCCCTGTTCCAGTTCGCCATCGTGGTGTTCCTGGTGGGGTCGGCGCTGTGCGGCCTGAGCCAGAACATCGGCCAGCTGGTGGCGTTCCGGGCAGTGCAGGGGCTCGGCGCGGGCGGCCTGATCTCGCTGGCGCTGGCGATCATCGGCGACATCATCAGTCCACGCGAGCGCGGGAAGTACCAGGGCTATTTCGGCGCCGTCTTCGGATTGTCGTCGGTGGCGGGCCCGCTGATCGGCGGCTTCTTCACCGACTCCCTGTCCTGGCGCTGGGTCTTCTACGTCAACGTGCCCATCGGCATTGTGGCTTTCGCGGTGACGGGCGTGGTGCTGCGGCTACCGCACGTCCGGCGCGAGCCGTCGATCGACTACAGCGGTGCCGGCTTGCTGGTCGGCGGCGTCTCGGCGCTGCTGCTCGCCACGGTCTGGGGCGGCCAGGAGTACGCCTGGGGGTCATTCACCATCGTGAGTCTGCTCGTCGCCGCGGTTGCCCTGCTGGCGATTTTCGTACTGGTCGAGCACCGCGCCGCGGAGCCGATCCTGCCGCTACACCTGTTCCGCAACGCCGTCTTCACCGTCTCCGGGATCGTCTGCTTCATCATCGGAGCGGCGATGTTCGGCGTCGTCGTGTACATGCCGGAGTACTTGCAGGTCACGCACGATTCAAGTCCGACGATGAGCGGCCTGCAGATGCTCCCGCTGATGGTCGGCGTGCTCACCGCATCGATCGGTAGCGGTCGGCTGATCAGCCACTTCGGCCGCTACAAGGGCTTCGTCGTCGCGGGCACGGTGATTCTCACCGTCGGGATGCTGCTGATGTCGACGATCGATGCCGGCACCTCGTTCGGCCTGCTGTCGCTGTACATGCTGGTGGTCGGACTCGGCCTGGGCTGCTGCATGCAGAACCTGACCCTGGCGGTACAGAATGCGGTGGACTACAAGGATCTCGGCACCGCGACCTCCGCAACGACCTTCTTCCGGTCGCTGGGTGGCGCGATCGGCGTGGCGGTCCTCGGCGCGGTGTTCACGACCCGGCTCACCGATGGCATCCACCACATCGGATCGTCAGAGCACGGAATCGGCGGGAGCAGCTTCCAGGTCGACGCCGTTCAGCGCCTGCCGGAGCCACTGCACGGCGCAGTGCTGCATGCCTTCTCGGACGCGCTGGACCTCACGTTCCTCGTCGCGACCGGCCTTGCTGTGCTGGCCTTCCTGTGCACGTTGTTCCTGCGTGAGCTGCGGCTCGGGAACCGGTCCGGACTGGAACAGGCTGCAGCGGCACAGTCGCCAGCGGCGGCGCAGCACACGGCTGCCGTCGAACCGATCTGACGCACCGACGCCCGACATTGACGCCGCCTCCGGTTTTCTTGCGCTTCGCGCCCTGGCTAGAGGCACAAAAACCGGAGGCGCAAGAAGGCCGCGACCCGAGAAAGCAGCGCGGACCCGGTGCGCCGCCTCAGCCGGCAGCGCAGTCGCGAATGCTCGCACTCAGCCGCCGGACCGGTGCTGCTAGCCCGTAGCGGGCGACCAGCATGGCCAGCGCGTCCGGGTCGGCCGGTGCCGTCGGCAACGCCGGGTCGATCCGGGGAAGGACGACGTCGGTGCGGACTGCCATCACCGGCTCGGCTGCCGCCAGATAGTCCCGTGCTGCTGCCAGCTTCGGCCCGGCGGGAACGCGTTCGCCGCGGTCCAGTGCGGCCAGCAGCGCACCCAGGGTGCCGTACTCGGTGAGTAATGCCGCCGCCGTCTTCGCGCCGATTCCGGGCACCCCGGGCAGCCCGTCGCTCGGGTCGCCGCGCAGCAGGGCGAAGTCGGCATATGCCGCCGCGTGCGGGATCGCGTACTTGGCCGCGACTGCGGCGTCGTCGTACGGGCGGCCCTTGTCCACGGTATAGAGCACGCGCACACCCGGCCGCACGACCTGGAACAGGTCGCGGTCGCCGGTCACGATGTCAACCGGTACGGCAGATCGCGCGGCGAGGGTGCCGATGACGTCGTCGGCCTCGTAGCCCGCGGCTCCGGCCGTGGCCAGGCCGATCGCCTCCAGCACCTGCACGATCAGCTCCACCTGGGGGGAAAGCTCGTCCGGCACCTCCTCCAGGTCCGCATCGCCGTCCTCACCCGCCGCGACCGCTACCCGGTGCGCCTTGTACGTGGGCACCGCCTCGACGCGGAACGTCGGTCGCCAGTCCACGTCGAGACATGCGACGAACCCACCGGGCCGGTGCTCGTGCAGGAGGCGCGCCAGGTGGTCGAGGAAGCCGCGTACCGCGTTGATCGGCTGCCCGTCCGGCGAGGTCACCGTCACCGGAACGCCATAGAAGGCGCGGAACCACAACGACGCGGAATCCACCAGCATCAACTGACCGGGCATGCGCCCAGCCTGCCAGGAACTGGGATACGGCGGCGCTGGAGCCACTCGTACTATCCGTGCATGACCGTGACACGTACGCTTCCGACTCCCGAAGCCGAGGCACTTCTCGCGCTGACCCGCGACCTGGCCGACGGCGAACTGCGCCCGATCGCGGCCGACTTCGAGACACGCAGCGCGTTTCCCCGGGAGACGTTCCGCACTCTCGGCAGGGCCGGTCTGCTCGGACTGCCGTACGACGAGCGGTACGGCGGTGCCGGGCAACCCTACGAGGTCTACCTGCAGGTGATCGAGGAACTGGCGAGCGCCTGGCTCGCGGTCGGCCTGGGACTGAGTGTGCACACCCTTGCCTGCTTCCCGCTGGCCGCCTTCGGCTCCGACGCACAGCGGGAGCGGTGGCTTCCGGACATGGTGGGCGGCGACCTGCTCGGGGCGTACTGCCTGTCCGAACCGTCGTCCGGCTCCGACGCCGCGGCGCTGAGCACCCGGGCTGTGCGGAACGGCACCGGCCCGTACCGGGTGACCGGGCAGAAAGCCTGGGTCACGCACGGCGGCATCGCGGACTTCTACAACCTGATGGTCCGGACCGGAGGGGCTGGCGCGGGCGGTATCTCCTGCCTGCTGGCCCGGTCCGACACGCCGGGCCTGCATCCACAACCGCCGGAGAAGAAGCTCGGCATGCGCGCGTCGCACACCGCGGTCATCGCGCTGGACGACGCCGAGGTCGACGCGGACCGGCTCATCGGAGCCGAGGGCGAGGGCTTCCGGATCGCGATGTCAGCGCTCGATGGAGGTCGACTGGGGATCGCGGCCTGCGGGGTCGGCGTTGCGCAGGCCGCTTTCGACTACGCGGTCGGCTATGCCCGGGAACGGCAGCAGTTCGGTCAGCCGATCATCGACTTCCAGGGCGTCTCGTTCCTGCTGGCCGACCTGGCCACCCAGATCGAGGCATCCCGCCAGCTCTACCTGTACGGAGCGCGACTGCGCGACAGCGGGAAGCCGTACTCGCTGGTGGCGGCGCAGGCCAAGCTGCTGGCCACCGACACCGCGATGCGGGTGGCGGTCGACGCGGTGCAGGTACTCGGTGGCGCCGGGTACGTCGAGGACCACCCGGTCGAGCGCTACCTGCGCGAGGCGAAGGTGTTGCAGATTGTGGAGGGAACCAACCAGGTGCAGCGGATGGTGATCGGGCGGCAGCTCGCCCGGCCCTGAACTGCTCAAGGAATCCACCTGAAACGCCGATTCCGACAGCGTCCCGGTTCCCCGGGACAGGCGAGACATGTTGATCCGCCGGGTCCCCACCGACCGCGGCCGCCAAGCGGTCGCGGCACGGAGACGATTCGGACGCCTAGACCCGGCGGGGAGTGCGTGGCGTGACCGGCTCGCGCGTCGAAACATCGACGGGCGGGAGCAGAAATGAACAGCAAGACCCGGCGCCTGCTCGCAGGCATCGCCCTGTGCGGGGCGGTGATCTTCGGCGCAGGTGCTCCGGCTCTGGCCGCACACGGCACTAAGGGTGCGGCCGGATCCCAGTCGGTCCCGAGTCCCACGGTCTCGGTACCGCCGACCTCGACCTCGCCGTCCGCGGTGGAGATCGGGACGGCGGCGCAGTGGGTACGCGAGGCCGACGGCACCGTTCGGCGGATCCGCTAGATTCGTCGAGCACCCGGCCCGGACGGAGATCACCCCGCCCGGGCCGTGGCCTGTCGGCCTCCGGGCTACGCCAACCGGGTGACCTGATCTGGCACTATGGCCCTGGCTCGACGACCCTCACGAGCCGCGACCTGACCGCCGACCCCGGGAGACATGTGCCCTTCCAGCACCGGAGCCGACGCAGCGCCCTCGCTGCCATCACCACGACCCTGACCGTTACTGGAGTGTTGTTACTCGCACCCACTGCCATCGCCGGACCCGGCGAGAGCGCGTTCGCACAGGACACGAACGCGTTACGGGCCAGCAGCGGCTTGTCGGCATACCGCGTCTGTGCCGACCTGAACGCAGTCGCCCGCAACTGGGCGGCACACCTGGCCGCGCAGGACAGCCTCGAGCACAACCCGGGCCTGGCCGGCCAGGTCAGCGGATGGTCCGCCATCGGCGAGAACATCGGCGCCGGGCCGTCCGAGCCGGGTGTCCAGCAGGCGCTGGTGGCCAGTCCCGGCCACC
Source organism: Mycobacteriales bacterium (assembly GCA_035546915.1). Taxonomy (GTDB): domain Bacteria; phylum Actinomycetota; class Actinomycetes; order Mycobacteriales; family CAJCIY01; genus DASYGP01. Next base: position 2,127 of record DASZVT010000091.1, on the reverse strand, counting down.
GCGCGAACCTGCTCAGCACCAGCTACACGGAGATCGGCATCGGAACAGCGGTCAGCCCGTCCGGTGTGCTGTACGTCGACGAGGTGTTCCGGCGGCCTAGCGGCGCCGGCTGCGCAGGTGGCGCCACCGTCGCTGCCGCAGCGCCACCTCCGCAGCAGGCATCCGCGCCGGCGCCTGCGCGAAGCCATCCGGCCGAAGCTGCCGCGCCATCCACAGCGTCTCGCAGCACCGGGGTCCGGCGCAGCGCGCCGACAGTCACCGCGCCGGTCCCGACCGCCGATGGCGCCGTGCTACCGACCGATCACGCTGCGACCGCTGCCCGGCGGCTCGCCGCGGACCTCGCGCGAGGTGTCGCTCCGCGTGACGCCATAGGCAGCGCGTTCCGTTTTCACACGACCTTCGCCGACGCGGTGCGCTGAGGCGCAACGATGCCCCGGCCTGTCCGCAGCGTTCGGCGCGTCTACGGCGGCGCGCCGAGAACGCCATGATTGTTCTCGCTGCCGGTATCCGGCCCCCATCTGCGAAAACGGACATTTCCGCAGGTCAGACGGGCGTTGACAGCCACGGCTTGGGCGTCGGTAGCCTTCCGCCCGTCTCGGGTTCGACAACGGCAGTGACCGTCGACGGGGGCAGGTGCCGGATTCGGTGCCAGGCCGGCCACATGCACCGTCGCGCGGATGTGCGGCAGCCGTTCGCGAAGAGACACGAGGCGGGAAGGACCCGGTCGTCCAGTAGACAACGGCGCGGTACCGGCACCCGGTCGGTGGCGCGCCGGTCCGAAGGCTGGCCGGGTCCTGACCCCGCTCACGCCGGCGTGGCAGGTACCCCAGCGCTGCCCGAACTCGGGTGACAAGGCAGGCTGGGGGGGTGACGCCGGTCCTGGTCTGCATTCCCACCTACGACGAGCGGGACACGCTGCCCGGAACGGTCACCCGGCTGCGTGCTGCCGTCCCCGAGGCCGACGTGCTTGTCGTCGACGACAACAGCCCGGACGGCACGGGGCGGATCGCCGACGAAATCGCGGCACGGGATGCGGCGGTGCACGTACTGCACCGCGCGCGCAAGGAGGGACTTGGCGCGGCCTACGTCGCTGCCTTCGGCTGGGGACTCGACCGTGGCTACGAGGCGTTGGTGGAGATGGACGCAGACGGGAGCCACCAGCCGGAGGAATTGCCCCGCCTGCTCGCCGCGCTGCGCGACGCGGACGTGGTTCTGGGCAGCCGCTGGCGGACCGGTGGGGAAGTACAGAACTGGCCGTTGTCCCGATTGCTGCTCTCCCGCGGCGGCAACACCTACGTGCGCTGGGTCCTAGGTCTGCCACTGTCCGATGCCACCGGCGGCTTCCGGGCTTACCGCGCGGACGTGCTGCGCAGCATCCCGCTCGGCCAGATTGCCTCTCAGGGTTATTGCTTTCAGGTCGATCTCGTCTGGCAGGCCGTTCGGTCCGGTTTCCGGGTGTTGGAAGTCCCGATCACCTTCGTGGAGCGAGAACTCGGTTACTCGAAGATGAGCCACGCGATCGTGGCCGAGGCACTCTGGCGGGTGACCCGATGGGGGATCGAGCGGCGAGTTCGCCCGCAGTCAGGCGCCCCGGTGTCGGCCATCTCGAGGCGATGACCGATGCTCCTGACCGTCCTGGCCGGGTTCGTCGCGCTCGTCGTCGCCGAGTTGTACGTCATCGTGCTGGTCGCGCGCGCCACGTCCGTCGCGCTGACGGTCCTCCTGCTGGTGGTGACGAGCTTCGTCGGGGCGGCACTGGTACGGCGCGAGGGATCGCGCACGCTGCGCCGGCTACGGCAGACAGTCAACTCCGGCCGGTCGCCCACCGGTCCGATCATCGACGGCGGGCTGCTCGCTGTCGGGGGAGCGCTGCTGCTGGTTCCGGGTTTCATCACGGACGCACTGGGGCTGCTCCTGGTGTTCCCGTTGACCAGGATCCCGTTTCGCGGCTTGTTGGCGCTGCTGATCCTGCGGCGGGGCCGGCGCGGCCGCAGCCGCCAGGGGCGCCGGAACCGATCTAGCCGGCGCGAGGCTCCCACCGTGATCGAAGGGGAGGTCATCGACCAAGACCCCAGCGAGCCGCCACCCGGGGACGAGCTGCCGGGACCGGACAGGCGTGGGGGGGGG
>DASZVT010000090.1:0-18201 GCA_035546915.1 Mycobacteriales bacterium | reverse complement strand
TCCAACGTCTGCTGCGGGTGCACCGCCTCACCCTGATACGTCTGCACCGCCTGCGGGTAGGCCGGGTAGTACGCCTCCGGCGTCTCCGCCCCCTCCCGGGGGAAGCTCGCGAACACGTCCGGCGGCTCCCAACGCGGCGGCCCACCGGCTGGGTCGTGCCAGACGAACACGATCTCGTGTTGCTCGCGCACCGGCCAAGACCGCAACCGCTGCGCCGAAGGCCGCGGCCGGGACATGTAGGGGATCCGCACATTGCGGCCCTGCCCGTCCCACTCCCAGCCGTGATACGGGCACGCGATCGACTCCCCGCACACCTTCCCGCCGTAACCCAGGTGCGCACCCAGATGCAGACAATGCGCATCCAGGACCGTCACGCTGCCCGCCTCAGTACGAAACGCCACCAGGTGCCGGCCGAAATACCTCAACGGCTTCACACCGCCGACCGGGATCTCCGCACTCCAGCCAACCTGGAACCAACCAGTCGGACGCATCGTGAAAGGCAGATTCATCCACGCACTCCCGCCCGTATCACCGCACCTGGCACCCGGACACACCGGGCGACGGATGCCCGCAAACATAGTGCAGCCGGCTGTACCGCCTTCTCGCACGGTACGCCGGCGCCCCGCCATTGACCGGCGCAGCAGATTTCTTATACTTAAATACGGCTTGCTGGGGTGGCACGGGAGAGGTCATGACCACACTGGACTACGGGATCTTCGACTGCGACACGCACTGCTACGAGCCGCGGGACGCATTCACCCGGTATCTGGCGGAGGAGTACCGGGACCGGGCCGTGATGCCGGTGCGCAACGGCGCCGGCCAGGAGGTGATCCTGGCCGGGCACCGGATCGCAACGTTCAACAGCGAACAGGGCCTCGGGTTCGACCTGGCCTATCGGCCGGGCACGCTCAAGGAGATGCTCAAGCAGATGGCCTCCGGCAACCCGGAGGAGACCTATCAGCCGGAGCCGATCCGGCCGGAATACCTCGAGCGCGAACCGCGGCTGCGGCTGATGGCCGAGCAGGGGGTGGACAAGGCGGTCCTCTTCCCGGCGGGGCAGGCACTCGCCGCGGAGCACTACGTGCAGGACACCGACGCGTTGTACGCGAACCTGCACTCGTTCAACCGGTGGTACGACGAGACCTGGGGGTTCGACCACGACGACCGGCTGTATGCCACCGCGGTGCTCTCGCTGCGCGACCGGGACAAGGCCGTCGAGCTCACCGACGCCGTGCTCGCCCGCGGTGCGAAGGTCGTGCTGATCCCGACCGGACCCGCGTACGGGCGCTCCCCCGGCGACCCGTACTTCGACCCGATCTGGAGCCGGCTGGCCGAGGCGAAGGCCACCGTGGCGTTCCACATCATGCCGTTCTGGTACTTCGACGCGATCTCACCCGCATGGGGACTGAACCCGGACCCGGCCTCCTGGCACATGTCGGCCTGGCAGTGGAACAACGTCTACGGCGAGCGCCCCATCATGGACACCCTCTCCGCACTCATCTTCGACAACCTGTTCGGGCGCTACCCGGACCTGATGGTGCTGGTCGCGGAGCACGGCGCGTCATGGGTGCCGCACTTCGTCACGCACATGGACAAGAGCCGTGGCATGGGCCGTAACGGCCCATGGATCGGCGGTCAGCTGACCGAGCGGCCCAGCGCCATCTTCCGCCGGCACATTCGGGTCGCGCCGTATCCGGAGGACGACATCCCCTGGATCGCGGCGAACCTGGGACACACGGACTCGCTGGTGATGGGCTCGGACTTCCCGCACGCCGAGGGGATCGCCGAACCCACCGACTTCGCGAAGTTACTCCACCCGCTGGACCCGGCCACCCAACGCGCCATCATGCGCGGCAACGCCGAGGCACTGTTCGCACGCTAGCGGTGCGCCGCCTGCGCCGCGGCCGCTAGTCGCGCCCGTCGAGCAGCCGGCCTGGGCGGTCGCCGGTGACCTCGCCGGCGACCTGCGTCGGCACTCCGTCGACGACCGTGTACCGGAAACCGCCTGCTGGACGGCGCAATCGGGGGGCGTCGCCGGGCAGATCGTGCACGAAGGTGTCCTGGTCCCAGTGCAACTCGTCCAGGTCGAAGACCGTCAGGTCGGCGATCGCACCGGGACGCAGGATGCCCCGGTCGGTGAAACCGAACAGCTCACTCTGCCGTCCGGTGATCTCCCATACCGCCTGCTCCAGGCTGAGATCGCCCCGATCACGGACGTGCCGGGTGAGCAGCAGCGTGGTGTCGCCGGCCGCGCACATCATCTGCACGTGCGCACCCGCGTCACTGTTGGAGATGATCGTGGCCGGATGTTGCAGCGTGGCCGCCACCGCATCCGGATCCGCGTTGGCCACACCGGTTCCCACGATCCCGGGCTTCAGATCGTTCTCCAGCAGCCAGTCGGCGAGCACGTCGGACGGATGGCCGCCGCGCGCCGCAACCAAGTCTGCCAGCGACTTGCCCACCCACGCCTCGTTCTCCGGTCTGGTCACCGACACCAACCGGATGTTCTCCGGCAACTGGTGCCGGATCATGGTGAACGGGACGGACTCCCACTCCTCGCGTGCTGCGGCGCGCCAGGCTGGATCTTGCAGCATCCGGCGCTTGCCCGCCGGGTCGGCCTGCACCATCGGGTGCCAGCTCTTCCCCAGCGTGTAGAAGGACATGCCGCCCTGCCAGTTCACCTGAATGTCCAGCGTCCGCGGCGACACCTGCGGGTACGTCCGCACGCCGGACCGTTGCAGTCCCGCGGCGAACTCCATCAGCGAGGGCGCGATGTCCAGCCGCTGGTCGTTCACGAAGATGTTGATCCAGGTCTGCACCAGATCCAGTCCGCGCGACAGGTTCGCGATCCGCTCGACGTCGCGGGTCATGTATTTCGGGATCGGACTCGGGATGAACTGCAGGAAGCCCCGCTCGGCCGCCAGCACCTCCAGCAGCGCGCGGAATTCCTCGTCGTCCGCGACCCGGCTGGGAACCGGCCGCTTGCTGCGGTCTTCGTCGAAGCCGAGGGAGGACGACATCCCGACCGCGCCGCCGCGCAGGCTGGCGCGCAGCAGCTCGGCGATGCGCGCCCGCTCCTCGGGAGTCGAGGGGCGTTCCCACGCCTCGTCGCCGATCACGAACAGCCGCAGGATCGAATGCCCGACCATCCCTGCCGCATTGACTGAGAAGGTCCGGGCTCGCATCGCATCGGCGTACTCGCCGTAGCTGGACCACGTCCACGGGATCGCGGTAGCAAACGCCGCTTCCGGCATGTCCTCGATGTAGCAGAACAGCTTGCTCACGTCGGCGCCGGCACCGGGACGGATCGGGGCGAGCGACAGGCCGCAGTTGCCGTACAAGACGCTCGTCACTCCGTGTTGCGGCATCGGGTCACAGCTGTCATCCCAGAACAGGGACGGGTCGAAGTGGGTGTGCGTGTCGATGAAACCGGGCGACACGTACGCGCCACCGGCGTCCAGCTCGGTCTCCCCGTCGGCGCGCAGTCCCGAGGCGATCTCGACGATCCGGCCGTCACGCACCCGCAGGTCGGCCGGGAACGCGGGCGCGCCGGTCCCATCCACCACGATGCCACCCCGCACCAGGAGATCACCCACCGCACTTCCTCCGTCCTACCTGCTCACCACGATCAAGTCCAGGATGAGTATACGGATATCGATGGACAGGGCGTGGTGGTCAGGACTGGACGACGTCCGCCACCGTGCCGGCCTTCCAGAAAGGAGCGCGCAGTTGTTGCTTGAGCAACTTGCCGGAATCGTTGCGGGGCAGCTGATCCCGGAACTCCCAGCTGCGTGGCACCTTGTACGACGCGAGCGTCCGTCGCGCGAAGGCCGCGAGGCTCTCACCTCGTAGCTCGGCTCCGGGACCCGGCTCGACGACCGCGTGCACCGACTCGCCCCACTCCTGCGACGGGATTCCGAACACCGCGACGTCCGCCACGTCCGGGTGCGCGTGCAGGGCCGCCTCCACCTCTGCCGGGTACACGTTCACACCGCCGCTGACGATGGTGTCGTTGCGGCGGTCTACCAGGAACAGGTAGCCGTCTTCGTCCAGATAGCCGAGGTCGCCGGCGCTGACGTATCCGTCCACGCTGCGCAACTGCTCGTCGGTGCCGACGTAACGGTCGATCGTCATCGGCGAATGGATGTACACCTCGCCCGCGACGCCCGGCCCCACCGGCTGGTCGTGGGCATCCAGGATGCGCACTCGCATGGTGGCGATCGGCCGGCCGCACGAGCCGGGCTTGCGTAGCTGGTCCTCCGGCCGCAGCAGCGTGTTCGTACCGGTCTCGGTCGAGCCGTAGCACTCGTACAGGACGTCACCGAAGGCCTGAGCCGTGGCCTCCTTGACACTCTGCGGCGCCGGGCTGCCGCTGATGATCAGACACCGCAGCGCGAGCGCGCTGCGGTCGAGATCCGCCATGCCGGGAGCCGTCAGGATGCGCTTGAGCATCGTCGGGGCGACGAACGACGAGGTCACTCGGTACCGGGTGAGCAGCCGCAACCACTCGTCCGGGTCGAAGCGCGGCATCACGACGACGGTTCCGCCGCTGGCCTGCACCAGCGTCGTCCACCGGATCGGCCCGGCGTGGTAGAAGGGCCCGGCGCACAGGTGAACCTCATCGCTACCGCCCAGCCCCAGCTCGTCGGTCAGGGCCGTTGCCGCACGGGTGTCGAGGGAACTGCGCAACGCGCCTTTCGGCAGTCCGGTGGTCCCGGACGTGAACATGATCACCGATGCCGCCCCGGTGCCGGCGACCGCGACCGGCGAGTCGGCCCCGGCATCGAGCATCTCCCGCCAGGAGGTCACCTCCCGGTGCCCTGGCGCCGGCGCGCCGTAGCCGACGACTCGCGGCGGAGCCGGCAATTGCCGGCACGCTTCGACGGCGGTGCCGACCCGGTCGCTGTCGGCGACCAGGACCACGCCCTCGGCCACCCGGATCATGTGCGCCATCTCGTGCGCGGTGGCGCGGAAGGAGACCGGCACGGAGACGAAGCCACCCAGCCGGCAGGCGTGCACCACCTGGAGCAACTCGACCGCGTTGGTCCCGCACCACAGCACCCGCGTGCCTGGCCGGGCACCGAGCGCGTGCAGGCCCCGGGCCACCCGGGTCGCGGCAGCCTCCAACTCGTCGTAGCGCAGCGTCGTGTCGCCGAGGATCACCGCGGGTTTGCCGCCGGCCTCCCGCGCCCAGCGGGTCAGCGGGTCCAGCGGTGCGGGTTGCGCTTCCGTCGGGGGCAGGCCGCTCGTCACCACGGGTCCGAGGGTACTTGCGCGGTACGCGACGCCGCGACTGCGGGTAGCTCAGTCCGGGACGTCGCGCAGCTCCCAGCGGTTACCCGCGGGATCGGTGCAGAAGACGACAGCACCCCCGGAGAATGCGGAACGTTTGGTCTTCAGCCCTGCTCGCTGGACCCGGCCCTCGACTGCGTCCAGGTCCGGCCCGACCCGGACCGCGACATGGGCTCGGCTGGACGGCACGAAGTCGGGATCCTCGCTCAGATGTACCTGGCCACCAGTCGGGAACTCGAACCAACGCACGTCCAACCCGGCCAAGGAATCGTCCGGGACGACCCGGCGCAAGCCGAGCACCTGCACCAGGAAGTCCATCTCTTCCTGCATCCGGCCGGGCGGGACCGCAAGGTTCACGTGGTGGAAGGCCAACATGCGCGCCGCCTTTGCTGTCTGGGCCCATCCCGCCGGGCACGCCACCGTACTTCCTCGCAGCACTTGCCGGACACCCCGGTCAGTGCGATCTTGCCCGGAGGCACTCGACCGTGCGACATGGCGGTTGCCCCGGCAACGCTCATGTCGCACAACCCCGCTCGCAGCGGGCGCAACCCGACAAAGTCGGTGCCAGCTAGCGTGTGACCCAGTCGCCGGCCGCAGCCGGCTCACCCGGATCGTGCGCGTTCGCGCGCCGCCCCTGAAGGGAGCCCCGGTGAAGATCCGCATCGGTGTCGGCGCGGGCGCGCCGACACCGGCAGCGCTCACCCAGATCCTCGATGCGACCGTCGAGCACGGCTTCGACTCGATCTGGTTCTCCGAGTTGCTCACCGGGGACGGCCTCGACCCGGTCGTCGCGCTCAGCTGGGCGGCCCGTCACCACCCGCGACTCAAGCTCGGCACCACGATGCTGCTCCCAGGCCGAAACGTGGTCCGTCTCGCCAAGCAACTGGCCAGCATCGACGCGCTCTCCGAAGGGCGGCTGCTCGTCACCTTCGTCTCCGGGATCAACCAGCCCCCGGAGCGCGAGGCGATCGGGCTCCCGCTGGCCGCACGCCGCGGCGCGATCGAGGAGGCGCTCCCACTGCTGCGCCGACTGCTAGCTGGCGACACGGTGACGCACCGCGGTGACGTCGCCTCTTTCACGGATGTGCGGCTCGCGCCGCTGCCGGTACAGCAACCCCTCGAGTTCTGGCTGGGTGGTATCGCACCGCGCTCGCTCGAGCTGTGCGGCCGACTCGGGGAGGGCTGGCTCCCGTCCCTGTGCACGCCCGCGCAGGCCGCCGCCGGCCGCGACGTGATCGAGCGTGTCGCGGCCGCGGAAGGTCGCACCATCAGCCCCGAGCACTTCGGCGTGAGCATCGGTTACAGCCACGGCCCGTTGAGCGAAGCGGCCCTCGCCCGAATCACGCGGCGGGCCGGGAGCGACGACATCGCGCGCCTCGTCCCGACCAGCCTCGATGCGCTGCGTACGTTGCTCAGGGAGTACATCGACGTCGGCTTCTCGAAGTTCGTCATCCGGCCGTTCGTTCCACCGGACTCCTGGCAGAGCGAACTTGCCGCCGCCGCCGACGCCGTGCTCGACCTGCAGACCTGACAGGTCTACGGGGCCAGCGCGCGCATCGTGTCGGCCGCGCTGGCCCCGCCACCCACCGGACAGATGATCGGTGTGGTGACGCCCGCGTCGACGTACTTGGCGATGCCGGCGCGGCACTCCGCCGCGCTACCGAAGACGAAGAGTTCTTCGATCAGCGCATCCGGGATTGCTTCCAGCGCGGCGCGGCGGTCTCCCGCGGCCCACGCTTCCCACATCGGAGCCAGCAGCTCGCCCCGACCGAGCCACTGCTGGTACTTCGCGTAGCCTTCGACGTTGAGGTAGGCGGCCACCATCCGCCGGATCATCGGCAAGAACGTCTCGTCCGGCTCAAGACACAACAGCACCTTCGTGACCAGCTGCCGGTCCGGACCGACCTCGCGCGCCACCGTCGGGATATCACCGGCGGAGAGCCAGTTGAGGATCGTCCCGTCCGCCTCCCGACCGGCGAGCCGCAGCATCTGCGGTCGCAACGCAGCAATGAGGAAGGTGGGCAGCTCCACCGGCGGCCGATCCATCCGGAATCCGCGGACAGTGAACGTCTCGTACTCCTGCTCGACCCGTTCACCGGTGAGCGCCTGCCGCAGGAACCGCACCGTGTCCCGCACCCGCGCGTACGGCCGGTCGTACTCGATCGCGTTCCAGGACTCGACAATCGGCTGTGACGACGCCCCGATACCAAGGCTGAACCCTCCTGGCGACGCATCGGCCATCGCGGCCGCACTCATCGCCATCAGCGCCGGTCCGCGGGTGTACGCGGGCAGGATCGCCACGCCGACGCGCAAGGCCGGTTGCCAGGCAGCGGCCAGAGCCAACGGCGTAAGCCCGTCCTGACCGGTCGCCTCCGCGCTCCAGACCTCCGAGTACCCGAGCCGGGCGACCTCGTCGAGCAGCGGCTTGCAGTCGCGCAGCGCGACGTCGTCGAAAGGCAGGTGGAATCCGTATCCCATCGGTGCTCCCCGGTCGGTGCGGCGGCAGGTGCCCAGGTCCCCAAGGCCCAGCCCCGCACCATATGGGTCACGCGCCCGGGGTTAGCTGACACAGACCTTCTCGGTGCCCGCAGGTGCGGTCAGCGTGGCTCGACGACGGTGACCTTGCCAGCTACTCCTCGGACAGGCCCTCCGGCCCGTATTCATCTGCGGTATCGAAGAAGCTGACGCCCGCGTCGAGCGCCGTCCCGGCGATCCGCCCGGTCTGCTGGGCGTCCGCGGACGGGCCGAACTGGTTGCAACCCACGCCGGCGACAGGTACATCGAGGCCGCCCACCTTGCGTGTCTCCATCACCAGCCCTCCCAGTGTACACCTTACAGTTACGGCGCAGCTGTCGCGGCCGTCGGGCCGGTCAGGATGCGGCCGGGGCGATGCCCAGAACCTCCCGCATGGCGGTGGCCATGCCCGCGACGGTGCGATCCGGGTCCGATTCCAGGCCCGCGCGGTCGAAGATCTCGACGCCGACAGGGCAGCGGACTCCGTTGCCGGCCAGCAAGTCCAGGAAGCGCGGTATGTCGAACGCCCCTTCGCCGGGGAGCAACCGACCGGCAGCATCCTCGATCAGGCTTCCCTGCGGCTCGGCCAGCCCGTCGCTGAGCTGGACCGAAAAGATCCGGTCGCCCGGGATCGACCGCAGCACCTCGTCGTCACCACCGCCGCGGTAGTGGTGCCAGCTGTCGATCAGCAGACCGCCGTTGGGCTGATCCGCCGCGCGCACGATGTCCCAGCAGGCTGCGACATCGCGGATCGTGGCGAACGCAGGGAACTCGAAAGCCACCTGGATGCCGTGCTGCGCAGCCTGGCCGCACAGCGCCACGAACCGCTCCACCGCCACGTCGGGATCGGGGGGAGCACCGAAGTGCACCGCGACCAGGTTCTTCGCACCCAAGGTCACCGCTGCTTCCAGGAAGCCGGCGACGTCGTATGCCGGGGTCAGCCAGCGCGGGGTACCCGGGATGGCGGGAGACAGCCAGCCGCCGGAAGCCTCCACGTCGGTGATGCGGATCCCCGCATCATCTGCGATGGTGCGAATCTCCGGAAGGGTCTTGCCTTCCTTGTCCACGCACCGACGCAGTAGACCGCCGATCGCAGTGATCGCGTCGAAACCATGTCGTGCGGCGAGCTCGACCTGCTGCCGGAACGGCAAGATCTGCACCGAGATCCCGCACAGCACCAGATCCGTAGCGATTCCGCGCGCGTCTTGCACCGTCAACCTCCTGGCTCGACTGGCACCGCAGTCGGGCCAGAGCCAGAGCATGTCACGTACCCGCCCGCCATCCCGTGCAAATAGAGTGGCCGGAATGAGCCGGCGCGGCCTGTCATTTCTCGTACCGTCCCAGCACCTCGTCGGTGTGCTCCCCCACCAATGGGCACGGCCTCACTAGCAACCCGTCATACCCCGCCCAGCGCGCGTAACGGTCGGCCACCGTGACCGGCCCGAACAACGGGTCCTGGACCTCGGTGAAGAACCCGTTCGCCCGCAACCACCGGTCGTCGAAGAGCCGCTGCCGCGGCAGCACCGGCACCACGTGCACGCCGGTGCCGACCGTCAGGGCGCGAACCTCCGCGACCTCCATCCCCGCCACCCGGTCGGCGATCACCGCCGCCGTCTCAGCGTCCGCACCCAACGTGCGCGAATCCACACCGAGGATCGATGCCGCCTGGCTCGCCGGCAGGCCCGCAACAAGCAATACCCATCCGTCGCGGCACTGGTACAGCCGGTGGGTGGCATCCGGCCCGGACCAGTCCGTTGCGCCGACCTGCGGGGGCACTCGACCGGCCACGCCGACCAACTCCACCGCCTGTGCCAACACCGAGGTCGCAGCCAGTGACACCTCGACGTGCTGGCCGAGGCCGCTGCGGCCCCGCTCGAACAGCGCGATGCAGACGCCCAGCGCGGCGAGCGTCCCGGTCATCACGTCCAGCACCGGCGTAACCGAGAACACCGGCGCGTCGGAGCCTCCCTGGGCGCGCATCATGCCGCTACGGGACTGGATCAAAGGATCGAACCCGGGGGCCGCAGCCAGCGGGCCACAGCTGCCGTAACCGGTTACCGAGCAGCGCACCAGCGCCGGATTCGCCTGTGCCGCCGTGTCATCGAGGCCGAGCCGGCCCCGGACAGAGGGACGCAGGTTGTCCAGGAGGACATCGGAGCGTCCCGCCAGCGCGAGCAGCTGATCCCAGCCGTCCGCCGACTTCAGGTTCACCGTGACGCTGCGCTTGCCCCGGTTGGCGGACGCGAATGCGAGCCCCATCTCGCGATACGGATCGCCGCCCGGCGGCTCCACCTTGACCACGTCGGCGCCGAGGCGGGCCAGCACGGCGGCGGCGAGCGGCGCGGCGACGAATGAACCGCTGTCGCTGCAGCGCAACCATCCGAGCGGCCCACCGCCCGGCGAGGCCGCGTCGGTGCCGGAGTCGGCGCCGCATCCGACCGGCCAGACCGGTGATTCCGCGGTCCAGCACGCGTCCGGGTCTCGAAGCTGCTCTCGTCCCGGCAAGTGACGCAACCGGGCCGGGGTCCGCGACAGCGTCACGGGAAGGCCCGGCACGGTGACGTCGCCCAATACGGGGTGCGGGATCCGCGGCAGCATCTCCAGCGCCCGCACCGCGTCGCTGATCTTCCAGGTGTCGCGGTCATCGATCGGCGCGCACGGCACGTCGGCCTGTCCCAGCGCCTCCAACCAGGCGTCCCGCGGACGCTGCGCGAACCGGTCCGTGATGCGTTCGATCACCGGTGCCGCGACCGCCGGATCCATCAGCCGCAGGAAGTCCCCGTCCACCCCGGGCTCGACCATCACGTCCATCAGATCCAAGACATCCAGCGCGCGAAGAAAGAACGGCTGAGTCAGGGCCCCGAGGTAGAGCCACTGTCCGTCACCGCAGGCATAGTGACGGTAGTGCGGGAACGTACCGGCGGCGGCCTTCATCGGCCGGACCACGCCGGCGCCGTCGACGACATTCACGGTGAACATCAGCGCAGCGGCATGCAGCCCGGAGACGGTGACGTCCGCCCCGATTCGTGCGTGCTGGCGCTGCAGCAGCGCAGCTACCGCCTGGGTGGCGCCGAGCACGGCCTGCTGGTATCCGAGATACGGGATGACCGGAAGCGCCGGGCGGTCCCAGCTCGCCGCGTGGATATCTGCCAGACCGCACAGGGCTGCCAGCACCAGCGGGCTGGACGGGACGTCCGGACCGCCGTCGTCGTCGTACGGCGGGAGCCAGAGCCGTACCCGCGCCGGGTGGCCGCCGGACCACAGATCCCCCGGTCCGAGCCCGCGTGCCGCCAGCTCGGTCCGGGTCCCGTCCACGATCACCAGATCAGCCCGCCGCGCCAGCCGACTTACCGACGCCGCGCCGGCGGCGGTTGCCGGATCGGCGACCGCGAGGGTCTTGTTCCGCTGGGCGAACAGGAACTCGGGCACCGGGCGGTCCAGTTGCTCATCCGACGCCAACACCGTGATCACATCGGCTCCGAAGTCGGCCAGCAGCATCGAGACCATCGAACCGGGCAATCCCCCGGCAAGATCCAGCACGCGCACGCCGGCGAGCGCAGCACTCTGTTCGCCGCCGTCCGCGGCCACCCTGCCCGCCGTACCGGTCGAGCTGCCGACGCCCATTGACCTATTCCTTACCCTGATTTCCGCTACCGTCCGGGTGGACGGCGCTGCTCCACGCTATCGATGATGCGAGGGAGAACCCCGGTGGCCGGCGGGAACCTGACGGATGGGCTCGAACAACGCGGACTGACGATTGTGTCGGGCTTAGACTGAGGGTAGAAACCCGGTGGATCGACCACTCCGCCAGCCTCCCGAGCCGAGGACGCAATGACCACAACCGCCACGCTCGCGCCCGCCGACCAGCGCGCCGTCCCTGCCGTCGATTACCCGCTGTACGACGCCGACGAGCACTACTACGAGACCGTCGACACCTACACCCGGCACCTGCCCCGGTCGAAGGCCAGCGCCATCCAGTGGATCGAGATGCGCGGCCAGCGCCGGCTTTTGGTGAACAACAAGCTGTTCACCATGAACATCGACCCGGCCTTCGACCGGGTCGGCGCACCGGGCGCACTGGAAAAGTACTTCCGCGGCATCAACCCGGAGGGCAAGGAGGTCCGCGAGATCGTCGGGGACCAGGTGCAGTCCGGCGTCGTTGAGTACCGCGACCGGGACGCGAGGCTACGGACGCTCGACGGTCAGGGCGTGGCGGCGACCCTGCTGTTCCCGACCTCCGGTGTCGGGATGGAGTGCCTGCTGCGCGACCGACCCCGTGATCTGACCGCCCTGATCACCGCCTTCAACCGCTGGCTCGAGGAGGACTGGGGCTTCGCGTACCAGAATCGCCTGTTCGCCGCGCCGCTGATGTCACTGGTCGATCCGGAAGCCGCCGTCGCCGAGTTGGAACGGGTGCGCGACGCGGGCGCCCGATTCGTCGCCATGGTTCCCGGACCGGTGGTGAGCGGGCCGCAGTCGTGGTCCCCGGGAGACCCCCGGTTCGACCGCTTCTGGGCCACCGCCGCGGACGCCGGGATCGTCGTGGCCTATCACGGTGGCGATTCGGGCTACGACTGGATCGCCCAGAAGTGGGGCGAGGGACAGTTCGAGGGGCTCGACACCAGCCCGCTCCCGGAGGTCATGCAACTGCACATCGAGCGGCCGATCCAGGACACCCTCGCGGCGATCGTCTCGCACGGCGTGTTCGACCGGCACCCGACGCTGCGGATGGCCTCGATCGAGTCCGGCTCCACCTGGGCGCTGCACCTGATCAAGCGGATGCGCTCGGCCTACGGCAAAATCCCGCAGAAGTTCAAGCAGGACCCGGTGCAGAGCTTCCGCGAGCACCTGTGGATCTCGCCGTATTACGAGGACGATTTCGACGCGCTGCGGGACGCCATCGGCGCCGACCACATGCTGTTCGGCTCGGACTGGCCGCACCCGGAGGGGTTGCACCAGCCCAAGGACTACGTCGCGGACATCCAGCAGTTCAGCCCGGCGGAGCAGCGGATGATCCTGAGTGACAACCTGCGCGGACTGCTAGGCCTGGCCGCGTGAAGTTCGGAATCCACCTGCCCCAGGCTGGCAAATACGCGACCGGGCGAAGCGTCGTCGACGTCGCGCAGGCGGTCGAGGATCGCGGCTTCGACTCCGTCTGGCTCTACGACCACCTGTTCACGCCGGAGCAGATCACCGGGCACTACCCGGGCAGCCCCGACGGCGTGTATCGGTTCCCGCTCGACGCGCCGTACCTGGACGCGCTCGCGATGTTGGGAGCGATCGCCGCCAGCACGTCCCGGGTCCGGTTCGGCACCCGCGTACTGCTGCCGCTACTGCGCAACCCGGCGTTGCTGGCCAAGGAGCTGGCCGGGATCGACGAGCTCGCGGGCGGGCGGCTACTGCTGGGCTGCGGTGCCGGCTGGATGCGCGAGGAGTACGACGCGGTCGGCGTCCCGTTCGAGGGCCGCGGCGCCCGGCTGGACGAGCACATCACGCTGATGCGGCAGGTGTGGTCCGGCGAGCGCAAGCCGTTCAACGGGCAGTACTACCAGCACGTCGCCGGCAGCTTCCTGCCGGCACCGCCCCGAGGCAGCATCCCGGTGCTGTTCGGCGGATCGTCCGAGGCTGCGCTGCGCCGGGTCGCTCGCAGCGGCGACGGCTGGTGCGTGATCGCACCACCGGTGCCAGCGGGCGGGGACCCGGTAGAGGTCTGCCTGCCTGCGGTCCGGGCGATGCTGGAGCGGCTACGCGCGTACTGCGAGCAGGCCGAGACCGACTACGACGCACTGCTACTGGTCGCCGACGCGAGCTTCGACGCGCCGGACGCGCTGCTGCAGGGCTACGCCGACCTGGGCATCGACATCTGTGACCTGGTCAGTCTCAGTCGGCCGTCCCGCCTTGTGGAGCAGATCGACCAGTTCGCCCAGCGGGTCGGCACCGAGCTATAGCGGCTCACCAGCCGGCACGCGGGCTGCTCGCAAGACAGAACGCCGAGTTCGACGTTGTTGCCACATTCCGTGGCCGCAACGTCGAACTCGGCGTCGAGCTGGAAACAGCTGCTCCAGCCGCTGGGATCAGGTCCCAGAATCAGATGCTGCCCTCAGATCAGGCGGCGGCCTTCTCCAGGATGTGCACACCGCAGGCCGAGCCGAGACCGATGACGTGGGCGAGACCCACCTTCGCGCCCTCGATCTGCCGGTCGCCGGCTTCGCCGCGCAGGTGGTGAGCGACCTCCCAGACGTTGGCGATGCCGGTCGCGGCAATCGGGTGGCCCTTGGACTCCAGCCCGCCGGAGACGTTCACCGGGGTCTTACCGTCACGCCAGGTCGCACCGGAGTTGAAGAAGTCCGCAGCGCCACCCTCCTCGCACAGGCCGAGGTTGTCGTAATGCACGAGCTCGGCGGTGGCGAAGCAGTCGTGCAGCTCGACCAGGTCGAGGTCGGCGGGACCGACGCCCGCCTGCTCGTATGCCTGCTTGGCTGCTGCCTTGGTCAGGGTGTTGACGTCGGGCAGGATCTGGCAGGCCTCCTGCCACGGGTCGCTGGTGAGGATCGAAGCGCTGATCTTCACCGCACGGCGCTGCTGCTCGAGCGACAGGGTACGCAGCTTCGACTCGGAGACGAGCACCGCCGCGGCCGCGCCGTCACAGTTGGCCGAGCACATCGGTCGCGTGTTCGGGTACGCGATCATGACGTCGTTCATGATCTCGTCGAGAGTGAACCGCTTGCTGTAGGCAGCCAGCGGGTTCAACGTCGAATGCGCGTGGTTCTTCTCCGCGATCCGGGCGAACAGCTCGAACGAGGTCCCGCCGTAGCGGTGCCCGTACTCCTGGCCGATCTGGGCGAACACGCCCGGCATGGTCTCGGTGGCGATCCGGCCGTCGAGCGGGGCGACCGCGCCGTAGCGGCCGTCCGGCGCCCAGACGTCGCCTTCGGCGGCGCGGGTGTTGCCGGTGAGCAGGCCCGCCCCGGCGAGCTTCTCGACCCCGACCGCCAGCGCGTAGTCCGCCTCGCCAGCCTTGATCGACATCACCCCGACGCGCAGCGCGGTGGCGCCGGTCGCGCAGGCGTTGGTCACGTTGAAGACGGGGATACCGGTCTGGCCGACCTGCTTTTGCAGTTCCTGGCCGAACCCGGTGCCGCCGATGAGGTTGCCGGCCGCCAGGACATTGATGTCCTTCATGCTGACGCCACCGTCAGCGAGGGCGTTCAGCGTCGCCTCGGTGGCAAGGTCGAGCTTGTCCTTGTCCTTGTGCTTGCCGAACTTGGTCATGTAGATCCCGAGGATCCAAACGTTCTCAGCCACAGTCATCTCCTCCAGAAACGAGCGTCAGGCGGCGGGTTCGAAGCCGTAGCCCAGAGCGATGGTGCCGGCTGTGTCCTTGCCGACTTCGTACGTTGCGAGCTTCACCTTCATCCCGGTCTTGATGTGCTCCGGGTCGGGTGGCGTGTTGATGATGTTGCCGCGCACGCTGGTGCCGTCGCAGTCGACCACCGCGGCGACGAACGGCACGTCGACGCCCTCGGCGGCGAAGCTGACGATGGTGAAGGTGCGGACGGTGCCGGTGGTGGGCACGTCCACCTTGCGAAACTCGGTGCCGCTGCAGGACGCGCACGCACTACGGCGGTCGAAGTAGCGCGCCCCGCACTGCGTGCATTCGTTAGCCACGAGCTTCGGCTGATCGCCGAGCACGAGGTAGTCGACCAGCGGGATGACCTGGCTCATCGGATGGGACCTCCATGGGACGGACCTGCCGGCCGCGTCTGCCGGGCCGAACAGTCAACTATCCGTACAGTAGCCGCCACGGCAGCCCCCACGAGCGGGGGGTCAGCCCGCGAGCTTCGCCACCACCGCGTTGACCACGGCGTCCGGCGCGCACTGGGTCTTGTCCCCGTCGGGAGCGGTCAGCTTCCCGCCGGAGATGCCGATCGTGTACGTGCAGTTGATGATGGTCGGCTTCCCCTCGGTGTAGGTCAGCGGCGGGGCCAGCCCACCGAGCGTCTCACCGTGCAGTGCGTACAGCCCCTGCTTGATCGAGGCGGACGTCACCGGCCCGGCCGGGGCCTTCGCGACCGCAGCCTCCAGCAGCTTGCCGCCCACCCAGGCGTAGAAGGCGTTCGGGTTGTCCAGCGCACCCAGGTCCGGGGCGTACTTCGCGATCGCGTCCCGGTATTCCTTGTGTGCCGGGGTGGTGTCCAGGAAGAACGGCGCCTGCACCTCGGAGACCAGGGTGCCCTCGAATGCCGGAGACGTCAGCCAGGCCTGGCTCAGTGTGCCGTCGACGTTGATCTGCACCGCGTCGACGCCCTGCGACTTGCACGCCTCCGCAACCCGGACCGCCACCGCAGCTGCGCTGCCGACCTCGTAGCTCTGCACCCCGGCTTCCTTCAGTTTCTGGCACAACGCGGTGTAGTCCGGGGCCGTAGCGGACACCGGAAGTAGCACCGGCAATTGCACGCCGACGGCCTGCGCCAGCGCCTTGTCCAGCGGTACCGCCTGCGCACACTGCGGCGCCTCGGCGCAGTACAGCACGCCGGTCGTCGGGCCGACCGACTTGGCCAGCGCCAGCGCTCCGTAGATCATTGCCACCAGGTTGGCCCCGGTCGGGAAGAAATCAGCGTTGGTGAAGTACGGGGTATCGAACGAGGCCCCACCGAGAACCGGTACGCCTTTCGACGCGGCGTAGGCAGCCCAGCTGCCGTCGACGTTGCTGTTCGCACCGACGATGGCCACGACGTGGTCGGCCTCGATCAGTTCCTTCACCGCGGCGACCGCCTTCGCCGGGTCGTCGGCATCGTCCTTGACGATCACCCGAACCTTGTGGCCAGCGACACCACCGTGCGCGTTCACCCACTGCTGCCAGGCGTCGATGACCTTCGGCACACCGCCCTCGGAAGACGCCTGCGGGCCGCCGTAGCTGCCGACGTTGCCAAGCACGATCTCCGATCCGGTCGCGGCCGAGCCAGCGGTCTGCGGAGAGCTCGACCCGGTGCCGCTCGCCGAACCGCCACTGGATCCGCACGCGGTGACGAGCGCCCCCGTCGCCACAAGCACGCCCAGCGTCGCCCACCACCGTCGCTGCGTTCTCATCCGCCGCCCCCTTGTCCGAGTGCGATGGCCGGGCTCTCCAGCAGTGCCGCGGAGAACTCTGCGAACCCGGCCAGCCAGAAAAGTGAGAGTACTCTCAAGTTTGTCACCGCGGGGCGAGTCAGCCGGTCAGGCTCCGTCGCCAGGCAGTTCCAGCGCACGCGTCCAGACCGCCACCAGCGCATCCTCGATCACGGCCTGCTCCTCGACATTGCCCAGCACGAACAGGTACGTGGCCACCTGCTGAACCGCTCCGCCGAGCACCAGAGCCAGCGCGGAGGGCGAGATCCCGGGCAGGATCCCGCTCTCCTGCTGCAACCGCCGGATCTGTCGCTCGATCGGTACGGTCGCCCGACGTGTCGCGGCCGCGGTCACCGCCTGCACGGCGGGATCCACCGCCGACGCCTCGTTGATCACTCGGAGGAAGGCGGCGTCCTGGACGTAGTGGTCCAGGAACTGCCTGTTCGCAGTGCGGATCCGGGCCGTCACCGACAGACCCGCCGGTGGCCTGGTCAAGACGAAGATGCGCTCGATGACGGTATCCACCAACTCGAGGAAGATCGCCTGCTTGGAGTCGAAATATGTGTAGAAGGTGCCGTTCGCGACGCCAGCCTCGCGGGTGATTTCGATGACGCTCGCGCCGGCGTACCCATCCCGCTCGAACACCCGCCGAGCGGCGGACAGCAACAGCTCCCGGGTACGGGCGCCGCGGGCGGTCAGGGGCTGGGCCACCGGGCCAGTGTCCCCCGATCGGCCCGCGGTAGCACCGGAGCAGTCCGCAACGGCGGGAACGTCCGCGACCCGGGGACTGTTACGTTCGCGACCCGGCCACGGATACGACGAAAGGCGACGTGTGAGTATCACCAATAGTGGGTTCCCGGCACGGGCTGACGCGGCATGAGGGCAGTCACGACCGACGGCCACGGCGGGGTCGAGGTGCTCGGTTGGGGCACCGTCCCGGATCCGGCCCCCGGCCCCGGCGAGGTGCTCCTGCAGGTCGCGGCGACCGCGGTCAACCGCGCGGACCTGCTGCAGCGGCAAGGTCACTATCCGCCGCCGCCCGGTGCAAGCGACATCCTCGGCCTGGAATGCAGCGGGCGGGTCGTCGCGGTCGGCGACGGCGTGACGTCACTGACGGTGGGGGACGAGGTCTGTGCGCTGCTCTCCGGCGGCGGCTATGCGGAGCGGGTCGCGGTCCCGGTCGGGCAATGCCTGCCGGTTCCGGACGGAATCGACCTGGTCACGGCGGCGGCTCTGCCCGAGGTGGCGTGCACCGTGCACGCGAACCTCGCGCTGCTCGCCGGGTTG
>DASZVT010000089.1:0-5654 GCA_035546915.1 Mycobacteriales bacterium | reverse complement strand
GGTCGGCGAAGGCTTCCGGAGCCGCCGTCGCATCCACCACCAGGTAACGGCTCCGGCGCCGGTTCGCCAGTTCCACGAAGCCGGCCCGGACCCGCTGGTGGAAGGCCAGGGACTCCGCCTCGATCCGGTCGAGCTGCCCCTCGGTGCGTTGCCGGACTCGGCGCAGCCCCACCTCGGGTGACAGGTCCAGCAAGACCGTGAGGTCGGGCCGCAGTCCCCCGGTGGCGACCCGCTGCAGCTTCTCCAACTCGGAGCGATCCAGGTCGCGGCCGGCACCCTGGTACGCGAGCGACGAGTCGACGTAGCGGTCGGACAGCACGACCGCGCCGCGGGTCAGCGCCGGCCGGAGCACCTGGGCGACGTGCTCGGCTCGATCGGCGGCGTACAACAGCGCCTCGGTCCGCGCGTGCAACGTGGCGGACGGATCGAGCAGCAGCATCCGCACCTGCTTACCGCTGGCGGTGGCTCCCGGTTCGTAGGTGATCACGACATCGTCGTAGCCGGCGTCGTGCAGCCGCTCGGCCAGCAGCCGCAACTGCGTGGACTTGCCCGCACCCTCGCCGCCTTCGAAGGCGACGAAGAACCCCGGCAGCAGCGCTTGCGCCCTGCCGATGCCCAGACCCGCGCGCAGCTCGGTCAGGATCGACACGCCCTGCCGGTCGTCCATCTGCCGGAAGGCGAACTGACCGACCAGCGCCGCCAATGCGCCGCCTACCAGCAGCACGATGGTGACCCCGTCAGCCCGGATCCGGGCATCGTTCGGCAGCGTGATGTAGTGCCGTCCGATGACACCGGCGATCGACGGCGCAACGGCGAGCACCAACAGCAGATCAACGCGGACCAGCGACTGGACGAAGGCGAAGGTCCGACCGCGCAACTCGTTCGCGACCTCCAGCCCGAGCAGCGTGTACCCGGTCACCCAGGCGATCCCGGCGAAGGTCGTCACCACCACCGTCATGATCAGCGACAACGCCAGGTTCGGCAGCACCGCGACCACCATCAGCGAGATACCCGCACCCATGATCGTCATACCGAACAGCCGACGGCGACTGACCTCGCCGAGCAACCGCGGACCGATCCCCATGCCCAGCGCAAGACCCAGGAACGCGGCACCGAACAGCAACCCGTAGGCCGCGTCGCCGCCGCCGACGAGTTCCACGTACGGCCGGGCCAGCGCTATCACCGCCCCGCCGGCCGCGAAGGCGCCGAGGATGCCCACCACCAAGCCGCGGACCAGCGGCGTGATGCCGATGAACCGCCAACCCTCAACGATCATCTTGACGAAGCCGAGCGACTCGACGTCCTGGACCTCGCTGGCCACCCGTGGCCCGCCGCGGCCACCGATACTGGACAGCCCAGCGACGGTGATCGCCGCGATCAGGAACGTGATCGCGTTGAAGTAGAGCGACAGGTCGACCGGGTTCGAATGGAAGAAGCCGATCCCCGAACCCAGCGCTCGGTTCAGCGAGGACAGCAGCGCGAAGATGCCGGCCGCCACGGCGGCGCTTCCGTACGTCACGATCAGGCTCAGCTGGTTGGCGGTCTCCAGCAGCTCCCGCGGCAGCATGTTCGGGACGCTGGCCTCCTTGGCCGGGTTCCAGAACAGGCCGAGCACCTCGACCAGGAAGCTCGCTACGTACAGGTAGTCGAGCCGACCGACGAACGGGATCGATGCGAACAGCGCGAAGCGGGCGACGTCGGTGATCACCATCGTCCAGCGCCGGTCGAATCGGTCCGCAAACGCTCCCGCCAGCGGGCCGAGCAGCGCGGCGGGCAACAACCGGACGACAAGCACGCCGCTGATCGCGTACAGCTGGCCAGACGCGCTCTTGGCCAGCGCCGCCGCGAGCGCCGTGGTGGCGAGCAGACCGAGCCAGTCGCCCAGGCTCGACAGCGACAGGCTGACGAACAGGCGGCGGAAGTCGCGGACCCGCAGGACGGCCCGTACGTCCCCCATCGCAGAGACGTTGACGTCGGCGAGTTCGTTGACCGCCGGGCTCAGCGGGCGGCCGGAACTGTCCGCTGGGCTGTCGGCGATGGCGATTCTCCGGTCGGCGTGGCGATCACAGCGGTCGTGCGCGGAAGGTGGCGGTCCACGCATGTTCGATGCTAGTCGCGAGCCCGTCCTGACCTGGGCAAGCTCCACCGGCTGTCCCGCCGAGCGCCGGCTTCCTCGTCGACGTCGCCGCAGACCGTACCCCGGTGCGAAGCACCGGTCAGGACTTCGTAGTGGTGCGCTTCTTGGCTGCTGCCTTCTTCGGGGCCGCCTTCTTCGGGGCGGCCTTCTTGCGAGCTGGCTTCTTCGGCGCCGGGCCACGGGAGCGCCGGTCGGCCAGCAACTCCGCGGCGCGCTCGATAGTCACGGTCTCGACCGCGTCGCCCTTGCGTAGCGAGGCATTGGTCTCACCGTCGGTGACGTACGGACCGAACCTGCCCTCGCGCACCACCACCGGCCGACCGCTCACCGCATCGGTGCCGAGTTCACGCAGCGGCGCTGCCGCAGCGCCGCGGCCACGCCGCTGTTTCGGCTGCGCGAAGATCGCTTTCGCCTGATCCAGATCGACGGTGAACAGCGACTCCTCCGACTCCAGCGAGCGCGAGTCAGTTCCCTTCTTCAGGTACGGGCCGTACCGGCCGTTCTGCGCAGTCACCGGCTCGCCGTCGATCTCGCCTACCGTGCGGGGCAGGGTGAGCAGCCGCAGCGCGTCCTCGAGCGTGACGTCCGCCGGGGTCATGGTCTTGAACAGGCTGGCGGTCGCCGGCCTGTCCTTGCCGCCCTCCGGCAGCACCTGGGTGACGTAGGGGCCGTACCGGCCGGACTTCACCACGATCGGCAGCCCGGAATCCGGGTCCACGCCGAGCTCCCGGTCCCCCGAAGGCGCCTCCAGCAGCTCGGTGAGCTTGTCGACGGTCAGCTCGTCCGGGGCGAGGTTGTCCGGGATGCTGGCCCGCTGTTCGCCGTGCTGCACATACGGTCCGTAGCGGCCGACGCGCACCACGATCGGTGCACCGTCCTCGCCGACGCCGACCGGGATGGAGTTGACCTCGCGGGCATCGATCTCCTCGAGCCGCTCGGACACCAGCTTCTTGAGCCCGCCGGCGCGCGCGAGGCCACCCTCGTGACCGGTGTCGGCACCGAAGTAGACCCGCTCCAGCCAGTGCCGACCGGCCTCCCGGCCCGCCGCGATACCGTCCAGGTCGTCCTCCATGGAAGCGGTGAAGGCGTAGTCGACGAGCCGACCGAAGTGCGCCTCCAGCAGGCCGATGACTGCGAAGGCGGTCCAGCTCGGAACCAGCGCGCTCCCCTTCTTCCAGGCGTAGCCACGGTCCTGGATGGTCTGCATGATCGACGCGTACGTCGACGGCCGGCCGACCCCCAGCTCCTCCAGCCGCTTCACCAGGCTGGCCTCCGTGAACCGGGCCGGCGGCTGCGTCTGGTGACCCTTCGGCGTGATCTCGCCCGTGTCGAGGACGTCGCCGACCTCCATCACCGGCAACCGGCGTTCCCGGTCCTCGAGCTCCGCCTCCGGATCGTCCGCACCCTCCACGTACGCGCGCAGGAAACCCGGCGAGGTGATCACCTTGCCGCTCGCGGCCAGCGTCAGCTCCTCCCCCGAGGCCGCCGCCGCGGTGAAGCGGACCGATGCGCTGGTGCCGGTGGCGTCGATCATCTGGCTGGCGATGGTGCGCTGCCAGATGAGTTCGTACAGCCGCAGCTCGTCCGCGCTGATCTCGGCGGCGATCTCGCCGGGGGTCCGGAACGCCTCGCCGGCCGGGCGGATGGCCTCGTGCGCCTCCTGCGCGTTCTTCACCTTGCGGGTGTAGATCCGGGGTGCGTCCGGAACCTGGTCGTCGCCGTAGAGCCGGCGGGCCTGGTCCCGAGCCGCTGCCAGCGCGGTCTGCGACAGCGTGGTGGAATCTGTCCGCATGTACGTGATGTAGCCGTTCTCGTACAGCCGCTGGGCCACCCGCATCGCGGTCTGCGCGGACATCCGCAGCTTGCGGCCGGCTTCCTGCTGCAGCGTCGAGGTCATGAACGGGGCGGCGGGCGACCGGCGGTACGGCTTGGTCTCCAGGCCGGCGACTCGGGCGCTGACACCCGCCAGTGCACCGGCGAGCGCCTCGGCCCGCACGGCGTCCAGCACGACGACGGAGGCTTGGTCGTCCAGCCTGCCGTCCCGGCCGAAGTCGCGCCCCGCCGCGACCCGTGCACCGTCGACGGCGACTAGCGTGGCGGTGACGGTGCGCGGGTCACCGGTCGCGACCTCGCCGCGCACCGACAGCTCCGCCTCCAAGTCCCAGTAGTCGGCGGCGCGGAACGCCATCCGCTCGCGCTCCCGCTCGACCAGCAGCCGGGTCGACACCGACTGCACCCGGCCGGCCGACAACCGCGGCAGCACCTTCTTCCACAGCACCGGGCTGACCTCGTAGCCGTAGAGCCGATCGAGGATCCGTCGCGTCTCCTGCGCGTCGACCAGCGCGTCGTCCAGCTGCCGCGGGTTCGCGACCGCCTGCGCGATCGCGGTCGGGGTGATCTCGTGGAAGACCATCCGGTGGACCGGCACCTTCGGTTTCAAGGTCTCCTGCAGGTGCCAGGCGATCGCCTCCCCCTCGCGGTCCTCGTCCGTCGCCAGGTACAGCTCGTCCGCAGTCTTCAGCAGCGCCTTCAGCTTGGCCACCTGCTGCTTCTTGTCCGGGCTGACGATGTACAGCGGCGCGAAGCCGTGGTCGACGTCGACCCCGAGGCGCGCCCACTTCTCGCCCTTGTGGCTGGCCGGGACGTCGGCAGCGTTACGGGGCAGGTCGCGGATGTGTCCGATCGACGACTCCACGACGTACCCGTCGCCGAGATAGCGCGCGATGGTCTTCGCCTTCGCGGGCGACTCGACGATCACCAACTTGCCTGCCACCCGTCCTCCTGTCCGGTTTCGTGCTGGCTGTACTGCGCGACGGTACGACACCGCGGCGCTCGGATACGCACCGAGGCCGTTTCGGCGCGCTGCGTCAACCCGGCCAGGCGTCCTCCGGGGCGCCTGCCGGCGGGTCGCCGACCAGCTCAGCGAGCCGGGCGAGCCGACGCCCACGCAAGATCCGGTACGCCGGGCCGTCGCCGCGGGGACCGACCAACGTCGCGAGCAGCCCGGCCTCCCGGAGCGCCGCGCCCAGCGGCTCCCAGCACGGTTCGTCCCGCTCGCCCAGGCCGAGCATGAAACCCGAGGCCCACGGTCGCCCCGACACGATGCACCACAACCGCAACGTTCCCCCGGTCAGCTGCATCGGGCTCGGCACCCGCTTCCCGGAACCGGTATCCGCCCAACCCGCCCCGAGCGGAGCGAGTGCGGACGCGAACGGGGTCCGGACGCTGTGCGCCGCGCCGGCCGGCCCGGACCATCCGTCCGCGGGCCCGGCGGTGTGGACCTCGCCGTCCACGCCGCGCAGCGCAAGCTCGTCACGCAGGGCAGCGATCCGCCACCCGTCGACGAGTACCACGCTGATCCGGGCGGTATTGCCGCGGCGCACCACCTGGCCGGGACCGCAGAGCACGCCCGCCAGGTCCTCGACGACCGGAGAGCTTCCGGCCGCCGAGAAGAAGGAGAGCTGTGCCGCTCCGTCCGCCATGGCGTGAAGGTAGCGGACGGCCCGCGGAACGCACG
>DASZVT010000088.1:0-14800 GCA_035546915.1 Mycobacteriales bacterium | reverse complement strand
AGCACGCCGGCGGGGCCGCCCGGCGCCGAGACCTGCGAGGTGCTCCGGGAGGCCGGCATCGCGGAGGAACGGGTCCAGGCGCTGCTCGCCGCCGGGGTCGCACGCCAGCACGGCGGCTGACCACAGGCTGAGAATCCACGCCCGGATTGTGCATAGGGCGCCAACCAGCCGACCTAGCCGTCATGCTGTAGCGGTGACGATCGCCACCGCGGTTGCCCTGGCCGCGGCGTTCCTGCTCGGCAGCGCCGCCGTCCTGCAACACCGGGCCGCGGCCACCGCCGAGGGGCGCCGCAGCACCGGGCAGCGGTTGTTCGCCGCCATGGTCCGTCACCCGGTGTGGGCTGCCGGTATCGGCTTGCTCGTCGCCGGCAACGTGTTGCAGGCCGCGGCCCTCACCACCGGACGCCTGCTGGTGGTGGAACCGATCGCCGTGACCAGCCTGCTGTTCGGTCTGCCGCTGTCCGCGCTGTGGTGGCGGCACCGGTTGCGCTGGCGCGACTGGTCGGCAGCGGTCGTCGTCACCGCGGGCGTCTGGGGCTTCCTGTTGCTCGGACATGCGCACGGCGGCACTGCGACCGCACCAGCCGGCCGGTGGCTGATGACGATCGGTGCTGTGGTCGGCGTCGCACTACTGCTGATCGGGTTCAGCCGGCCCTCCCCGACGCTGCGCCCTACCGGCCTCGCGCTCGCGGCCGGGATGTCGCTCGGCCTGTCCGACGGACTGACCAAGACCACGGTCCCCTTATTCGTGCACCACGGCGTGTACGCGTTCGGCTCGTGGCAACCGTACGCGCTGGTGCTGGCTGTGCTGACCGGCTACCTGATGCTGCAGTACGCCTACCACCACGGGCACCTCGCGCAGTGTCTGCCGGCCGCGGTCCTGGCCCAGCCGCTGACCGGCGCCCTGGTCGGGGTGTTCGTCCTCGGCGAGAGGCTGCAGCAGGGCATGGCGGCACAAGCCGGTCAGGCCACGAGCGCGGCGCTCGCCGCCGTCGCGGTCGTGCTGCTGGCCCGCTCGCCGCGGGTGCTCGCGCTCGCCCCGCGCATCTAGTCGCGCAACGCGTTCCACACGTCGATGATGTTCTGCGACGGCACCACATAACCGACGTTGCGCACCGTGCACCGCAACGCGTAGTCGGCGTACTCCGGAGGATCGCTGGCGACCGCGTCGCTCGGCACGATGACGGTGTAGCCGTGGTTCATCGCCTCGATCGCCGTGCCGAGCACCGCGATATTCAACGACACCCCGGTGAGAACGACGGTGCTGACTCCCGTGTTGCGAAGATAGGGATCGAGACCGGTCGCGAAGAAACCGGTGACACCCTGCTCGCGCCGGAACACCACGTCCGCCGGCTTGGGAGCGATCGGGGCCATCACCGGGCCGTGCCCGCCGATCCCCGAACCCTGGAAGACACCTTTCCGATCGGTGATCGGATTCGGGCCGCGCCCGAACCCATCGGCCCGGCGCTCGTCCGTGCAGTAATAGATCGTGACGCCCACCGACCGGGCCGCATCGAAGAGCTCGACCAAGGTGTCCAGGAGCCCGATATCGGCAGCCGTGCGGGCGAGGCCGGGCAGTACTGAGTCGGGGCCCAGCAGGTTTTCCTGGCACTCCATGTTGACCACCGCGCACTGCCGCGGATCAAGCTTCGCCGAGACGTCCAGAACCACAACGCAGCCCTTCAGCCACCGAAATCGTTGGATCGGTCGATCATCGATAAACGAGAACACTGCTCTCGTTAGTGCTGAAGATCGCACCCAAGTTCCGGCTATGTCAACGGCAACTTCGGACATTTTTTCACTATCGGGGGGCAGCCGGCGCGATGCAGGCTCTAGCAACGCTGGCTTTAAATGAAAGCAATGCTTTCGGAAACGCTTGACGCCTGGACAGCCGGCGGGGAAGGATCCCGGTGGCAACGTGATGCGCTAGCGCTGCTAGGCGAGAGATCAATCCGAGGCATCGATCCACGATGTGAGCGATCTGGAGAGTCTTGTGACGGTCGACAGCCGGCCCCTGGAAGGCAAAGTTGCACTCGTCACCGGAGCGTCCCGTGGCATCGGCCGGGTGGCTGCGCTGAGCCTGGCTAGGCGGGGGGCGCGCGTAGCCGTGGTTGCCCGCACCCAGGTGCCCCGGAGCGATCTGCCGGGAACCGTCGACGACACGGCCGCCCAGATCCGACAGGAGGGCGGTGCGGCCACGGCCGTCGTCGCCGATCTGCTCGAACCGGGGAGCGTCGCGCGAGCCCACGCCGAAGTGGTCCAGGCCCTGGGTCCGGTGGACATTCTCGTGAACAACGCCGCAAACACCGGCGCCCCGGTATTCGAAAGCATTTGGGACCAGACGCCACAGGCCTGGCGCGCTCACGTGGAGTTGAACGTCAATGTGCCGCGGGAGTTCATCGGACTGGTAGCACCGAGCATGCGGGAGCGCGGACACGGCGTGGTCATCAACGTCTCGTCGAGCGCCGGACTCGACCCGGAGGGGCCGATCCCGCAACTGACCGAACCAGGCGGTGTCGGCACGGCCTATCCGACCACCAAAGCCGCGCTCAACCAGATGACCCGGTACCTGGCGAACGAGCTTGTCGGATTCGGGATCACCGTGGTGGCGCTCGAGCCTGGTTTCACCCGCACCGAGGCGACCGAATTGCATGCGGCAGCCTTCGGGATCGACCTGAGCCTCGCACACCCGATGGAACTCGTCGGCGACGCCATCGTCGAGATCGCGGCGTGTGACAAACCGGGCACGTACAGCGGGCGCTTCGTCTACGCCACCGATGTCGTGGGAGTTGAACGTGAGGCGAACGTCCTCCACACCGCCGCGTCAGGGGACTGATGCGTAGACACCGCTTCCGCACGCGAGCACCGACCGCGGGCAGGGGTCGGGTCGGACAGGCACGTCGGTCACCTGCACATCGGCAGTTATCGGAGGTCATCATGTCGGCGAAAAGACGGGTCGTGGTCTGGGGAACCGGCACCATCGGCGCTCCGGGGCTCAAGGCGATCATCGAACACCCGGAGCTCGAGCTCGTCGGTGTGCATGCTTGGTCGGCGGACAAGCTCGGGGTCGACGCCGGCAAGATCGCCGGCACCAGCGACACCGGCGTGATCACGACGAATGACCTCGACGCATTGCTGGATCTCGGCGCGGACTGTCTCGCGCATTTCGGCAACGGCGCGCTGCGCGAGGCCGAATGCAACGCGGAAATGATCCCGTTCCTCAAGCGCGGCACCAATGTCGTCACCTGTTCCCAGATGGACATCTTCATGCCGCGCTACGGCCGGCAGGAATTCGTGCGGCCGG
This sequence comes from Mycobacteriales bacterium, assembly GCA_035546915.1. Classification (GTDB taxonomy): domain Bacteria; phylum Actinomycetota; class Actinomycetes; order Mycobacteriales; family CAJCIY01; genus DASYGP01. The sequence goes on along the minus strand of DASZVT010000088.1, from coordinate 11,496 downwards.
TCGCCCAGGCATGTGAGGAGGGGAAGAGCTCGATCTTCAGTACCGGCGTCGAGCCCGGGTACTGCACGACCGGCTTCCCCTTGAGCCTGCTCTCGGTCGCCGGGCGGGTCGACGAGGTGCATCTGGCCGAGATTGCCGACGTCAGTGCGTACACCGGCGTCGAATCACTGAAGCTCTATGGCTTCGGCGAGCCGCTGGATTTCGAACCGCCGATCTACGCCGAGGGGATCGGCGAGGCCTGGCACATGAGCACGGTGCGCTCGATGGCGGAGTACCTCGGCGTCGAACTCGACGACGTGACCTCGATATGGGAGAACGCCGGGCTCGACCGCGATCAGGAGACGAGCTTCGGCCTGATCAAGGCGGGCCGCACCATGGCGACCCGGTGGACGATCACCGGACTGTCCAACGGCAAGCCGGTAGTGATCTACAAGAAGATCGAGCGACTGCACCTGGACGCCGGCAACGACTGGGAATACGCCAAGCTCGGCGCCGGCGAGGCGGCCTGGCGCATCCAGATCGTCGGCCAGCCGTCGATGGTCTCGGAGATCAACGCAGACCTCGCCTCGGGCTGCGCGATGGTGGCACTGCATCCGGTGAACGCGATCCCGGTGGTCTGCGACGCCGCGCCGGGCATCCTGGATCCGGCGAAGCTTCCGCACTTCTACTCGCGGACCCTCGGTGCCGGAATCGAGCGTGCGGCGGCGGTCAGCTGATCACGGCCCGAATGCTCTCCCGCAGCGACGAGGTCGTCGCCAGCACGGCGCTCGGCTCGTAGCCGCAGTGCGCCATGCAGTTCGCGCACCGGGGGTCCTTGCCCCGACCGTAGGCGTCCCAATCCGTGGTCTCCACCAGTTCCCGGTACGAGCCGGCGTACCCGTCGTTCATCAAGTAGCAGGGTCGCTGCCAGCCGAACAACGAGTAGCTCGGGATGCCCCAGGCGGTGCAGTCGAGTTCCTTCTTGCCTTCCAGGAAATCGAGGAAGACCGGGGAGTGGTTCAGCCGCCACTTCTTGCGCCGCCCGTCGGCGAAGACCTTCCGGAACAGCGCGCGCGTCTCCTCGACGCCGAGGAAATGCTCCTGGTCCGGCGCCTTCTCGTAGGCGTAGGCCGGGGAGAGCTCCATCTGGTCCACGCCGACCTCGTCGTTGAGGTAGGTGAGCACGTCGATGACGTCCTGCGGGCTGTCGTTGTTGAAGAAGGTCGAGTTGGTGCCCACCTCGAAGCCCGCCGCCTGCGCCGTCTTGATCGCCTTGATCGCGATGTCGAAGGTGCCTTCCTTGTCGACGACCGTGTCGTGCCGCTCCCGCAAGCCGTCGATGTGCACGATGAAGGTGAAGTACGGCGACGGGGTGAAGTTCGCCAGCTTCTTCTCCAGCAGCAGGCCGTTGGTGCACAGCAGCACGAACTTCTTGCGCTTGACCAGCGCATCGACGATCTCGTGGATCTGCGGGTGCATGAGCGGCTCACCGCCAGCGATCGCGACCACCGGGGCGCCGCATTCCGCCACCGCGGCAAGCGCGTCGTCCACCGTCATCCGCTGCTTGAGCACCTGCGCCGGGTGCTGGATCTTGCCGCAGCCGGTGCAGGCGAGGTTGCACGCGAACAACGGTTCCAGCTCAAGGACGAGCGGATACTTCTTGACCCCGCGTAGCTTCTGCTTCGCGATGTAGGAACCCACGCGCAATGCGTAACGCCAGGATGCACTCACGGCTTTCGTACCTCTCTCGGTAGTTCGAAGACTACGTCCTCACGTGCTGCGGTGATCTCGTCGGTGTCGACCGGTCCCAGTCCGGACAGCGCACCGACGAGATCGGCGACCAACCCCGGCGGGGCGGACGCGCCCGCGGTCACCCCCACGATTGCGGCGTCGGCAAGCCACTCCAGCCGCACCGCCGTCACGTCCTCGATCAGGTATGCCGGGGCGCCGGCCCGCTCCGCAACCTCGACCAGCCGACGGGAGTTCGACGAGTTCGACGACCCGACCACCAGCACCAGGTCAGCCTGGGCTGCGACCGTCCGCACCGCCTGCTGTCGATTGCTGGTCGCGTAGCAAATATCCTCGGTCGCGGGACCACGCGCGGTCGGGAAGCGTGCCAGCAGGGCAGACTCGACCTCCCGCGCGTCGTCGACGGACAGCGTGGTCTGCATCAGGTACGAGACCCGCTGTGGGTCCGGGACCTGCAGCGCCGCGACGTCGCCCACCGTGGCGACAACGACGGTGTGCTCCGGCGCCTCCCCCACGGTGCCCTGCACCTCCTCGTGATCAGCGTGCCCGATCAGCACCACCGTGTCGCCGCGCTCGGCGGCGCGGCGTGCCTCGGTATGTACCTTCGCCACCAGCGGGCAGGTCGCGTCCACCACCTGCAGATCACGATCGCCGGCCTCCGCGCGGACCGCCGGGGTCACCCCGTGCGCCGACAGGACGACGGTGGATCCGTCCGCCACCTCGTCGAGTTCCTGCACGAAGACCGCGCCCCGGGCCTCGAGCCCGGCCACCACGTGGGCGTTGTGCACGATCTGACGCCGGACGTACACCGGCTCGTTGCTGCTGTCGAGCAGTCGCTCCACCGTGGTGATCGCACGCTCGACTCCGGCGCAGAACGACCGCGGTGCCGCGAGCAGCACCCGACGCGGGCCGCATGCGTCCAGGTAGCTGGCCATGATCGGCGCGACGTCGGCGAGGGTGCGCAGCGCCAGCAGGCCACGCGCCGGCGTGCCGGGACGCAGCAACGGCAGGTCCGGGGTGTCGACGACGACCCGGACGACCGCACCCGGCGCCGGCGACACGGCCGCCAGTACCTCGCCCGACTCCATGTCCACCGCGACCGCGCCGCGGGACGCGAGCGACTCCCGCGCCTGCCGGCCGTGCACGAGCGTGCCGGCTTGCAGCAGCGGTCCCTCGTGCACCCGGTACCCGGACCGGCGCAGCGAGGCGGCGAGCAGCGCGCTGCCGGCGCATGCGCGGACCACGCCGTCGAGGCAGAGCACTTCGGCCGGCACCACGATGTCACCCGGGCGCAGTTCCGGAACCAGCGCGCCGCACACCCCTGCGGTGAGCACCGGGCCCGCGCCGGCGCAGGCGGCAGCCCCGTACGGGAACGGACCGGAGCCGATCCGTCGGACCGGGATGTCCCCCCGGCCGGCGCGGGCGAGGCCGCGGCGCACCGCGATGGCCTCGGTCCGCAGCGGGGCGGCAATCATGCCGTGCGCGGTGCTCATCCTGCCCCCCCGTCGTCACTGGTCGCGCGGACGTACCGTCCCAGTGCGGTCAGCGGGAAAACCAACCGGTAGAGGTGGTAGTTGATCGAGAAATCTTTCGGGAAGCCGGTCCCGGTGTACTCCGGCTCATCCCAGGTGCCGTCCGGCCGCTGGTGGTCGACCAACCAGGCCACCCCGCGCTCGACCGCGTCGGCAGCGCCGCCGGCCGCCAGCAGCGCGAGCAGCGCCCAGGCGGTCTGCGACGCGGTCGCCGGACCACGTCCGATCCACGCGGGGTCCGAATACGACCGGATGTCCTCGCCCCAGCCGCCGTCCGGCTGTTGATGATCCACCAGCCAGCGCACCGCGGCGCGAATCGCCGAGCCGTCCGCCGGCACCCCGGCCTCGACCAGCGCCGGGACCGCCGCCCCGGTCCCGTAAACGTGGTTCACGCCCCAGCGCCCGAACCAGGAGCCGTCGGACTCCTGGTTCTTCAGCAGCCAAGACACCCCCCGCCGCACCGCGGGGCTCTGCGCGAGCCCCTGCTGCGCAAGCATCTCCACCATGTGCGCGGTCACGTCCGCGGAAGGCGGGTCGACGACCGCACCGAAATCGCAGAACGGCAACTTGGTCGGCAAGCTGCGCAGCTGATCCGCGTCGAACGCCGCCCAGCCACCGTCGCGGCTCTGCATCCCCAGGCTCCAGGCGACAGCCCGGTCGATTGCCGGCTTGGCCTCGGGTTGGGCGCGTAGCGCGATCACTACCTCGGCGGTGTCGTCGACGTCGGGGTAGTAGTCGTTGTCGAACTCGAACGCCCAGCCGCCTGGAGTGAGGTCCCGGCGGCGGGACCGCCAGTCCCCCGGCACGTCGACCTCCTCGGCCAGCAGCCAGTCGGTGGCCCGGGTCAGCGCCGGATGCTCGGGAGGCACGTCGGCGTCGGCCAGCGCCACCATCGCCAACGCGGTATCCCACACCGGGGACTGGCACGCCTCCAGCCAGCGGATCGGGCCGTCGGGGGTGTCCTGCCGCACCGTGAAGCGGTCCAGCCCGGCGAGCGCGCCGGCCACTGCTGGGTCATCCAGGCCACGGCCCCGCAGGTGCAGCGCGAGAACCGAGTAAACCCAGGGTGGCTGGATGCCACCCCAACTACCGTCGGCCTCCTGCCGGTCTGCCACCCACTGTTCCGCCCGCGCCAGTGCGCGTTCGCGCAGCGGCCGGATCGGGTGGGCCGCGTACCGGTGCAGCAGGGTGTCCAACCGCCCGAACGCGCCGCGCCAGCTGAACAGCGGACCGTAACCGGGCGCCGGCGCGCCACTGCGAAGCGGGTCGATGTCGAACGGCAGCGGCCGGACGGGCTGGTAGGTGGCGACGATCGCGAGCGGCACGATCGTCTGCCGGGCCCAGCATCCCCAGTCCGCCAGCGCGAGCGGCACACCGGTCGGCAGCAGCACGATCTCCGGCGGGATCACCGGCAGCGATTCCCACGGCCACAGTCCGAACAGCGCCATCCAGATGCGGGTGAAAACCCGCGCGTTCTCGATCCCGCCCTGGGCCTGGACGAACGCCGCGGCCCGGCGCAGATGATCGGCTTCCTCCGGGTCCCCGGCGAGCCGCAGTGCGGCCCAAGCCTCGACCGTGGTGGACAGGTCACCGGGCCCACCGTAGAACGTGTTCCAGGAGCCGTCCTCGAGCTGCTGGGACCGGATCCACCGCGCGGTCGCATCCGCGTCCGCCGGATCCAGGATGCCGAGAAAGTGCCGCATCAACAGGTCCTCGGCGTCCATGGTCACGTTGGTCTGCAACAGGCCCTTCCACCAGCCCTGCTCGGACTGCAGACCCAGCAGGTGGTCGCGAGCAGCGTCCATCGCGGCCCTGGCCGCGCCAGGCCGCAGTGCCGCCGTACGCGGACTCACCGGTCCCTCGCCGTGACGTAGCGGGCCGCCGCCAGTAGGTCGGCCCGGACCGTGTCCACCAGCGGGATCCCGGCCAGCGCCGCATCCGCGAGCGCGAGTCGCCGCTCCACCTCGGCGCTGACCCGCTCGGCACCGCCGAGCGTGGTGACGATCTCGGCGAGTTCGCGCAAGGCCTGCTCGTTCGGCTCGTCGCCACCCGCCAGGTACGCACGCAGCCGGTCGGTTCCAGGCCCGCCGCCTTCCAGCGCCATCACCACCGGAGCTGACTTCTTGCGCGCGCGCAAGTCCGACAACACCGGCTTGCCCGTCACCTGCGGGTCGCCCCACAGGCCGAGCAGGTCGTCGACGAGCTGGAACGCCAGGCCCAGTTGCTCACCGAAGGCGGCCAGCCCCTCAACCGTCCGGTCGGGTGCGCCTGCCAGGGCCGCTCCGATCGACGCCGAGCACGCCAGCAGCGCGCCGGTCTTACCGCTCGCCATCGTGAGGTACTCCGCGAACGTGACGTCGCCCCGCGACTCGAACTCCAGGTCGTCAGCCTGGCCGTGCACCAACCGCGCCACTGCCCGGGCCAGGATCCGCTCGGCGTGACGGCCGGCCGGGGTGTCGACCTCCTGGACGAGGTCGGTGGCCAGTGACAACAGACCGTCTCCGGCGAGCACTGCCGGGCCCATGCCGAACGCGACCCACGCGGTCGGCCGGTGCCGCCGCTCGGTGTCACCATCCATCAGGTCGTCGTGCAGCAGCGAGAAGTCGTGCACCAGCTCGCTCGCGACGGCACCCGGCATCGCCACCTCGGCGTCCGCGCCCACCCCCTCGGCACCGAGCATCGCCAGTGCGGGGCGCAGCAGCTTGCCGCCGCCCTCGGGAAGCGGCGTCCCGTCCACGTCGACCCAGCCACGGTGGTAGGCGGAGACCAACCGGAGCCGCGGGTGCAGCCGGTCGAGCGCCGCCGACATGGCGACTCGAAACGCCTCGCGACCCCGGGTGACCCCCGGGGGCAACACGGCCGTCATGCGGCTACCCCCTGTGAACTTCGCGGACCGCTCCGCGCGCCGCCACTACTGCTGCTGCGCAGTAGGTGCGCTACGGCCGCGTGGCCGCTGCGCACGGCCCCCTCCATCGTTGCGGGCCAGCCGGTGTCCGTCCACGCGCCGGCCACGGCCAAGCCGGGCAACAGCGTCCCGGCGCCGGGCCGCAGCGTCGCCTGCCCGGGCGCTGGCCGGAACGTCGCTGCCCGTTCACGGGTGACGAAGGCGTCGAGTACCTGCGCCTGCGCCGCCGCCGGCAGCAGCCGGGCGAGCTCAGCGGTGAACTCCGCCGTCAGTTCGGCCGCCGGCCGGTCCACCCAGCGATCCGCCGCGGACTGCGACAGCGCCAGGTATGTCCCGCGAGGGCGGCCGGTCGCAGCGCTGCGGTCGAAGATCCACTGCACCGGGGAGCCGACCACGGCGACGAACGGTTCGGTCAGCACCGGTCGGTCGTACACCACGTGGATGTTCACGATCGGTGCCGCCCCGAGGGCGCGCAGACCGCTGGGGTCGATCCCCGCAGCGGCGGGGAGCAGCGCCGCGGCCGCGTCGGCCGGGGTGGCGAGGACGACCAGTTCGGCATCGATCTCGTAGCCGTCACCACGCGCCGGCGCAACGGCGACCGACCAGCGGCCGGCGACGGATCGCAGCGCACTGACCCGGTGCGAGGTCCGTACCTGCGCGCCGGCCGCGGTCAACGCCTCGGCCCCCGCGGTGCCGTGCAGCTCCCCGAGCGGCACCGCAGACCAGCCGATGTCGGCGCCTCCCGCCGACTCCAGCAGGCCAGTGCGCACCACGGTGGCGGCGAGCGCGAGGCTGGCGTCATCCGGCTCGGCGTTCAAGGTGGCGACGGTCAGCAGGCGCCAGAGCGCCTGCACCGCTGCGGGGCGCTGACCGTGCGCGGCGAGCCAGGCCCCGAAGGACTGGGCGTCGACCTCGGGATCGGACGGGTCCAACCGGCCGAGTGCGAGGGCAGCACGGACCGCCCCGAGCCGGTCACGCAGCGGCAGTGCTCGGTAGCCGAGCAGGGCCGTTGCCAGGTGCAGCGGCGGCGGCAGCGCTCCGGACCGGCGTCCCCGGATCAGCCGAGCCGGCCGCGTCCCGGCCTCGCCTGTCACCAGTACCGGCACGTCGAGCCGCTCCTGCAGCACGGTCCGGTCGGTGACCCCGAGCCGATCGAGCAACCCACGGTAGGCGCTGCAGCAGCGCAGGAACACGTGCTGCCCGGTGTCGACCGGCAGCGTGCCCCGCCGGAAGCTGGACGTGGCTCCGCCCAGCCGAGGGCGGCCCTCCAGCACGGTGACGTCGACGCCGGCGTCGGCCAAATCCAGCCCGGCAGTGATCCCGGCCAGCCCGCCGCCGATGACTACCGCGCGCAACGCCCCGGTCACGGAGCACCTCCGACCAATGCACGCGCCGCGACCAGCGCCTTCTCCCGACCCGGCAGCGACACCCGCTGGCGGGTGACGGCGAGCGGGTCGGCCGCGAGCCGCCGGTTGAGCCGCACGTAGATGCCGGCCATCGCGGCGGTACAGGCACGCCCTCGCCGATCGAGATACGCCAGCAGCCGGAACCCGTCCGCGTACCAGCGCTCGGCCCGCGCGGCACCGGCCACGACGAGGGCGGCCAGCGCTTCCGGCGGTCCGCCCAGCACGCCGTCGGCATCGAGTCCGAGCGTGACCCCATGGGCGCACAGGTCGGATGCCGGCACGTACACCCGCCCGGCCTGCAGGTCTTCGCGGATGTCCCGCAGGATGTTCGTCTGCTGCAGCGCGACCCCGAGGTCGTCCGCGAGCCGCGCCGCCGCGGGACGCTCCGCAGGCGACGCCGCGCCGTAGATGCCGAAACAGAGCCGACCGACCGTGCCGGCGACCCGACGGCAGTAAACGACCAGGTCGTCGAAGGTGTCGTAGCTGGTGCCACGCACGTCCATCTCGACGCCGTCGACGAGTTCGGCGAAGGCCTCCACCGGGATGGGAAAGTGCGCGGCGACGTCGGCGACCGCGACCAGTACCGGATCGGTGGAATCCTCACCGAGCGCCGCGACGTCCTTGCGAACCCGGTCGAGGTGCTCGAACTTGTCCGGCGCGCCGAGGTCCCCGTCACCGATGTCGTCGATCCGGCGCGCCAGCGCGTAGACCGCCGACAGCGCCCGGCGCTGGTCGGCGGGCAGCAACCGAATCCCGTAGGAGAAGTTCCGCGCCTCGGTCCGCGTGACGACCTCACAGTGCGCGTAGGCCTGCGCGAGGGTGCTGCCGAGCGGTAGGCCGCTGCGGGCGCTCACCGACGACTCCCGACCACGCGACCCCCGGTGGCGAGACCGGTGGCGAGATGCCGCAGCAACCGCTGCGGGCGGGGCCGCGGCGTGCGGGTGACGGCATTCGACCCAGCGGCGGTGACGGCGTCCAGCGCCGCGGCACCCCCCGCCACGAAGCCGGCCACCGCGATCCGGGCCCGTCCGGGTATCTGCCCGATCAGCGTCGCGCCGGTCTGCAGCAGGCCCCGAGCCCGATCGGCTTCGGCCGCGAGCAGCGCGGACACCCGAGCACGATCGGCGGCCGGGACACGTGGTGCCTGCACCGGGTCGGCGAGCGCGGCGAGGGTGGCCTCCCCGACGCCGAACCGTGCAAGGGAGTCCTGGGGCAGGTAGACCCGGCCGGCGAGCAGGTCCTCACCGACGTCCTGCAGATGCTCGGCGATCTGCAGCGCGGTACAGATCTGGTCGCTCTGGCGTACCCGCCGGGGTGTCGCCAGGCCGAGGACGTCCAGCACCAGACGACCGACGGGATCGGCCGACAACCGGCAGTAGGCGTGCAAGTCGGCGAACGTGGCGTACCGGCTGATGCTCTGGTCCTGGCGGTTCGCCTCGACCAGGTCGTGCAGCGGCGCCGGCGACATCCTGCGCTCTCGAACCGCCGGCAGTAGGTCACGCAGCACGGGTAGCCGCGGCGTGCCCGCCTCCAGCCGGCCGATGTCGGCGTCGAGCAGGTCCAAGATGACCAATCGGTCTCCGGTGGGAGCACTGTCGCCGGCTTCGTCGATCAGCCTGGCCACGCCGTAGAGAGCGCCCAGGTCGGCGCGCAGGGTCGCCGGGAGCAGGCGGGAGGCCACCGGGAAGTTCTCCAGGCTGGCTCGTTGCGCCAACGCGTCTCCGCAGGCAGCGGCGAGCCAGGCTTCAGCGGCACCGGTCTGCGCAGCGCCGTGGGAAGCCGGTCCAGCACCCGAGGAAGGCGTCGCCGCAGCGGCTGCGTCGGCCCGCACCACGCCCATCACCTGCCGGTCCTCTCCAAGTCCCCCGATGCCTGTCGGTGCTTCCTGCGATTGAGACGCTCGGATCCGGGGAGTCCTTCGCACGATCACAAAAAATCTTTGCTGCGGTGGCAACTCCCCGGAATGCTCCCGTATGCCGCGGACTTGGCCGTGCAACTGCCGAGGGCGCGTCGCCGTCCACCGGATGCACGGTCACGGAGTACCGTCTCATCGCGCGGAAAGGAGGTAGGACGTTGAATCCAGCATCCGGGAACGCCCCGCTTCTTCCCGCGGCGGCGGTCGGCACCGGTGCCGTCGACACGCCCGTCGATGACGCGCGCTGGCAGGCCGCTTGGGATCAACGACCACTACTGCTGAGCATGGCCCGCAGCCGCGTCGGCTGGCACGAGGCCGAGGACGTGGTCTCCGAAGCCTTGCTGCGGTTGCAGAAGGCACCCGACGTGCCGCCGGCCGCGGTGCGCTCGTGGCTGGTTACCACCACGCTGCGGCTGTGCACCGATGTGCACCGTGCTGCGGCCCGTGACCAGCGCCGCCGCCAGCAGCTCGCCGGCCGCGCGTCGCTCAGTGTCCCGGGACCGGAGGAGGAGGTCACCGATCGGGAGCAGGCGCGGTGGCTGGCCGGGCAGGTGCAGCGGCTGCCGGATCGGCAGGCGGTAGCCATCGAGATGCGGTCAGCGGGGCATGAGGTGAGTTCGATCGCGGGACAGCTGGGCGTGCCGTACAAGGCCGTCGAATCGCTGCTGTCCCGGGCTCGGCGGTCGCTGCGCGGGTGGGCCGCGGTGCTGGTCGGCTGTTGGGCGCTGTCCCGCTTCGTCACCAAGCGCACCGCCCAGTTGCACATCGCCGCGGCCGCGCTCTGCGCCACCGCCGGGTTCGTCGGGCCGGTCGCCTCGTCGGTGTCCGAGCACGGCCGTCCGGCGCACCCGATCGCGCCCGGCGCGGTGACCTCCACGGTCACCTACACCACAGGCGGGGCCATCCACCTCTGACGCCGGGCTGCCGGACCACCGAACCGGGGTCAGCGGCGATAGCGGACCAGCGCGTTGCCGACCATCCGGCGGGCGAACGGACCGGTCAGGCCACGCCCGCGGTGCGCGTCGTCCATCACCGCGCGGAACGCATCCAGGAACCAGCCCACTTCCTCGTCTCCGATCATGAGCGGCGGCAGCAGCTTGACGACGTCCATGTGATCACCCGCTACCTGGGTCAGGATGCGGTGATCGTGGAAGAGGGGCGCGACCACCATCTGCGCGAACAGGCCCTTGCGGACGGTGCGCAGCGCAGCCCAGGTCGCCTGCAACGCCAGGCTCTTCGGCCGGGCGAACTCGAAGGCCACCATCAAACCGCGGCCGCGGACATCGGACAGCAGCTCGTACTCTCCCGCCATCTGGCGCAGCCCGTCCTGCAGCTGGGCGCCACGGCGAGCGGCGTTGCCGACGAGGTCGTCATCGGTGAGCACCGCGAGTGTGGCGAGACCAGCGGCCATCGCGGCTCCATTGCCGGCGAACGTCGAGGCGTGCACGAACACCCGGTCGAGCGACGAGTAGACCTTCTCGAATACCTCGGCGCGGGCGAGGGTCGCGCCGACCGGGACGAAGCCACCGGACAGCGCCTTGGCCACGGTCACGATGTCCGGACGGACGCCTTCGTGCTCGTAGCCGAACATGCGGCCGGTACGACCCAGCCCGGACTGCACCTCGTCGCAGATCAGCAGGGCGCCGTGCTCGTGCAGGATCCGCTCGGCCGCAGCGAGAAATCCGGGCGGCGGGACGTGCACGCCCTTGCCCTGGATCGTCTCCACCAGTAACCCTGCGACGTCGCCCCTGCGCAACTGCCGCTGCAACGCCTCCAGGTCGCCGAACGGCACCTGGGTGTCGGGCAGCAGCGGCCCGAAGCCACGGCGGAACTCGCGGTTGCCGTTCACCGACAACGCACCGGCGGTGAGGCCGTGGTAGGCGTGGCTGCAGTAGAGCACCCGGGGCCGGCCGGTGGCACGCCGAGCGAACTTCAGCGCCGCCTCGACCGCCTCGCTACCCGAATTGCACCAGTACAGCCGCTCCATCCCGGGTGCGTGGGCCAGCAGCC
>DASZVT010000087.1:0-6689 GCA_035546915.1 Mycobacteriales bacterium | reverse complement strand
CGGCGTGCACCATCTGCCGGCACTCGGCCTCGTCCTCGTTCCCCCAAGCGCCCATCATCATGGTGCCGAGGCCCAGGGTGCTGACGGTGATCCCGCTGGTGCCCAACGTGCGGTAGCGCATGAGGCACACGGTAAGGCGTGGACTGATGGTCCGCCCGCGGCGATCGGAGACCGGCGACCGCTGGCCGCGTGAGTCAGACCGCGCTGGCCTGAGGCAGGCAGGCCGATACGCAGGTCTCGCAACCGCCCCCGCCGCAGCGCCCGGCCGGCATCGCCTCGACGGCGGCGGCGAAGTCCGGGTGCGCCGCCGGGATCACCAGCTCGCCGCCGTGCAGTCGCGGCCGCACCGCGGCCGCCCGGGCCAGCGATCCGGCGTATCCGGCGACGCCGGCGGCCGCCACCGCCGGCAATAGCAGGAACAGGGCCAGTGCGCTGAGCGCCGCGCAGGCCACCGCTGCCACCGCCGCGAGCACGGCCAGCCGCCGTAGCGCCCGCCAGCGCAGCTGGGCCGTCTCCGACAGCGGGACGATCACGCTGGCGTCCCCGTTCGGTGCACCCCGCGGATGCAGCACAAGCCCTGTGCGCGTGGGCATTCCGGTCCTCGCGCAGACACCGGGCAGGGACGGGGCCGGCCAGCGGATGGCCACGTCCTGACGGGCGGAATGCACCGGGTCATGGTACGGGGGGTGGCCACTTCCCGGCGCGACGGGCCGTACGACGTAAGCTGAGGCCCATGTCAGATGTCGCAACCGTCCAGCCGCAGTTCGCCTCCGTCGCCGATGTGCGGGAGCGACTCGGGAAAGCCGGATACCTTGCCGACGACGCGATTGCCACCACCGTCTTCCTCGCTGACCGGCTGGGCAAGCCGTTGCTGATCGAGGGTCCCGCCGGTGTCGGCAAGACCGAGCTGTCCAAGGCGGTCGCGGAGTCCACCTCCGCCGAGATGATCCGGCTGCAGTGCTACGAGGGCCTGGACGAGGCGCGCGCGCTGTACGAGTGGAACTACAAGAAGCAGCTGCTGCGCATCCAGGCGGCGAAGGCGGAGGACGCCTGGGACGCCACCCACGACGACATCTTCGGCGAGGACTTCCTGCTGTCCCGGCCGCTGCTGTCCGCGATCCGCCGGGACGACGCAACGGTGCTGCTGATCGACGAGGTCGACAAGGCCGACGTCGAGGTGGAGGGCCTGCTGCTGGAGGTGCTGTCGGACTTCCAGGTGACCATCCCGGAGCTCGGCACCGTCAGCGCGTCCCGCCGTCCGTTCGTGGTGCTCACCTCGAACGCCAGCCGGGAGCTGTCCGAGGCGCTCAAGCGCCGCTGCCTGTACCTGCACCTGGACTACCCGACCGCGGAGCGGGAGAAGGCGATCGTGCTCTCCCGGGTGCCGCAGGTGCCCGAGCAGCTGGCCGAGCAGATCGTCCGGACCATCCGGGCGCTGCGGGCGATGGAACTCAAGAAGGCGCCGTCGATCGCGGAGACGATCGACTGGGCGACCACCCTGCTGGCACTGGGCATCGACACCCTGGACGAGGAGTCGGTGACCACGACCCTCGGTGTGGTGCTCAAGCACGTCAGTGACCAGATCCGGGCGATCGGCGAGCTGAAGCTGTCATGAGCGAGTCGCCGGAGCGCGAGCCCGAGCTGCCGCGGACCGGGTTGCTCGACCGGGAGGTCGAGTTCGTCGGTGCGTTGCGCCGCGCCGGCCTGATCGTCTCCAGCGCGGAAACCGTCGACGCCACCCGCGCGTTCGGCGTGGTCGACATCCTGGACCGGGAATCGGTACGGGCCGCGTTCGCGTCCACGCTGTGCAAGCGCCCGGCACACCGGCGGACCTTCGACAACCTGTTCGACCTGTACTTCCCGATCGCAACCGGCGACCCGACCACGGGCGAGGGCGAGTTCGACCCGGACGGCGACGGCGAGGGCGGCGAGATCGACCCGGAGATGCTGCGCGAACTGCTCCGGCAGGCGCTGCTCGACGGGGACCCGGAGACGATCGCGAAGCTGGCCCGGCAGGCGGTGGCGATGCTGGGACGGGCGGACTCCCAGCCGGGTCGGCAGTCCTGGTTCACCTACCGGGTGCTGCGCCAGCTCAACCCGGACACCCTGATCGCGGACCTGCTCGCGCAAATGCTCGGCGACGGGGAACGGGACGGTTTCGCCGAGAAGATCGCCCGGCAGACCATCAACGAGCGGATCCGCCAGTTCGAGGAAGCGGTGGAGGCCGAGGTCCGGCGGCGACTGGCCGAGGACCGCGGCATCGACGCGGTCGAGCGGAACGTGATCAAGCCGCTGGCCGAGCAGGTCGACTTCCTGCGCGCGTCCCGGGACGACCTGGCGGAGATGCGCCGGCAGGTCTACCCGCTGGCCCGGCGGCTGGCGACCCGGCTCACCGCCCGCAAGAAGGTGGAGCAGCAGGGCCGGCTGGACTTCCGCCGTACCGTCCGGGCGTCGCTCGGCACCGGCGGGGTGCCGCTGGTGACGCTGCACAAGCCGAAGAAGCCGCACAAGCCGGAGCTGGTCGTGTTCTGCGACGTGTCCGGTTCGGTGTCGAGTTTCGCGCACTTCACCCTGATGCTGGTGTCGGCGCTGCGGGAGCAGTTCTCCAAGGTGCGGGCGTTCGCGTTCATCGACACCTGCGACGAGATCACCCGGTACTTCAGCCCCGGGCTGGACCTCGCGGATGCGATGAGCAAGGTGGTACGCGAGGCGGACCTGGTCTGGTTCGACGGGCACAGCGACTACGGGCACAGCTTCGAGGTGCTGGACGAGCGGTTCCCGGACGCGATCACGCCGAAGACCTCGCTGCTGGTTCTCGGCGACGGCCGGAACAACTACCGTGCCAGCGGCGCCGACGCGCTCAAGGGCATGGCGGCCCGGGCGCGGCACACGTACTGGCTCAACCCGGAGCCGCAGCACCAGTGGGGCAGCGGCGACAGCGCCACCCGGACGTACGCGCCGCTGGTGGACCGGATGATCGAGTGCCGCAACGTGGAGCAGCTCACCGAGTTCGTCACCACGCTCCTGCCGGGCTGACCGCCGCCGCGGTCGAGGCGGCGAGGGCGGTCGGCGAACCAAACCGGGGGTGCCGGCGTCAAGGTGGGTGTGGAGGATCTCGACAGCTGGCTGGCGGCGGGGTACGACCGCTCGTTCCGTACCGCCTGGCTGATGCTGCGCAATCGGGACGACGCCCAGGAGGTCGTGCAGGAGGCGTACCTGCGGGTCTGGCGCTTCCGCGACTCGATCCCGCGGGGTGACGGCCGCGACGCCTGGCTCTACCGCGTGGTCGTGAACGCCACCATCTCCCGGCTGCGGGCGGACAAGCGCTGGCGTGGGCGCAGCGACGACGGCGAGCTGACCAGCCTCCCGGCGCCGGAGCAGGACGGCCCGGCGCACCAGGCCGAGCACGGCGCCCTCGCCGACCGGGTCCTGGCGGCGCTGGCGGCGCTGCCGGAGACACTGCGGATCCCGGTGGTGCTGCGCTACTACGCCGGCCTGTCCGAGCGGGAGATCGCGACGGCGATCCGGCGGCGCCCGGGCACCGTCAAGTCCCGGCTGCACCAGGCCCGGGTCCGGCTCTCGGCGGACCCGGCGCTGGCCGCCTGGGCGGACGAGCCCGCGGCGGGGACGGCCGGTCCCGGTGGCGATGCGGTACGCGCGGAGGCGAGCACATCATGATCAGCGAGAGCACCCTCACCGAGCTGCTGCACGCGGCCGGCGACAGCGTCCCGGTGCCCGCGGACGGGGCGGAGCAGGTACGGGACGCGCTCGGCCCGCAGGTCGCCCAGCGCCGCTGGATCCACCGGCCGAGCAACCCCAGGCTGCTGTCCGCGGCCGCCGGGGTCGTGGTGCTGGCCCTGGTCGGGGTCGGGATCGCCGCCGGGGTCAGCTCGGGTGGCGGACACCACGGACAGACATCGGCTGCGGTCGCGCTCGCGCCGGAGCACGCCGGCTCGGCGGCCGGATCGGGGAAGAGCGATCAGCAGCTGGCTGCCGCACCGACGGCCGGCGCGGCCGAGGCACCCGCCGCCCCCGGCGTCGTCAACGGCCCGGCCGCCGGGTCCGGGTCCGGCACGGACGCCGTCCCGACGACCACGCCCCGCGTCGTCCGGAAGGCCACGATCAGCCTGCAGGCCGGCGACGGCAAGGTCCCGGCGTCCCTGGACGGCCTGCGCGGGCTGGCGGAGCAGCACGGCGGCTACGTCGCCTCGTCCCAGGGCAGCCTGACCAGCGACGACCCCACCGGCACGGTCGTGCTGCGGGTGCCGGTCGCGCAGTACGCGCAGGTCCGGGACGCGATCACCAGCGGCCGGTACGGCAAGGCGCTGGACGTGAGCGAGTCCGGTGCGGACGTCACCAGCCAGTACGTCGACCTGGGCGCCCGGATCGACGCGCTGCAGACGTCCCGGCAGACGTACCTCACGATGCTGTCGAAGGCGGACACCATCGGGGACACGCTGGCGGTGCAGCAACGGCTCGACCAGATCCAGCAGCAACTCGAACAGCTGCAGGGCCAGCAGAAGGTGCTGGCGGACCAGTCCGACAACGCGACGCTCACCGTCTCGGTGGGGGAGAAGCCGGCCGCGGTGCTCACCCCGTCCGCGGGCCGGACCGGCTTCGACAAGGCGTTCCACGACGCCGGACACCGGTTCACCCACGGGCTGCAGCGGACCGTCGCGGCCACCGGGACCGCGCTGCTGGTGCTGCTCGCGATCGCGGTGGTGGCCCTGGTCTGCTGGGTCGCGGTGCGGTCAGCGCGCCGCCGGATGGTCTGAGGCATACGCTCCGGGGCCATGGCACGCCTCGGGGTGATGGGGGGCACGTTCGACCCGATCCATCACGGACACCTGGTCGCGGCGAGTGAGGTCGCGGCGGTGCTGCGGCTGGACGAGGTGGTGTTCGTCCCCACCGGCCAGCCGTGGCAGAAGGACACCCGCGAGGTGTCGCCGGCGGAGGACCGGTACCTGATGACGGTGATCGCGACCGCGGCCGACCCGCGGTTCACGGTCAGCCGGGTGGACATCGACCGGCCCGGCCCGACGTACACCCGGGACACCCTCACCGACCTGCAGGACGAGCGCGGCGACGGTACCGAGCTGTTCTTCATCACCGGGGCGGACGTGCTGGCGCAGATCCTGACCTGGCGGGACGCGGACACGCTGCTGAAGCTGGCCCGGTTCGTCGGGGTGTCCCGGCCCGGGTACGACGCGGAGCTGCCGGACGCGCTGCCGGACGACGCGATCCGGCTGCTGGAGATCCCGGCGCTGTCGATCTCCTCGACCGGCTGCCGGGACCGGATCCGGTCCGGCCGGCCGGTGCAGTACCTGGTGCCGGAGGGCGTGGTGTCCTACATCGCGAAGCGGCGGCTCTACCGCTGACCCGGGTCGGCGGCGCGGTCGCGGCCGAAGGTGGCCAACAGCCGGGTCTGCTCGTCCGCGTCGTCGTCGACCGGGACCGGTGGGTCGAAGAAACCGGACGAGGCGAGGTCCGTGTCGCCGGTCTCGGTGCGCACGAGGTGCACGTCGTCGGGATCGAGACTGTCGTCGGCGCCGATGCCGCGGGCCAGGTCCCAGCCGTGGATCAGCAGGTCGGTGCCGAGCTGGAAGACGTAGTGGGTGGCGGTGGTGTCGCCGTAGGAAAGGTGCACGGTGCGGTCCGCGACGTCCGGCGCGGCGACGGCGGCGAGCGCGGCCGCGGCGGCCCCGGTCCAGGCGCGGACCGGTTCGGGGCCGAGCACGTCCCCGTCGTACTCGTCGCCGATGTCGGCGATGGTGGCGCCGCTCAGCAGCGGCGGGATCCACAGCGCCTCGGAGGTGAGGTGGTTGACGAGGTCGCGTACGGACCACTCGGTGCACGGCGTGGGGCGGCGCCAGTCGCCGGCCTTGATCGCGTGCACCAGCCCGGTGAAGTGCGCGACGCCATCCTCGTAGAGCTTGCGGGCCCGATCGGGAGAAACGGTCATGAGGCGGCCTCGAAGCGAGGACACGGCCCGCAGGGCCGGCCCGGAGCGGAGAGGACGCCGGGATAAACGGTCATGAGGCAGGCCTACCCGCGTCGGGCGGGGTGAAGCAAGCATCCATGGGACAATGGAGGCATGACAGCGACGGAGCGGGCCCGCGAGCTTGCCCTGACCGCCGCCCAGGCCGCTGCCGACAAGCTGGCCGACGACATCCTGCTGCTGGACGTGAGCGAGCAGCTGGGAATCACCGACGTGTTCGTGCTGGCGTCCGCACCGAACGAGCAGCGGGTGCGATCGGTGGTCGACGAGATCGAGGAGCGGCTGCGCCGGCTGGACGCGAAGCCGCTGCGGCGCGAGGGGGAGCGGGACGGCCGCTGGGCCCTGCTGGACTACGTCGACATCGTGGTGCACGTGATGCACGTCGAGGAGCGCGAGTTCTACTCGCTGGAGCGACTGTGGAAGGACTGCCCGGAGATCCCGTTCACCGACGCGGACGAGGAGCGGGCAGCGGAGCGCGCGGCCGAGGCGAGCGCCGCCGGCGGCCCGGTGCGCTGAGCCGTGCCCCGGCTGCTGCTGGTCCGGCACGGGCGGACCGCCTGGAACCTCGCCGGGCGGGGACAGGGACAGACGGACGTGCCGCTGGACGAGGTCGGCCGACAGCAGGCCGCTGAGGCCGGTCCCGAGCTGGCCCACATGCAGCCGGACGCGGTGTGGGCGTCGGACCTGAGCC
>DASZVT010000086.1:0-3462 GCA_035546915.1 Mycobacteriales bacterium | reverse complement strand
ACGCCCAGCAGGTTGCCGCGGTGCTTGGACGACTTCGTCGACCGGCCGGTGTGCAGTCCCGCGTCGGCGGCCAGGTCGTTGTGCTGGAAGATCGAGTACGACCGGGCGCCGCCCTGGAGCAGGATCTTGTTCCACAGGGGGCCGTACCCGCTGAAGTCGACGATGTAGTCGAACTGGGTGGAGCCGAACATGCGGCGGAACTCGGCTCGGAGCAGGTCCCGGTGTCGCACGACGTCGGAGGCGTGGCCACGGGCCAGCCGCCGGCGCTCGGGGCGCAGCAGCGCGCGCACCGCCAGCCGCGTTCCGTTGATGCCGCCGAGCCGCGGGAACAGCCGCACCCGCGGGTCGATCGACTGAGCCATCGCGATCCGCTGCTCAGAGCGCGGGTTCTGGAAGCAGACCGACACGTCGACCCGGTCGTGGTCGATGTGGGCGAGCATGTTCAGGGCCGAGGTGGTGATGCCGTTGCCGAGCAGGCCGCCGAGGTAGACCAGCAGCCGGGGCCGGCCGTCCTCGAAGCCGCGCCGGACGTCCACCCCGGACTCACGGCCCCGGAACACCACGTCGATCAGGCGCTCGGTCGCCGAACCGTCCTCCTGGGCGCAGTAGCGGGCGGCGGCCTTCGCGTAGCGCTCCCGGTAGGCCACCAGCGGGTCCGCGGGTGTGCCCGTCCCCAGCGCGTTGACGTCGTCGGCCAGCTCGTCGACCGTGCCGCGCACCGGGCCGGGCCAGTCCTCGGCCGGCAGGTACAGCCCGCGCGTCTCCTGGTACTCGTGCAGGTCCGGCGCCAGGAACAGCACCGGCCGGCCGGTGGCGAGGAAGTCGACGAACACCGACGAGTAGTCGGTGACCAGCACGTCGGTCGCACCGAGCACCCGGTTGGTCGCCAGGTCGTTGGGGACGAGCAGCGCCCGCAGCGCGCGGTCGGCCGCGGCGTACCGGTACACCTGCTGGTGAACCTTGAGCAGCACCCGGTACCCGCTCGCCGCGACCTTGTCCTGCAGCAGCCGCACCCGCGTCGCGAGTTCGGGGATGTCGTTGACCGGGTCGTAGAAGTCCCCCCGCCAGGTGGGGGCGTAGAGCAGGATCTTCTCACCGGCGGCGATGCTCGCGCCGCGGGCGCGCAGCTCGGCCCGCACCGACTCGCGCTGTTCGGCGTTGACGAACTGGTGGTCGACGCGCGGGGAGCCGGCGGTCACGACGGCGCCGCGGTAGATGTTCGCCAGCCGGTAGGCCTTGAGGTACATGGTGGCGACGTCGTCGTTGGCCGCCCACAGGTAGTCGGCGTTGACGAAGTTGCGCACGATGTTGCGGGTGACCAGGGCGCCGCCGGGGATGTCGTAACCCATCGCCTTCAACGGCGTGCCGTGCCAGGTGTTGACGTAGACCTGGCCCTCCCGCTTGCCGAACTCGGGCGGGAAGGTCGAGTTGTTCACCAGGTACTTGGCCGTCGCGAGCGCGGTGTAGTACGCGGTGCTCTCGTACTCGACGAACCGGACGCGCGGGTTCCCCGCGTACTTCTCGATCGTCGTCCTGTGCGCCGCCAGGTCGGCCAGCACCCAGACGTGCTTGAGGTGGCCGAGGTCAGGGGCGGCGAGCAAACCCTGGAACACGGCCTCCGGGTTGCACAGCATCCCGTTGCCCGAGAACGACTCGTACAGGACCGTGTCCGACCGGACCGGCCGGCGCCGGGCGTGGGCGATGAGCTCGTACCGGGCCGCCTTCCGCAGCCGCCGCGGAAGGGAGCGCACCATGCGCAAACTGCGTGCCATGCCTCGCTGTCCCATCTGCGCTGTGCCGTCCGCACGGGCCGAGCGCCCAAGCGGCCATGGTAACCCGGGCGAACCGGGCGGTACGCCGCCCGGAGGCCCTCGTCGCCGACCGTCGGGAGCCATTCGGGAATGCTGCCGGACGACCGGCCCGAGGCAGAAGTGCTCGCGCACCGGTCCCGGCACGGCATGGTAACTCACCGACCCGCCCGCGGGCCTTGGTGCCGAGCCGGGCTCGTACCTTTTCACTCTCCGCTAAGTACTATTTGCGGGTGCCCGCATCGGACCCACCGCCGGCCCAGCACGACATTTCAGTGGTGATTCCCGTTTACCAGGGTGAGCACCACCTGCCGGGTGTCGTCGGTGAGCTGGAGCGATTGGTCGACACTTTCCGTACGCCGGACGGCCACAGCGCACGGGTAGCCGAGGTCGTGCTGGTGTACGACAACGGCCCGGACGACTCTCCCCGCGTGATGCGCGAGCTGGCCGCGAAGTACCAATGGGTGCGCACGGTGTGGCTCAGCCGTAACTACGGGCAGCATGCGGCCACGCTGGCTGGCATGTCCTCCACCGGCGGCGACTGGATCGTCACGATGGACGAGGACGGCCAGCAGGATCCGGCCGACATCCCGAGCCTGCTGGACACGGCCCTGCGCGAGCGTGCCTCCGTCGTGTACGGGGCCCCGGTCAACCGGCCGCCCCACGGCGCCCTGCGCAACGCGTCCTCGCGATCGGCGAAGTGGCTGATCGGGCGCGTCGGCGGGGCCAAGGACGTGGCGAAGTACAACAGCTACCGCTTGGTCCTCGGTGAGATCGGTCGGTCGGTGGCCGCGTACGCCGGCTCCGGGATATATCTCGACGTCGGTCTCGGCTGGGTTGCGGGGCCGGTTGCGACCAGTCCCGTGACCCTTCGGGACGAGGGCGACCGGGTTTCCGGGTACAACCTGCGCTCGCTGCTTTCCCACTTCTGGCGGATGGCGCTGACCAGCGGAACCCGTGGCCTTCGCCTCGTGAGCGCTTTGGGGGCTGCGCTGGCAACTGTCGGCGTGGGCGTCGCAGTCGGGCTGGTGATCGCCAAGCTGGCCGGAACCGAGATCGCCGAGGGGTGGACGTCTTTGGTCACCATCATGTTGATCACGTCGGGGGCGGTCCTCTTCTCCTTGGGAGTCATCGCCGAGTACCTCGGGGTGGCGGTGAACACCGCGCTGGGCCGTCCGACATATCTCATCGTCCGGGATCCGGCCGAGGGCCCGCTGGGTCGCCGCCCGGAGGTGTTCCCGGACGGCACGGAATGACGCTGACCTGGGTCATCGGCGCCTCCGGACTGGTCGGTAGGGGTGTCTGGCGGGCCGGAGTTCGGCAGGGTCTCGGCGTCCGTCGGTTTCCCATCCCCTGGACTTCTTCCGTAGCGGATCAGCGCGCCGCGCTGCGAACCGGGTGTGCGGCCATGTCGCAGGAGGCGTCCGGGCGCCCCTGGAGCCTGATCTGGGTGGCCGGGGCTGGCGTCATCGGCACGTCCGAGCGTGCCTTGAAGACCGAAGCCGAGGTGTTCGAAGGCTTTCTCGACGATGTGGCGGACGGGCCGCTCCAGATGGCCGCTCCAAGCTCCTTCTTCTTCGCTTCCTCGGCAGGCGGCGTGTACGCGGGCGGCTCACCTGCTCCGTTCACCGAGCGCAGCGCCGTCGTCCCCCTC
>DASZVT010000085.1:0-10324 GCA_035546915.1 Mycobacteriales bacterium | reverse complement strand
CTCGCCGCGTGGCTGGCGATCCACGCCGCGTGGGGTCTGTTGGGGTTGATCACCCCGCTGGTGCTGTTGTGGGCGTCATTCGACCAGAGCAGCCAGCGGGCCGCGGAGGCCGGCCTCTACGCCGAACTGGCTCGCGGTCAGGAACATGCCGGCGGCGGTTCCGCGGACGTCTCGGCGCAGGTCGTGCTGACGGCGGTGGCGCGGCTGTTGGGTGGCGCCGAGGTCGAGATGCTGGTCTTCGCCGGCGACGGGCTGTTGCTTTACGCGGGTGACGAGAACGGGGTGCCCACCCAGGCTCGGGTGGGGCCGGGTGCGCTCGACCAGCCCTGGGTGACCGAGGCGCTCGCCGGCGGCATCGTGACCGGTGTGCAGGCCGGGCCGGAGGGGACCGGCGAGACCCGGGCCTACTGCAGCCTGCGGATCGGGACCGTCGATCACCCGCTCGCGCTGCTGCGCGCCTGCCGTCCGCACGGCGTGCGCGGACTGCACCGCCACGACCTGCGGATGATCCGGGTGCTGATGCGCGAAGCCGAGTCCTGGCTCGCGGTCGCGGACCTGGCGGCTTCGCGCGACGCCGCCGTCGTGATTGCGGAGGCGGCGGGCCAGAACGCCCGGGTGCTCGGCGATCTCGGTGCCGGCACCGTTCCGGCACTGGCCGTGCTCCGGGAGAGTTCGGGCCGGCTGGCCAGGCTCGCGCAACGTGGTGGCGATGTCGCGGCCGTGAACGGCATCGTCGAGGAACTGCACACGGTCGAGCGCGCGGTGGCGTCCCTGCTGGGTGCGATCGCGCTCGCCGCGGACACGGATCTCAACATCTCCACCGTCGAGCTCGCGGAGGGCACACCGGCACGGCCGGCCGCGTCCGAGTGGACCAGTACCGGAACGATCCGATGACGGCGGCGACCCGATCCCGGCGGTCGCCGCGAGTCGGCCGGATCCGCGTTTTCCCGCGTGGCCGTCGCGCCTGGCCGCTGTGGTGCTGGGCGGTTGCCGGGGCGCTCGTGCTCGGGGTGGTGATCACCGGTGGCTGTCTGACCGGTCTCGCCGTCGCTGGCGAACTGGACGGCAGTGCCTTCGCGTTCTGCCTGGGCTTGGGTCTGCTCGGGACCGCCGTCGCCGGGGTGGTCGCGGCAGTGGCCGCGGACAGCGCTGCGGACGCACTGCGCACCATGCGCGATGACGCGGTGGCGCGGCTGCGTACGGGGGAGCGGGATCCCGGGACCGCCCACCGGGGTGTCCGCGCCAGCGCCGAGATGAGCGAACTGGACGCCGCGCTGGAGGCGCTGACGCTGCGGATGCGGGTAGCCGACGAGATAGCGCAGCGCAGCCGTCGCGATGCCGACCATGCCAGTGCCGGGATGTTCGAGCTGCTCAGCGGCGCGATTGCAGCGGAGGAGGGCGCCCGCGGGCAACTCGCCGCGGAGCTACACGACACCGTCGCGCAGTCGCTCGCGGTCGCCCGCGGCTTCCTCGCGGACGGGGAGGTCGACCGCGCTCGCGCCTACCTTGAGGAGGCCGAGGACCAGGTTCGCGGGATCATGGCGCGGACGCGTCCGCCGGCGCTGCGGGACGGCGACCTCGCGGCCGCTGTCGCTGGCCTACGCAGCGACCTGGACCAGCGCTACGCGTTGCAGGTGGATCTGCAGTGGCCGGCCGTACCCCGTCCGCTGCCGATGGCGACCGCGGTCACTGTCTACCGCTTCTTCCAGGAGTCGTTGCTCAACGTCGTCAAGCACGCCGAAGTGGACGTCGCGGTGGCGTCACTGTCCTTCGAGGACGATGTCCTGGTGGCATCGGTGCGTGACGACGGGCCCGGGTTCGACCCGGCCACGGTGACTGCGGACCGGGGGCGGCATGTCGGGCTCGGCCTGCTCCGGGACCGGGTCCGGCTGGCCGGCGGAGGACTGGAGCTGACCTCCGTGCCCGGGCACGGCACTCGATTGGTGATGACGATGCCGCTGACGCCACGCACCGGGACGGCTGTTGTGGCGCCGACCGAACCCGGCGTGGCGGATGGTGGCTCCGGCGGTGGGCCGTCGGCGTCAGCGATTGCCGAGCGCGGTGACGCCGGGAACCTCCGGCGGTAGCCCTCGCATAGCTGCCATGGTGGCCACCAGCGCGGCGAGGTGTGCACCGAGGTCGGGGCCCGCGTCGGGTTCCGGGTCGGCGACGGTGGGCGTCCAAGAACAGCGCAGCTCCACCTCGTGCGACGCTCCCACGTGCGCGAGGCTGCCGTAGCGACGCGAGACCGTCGTGGTCACCGTGCCGCCCAGCGCGATCGCGTGCGCACCGTGGCCGGCGAGTGCCTCCGACAGCCAGTCCCACACGACATCGGACAGCAGCGGGTCCGCCGCCATGTCCTGATCGATCTCGACCCGGGTGAAGGCGACCAGCCGGTCGTTCCCGGACCAAGCCGGCTGCCCGGCGGGGTCGTGGAGGTAGACCAGCCGGCCGGTGGCCGGCTCGCCGAGTTCAATGCTGCGCGCCGCGGCCCAAGGAGCGATCCGGCTCGGCGCCGGCGTCTGCCGGGCGATGGCTTCGGAATGCAGGTCAGCGCGGTCGAGGCTGGCGACGGCGGCGAGGAAACCGGCCGGCGGCACCGGTTCGGAGGCAGCCTGCGCACGAACCGGGAGGACATGCGGCCGGGACGGTGAGCTGGGCACGAGTTGACAGTAAGGGGGAAAGGGCTCTATCGCCTGCCGATCGCCAGGCGTGTCCGCCGCTCTCTAGGGTGGCCCGGTGGCACCGGTGCTCGCCCTGCTGTCGAGCCTGTTGTGGGGGACCTCCGACTTCGCGGGCGGGGTGCTGGCCCGCCGCCACCCGGTGGCCCTGGTGCTGGCTGCGACCCAGTCGATCGCGATGGTCGCGCTGGCGGTCTTCGTGGCCGTCGGCCCCGGGTTCCGGGCAGACGGGAGCGCGCTTGCCTGGGGCGCCGGTTCCGGCGCCGTAGGGGCAGTCGCGCTGCTCTGCTTCTACCGTGGCCTGGCCAGTGGCCTGATGGGGGTCGTCGCGCCGATCGCCGCGACCGGCGCGGCCGTGCCGGTACTCGTCGGGGTGGCCCAAGGGGAGCGCCCTACGGCGGTGCAGGTGGCCGGGATCGTGGTCGGGATCATCGGGGTGGTGCTGGTCGCGCGTCCGGGTGGTTCGGATCCGGCGGCACGTCACGGGTCGCCCTGGACACCGGTACTGCTCGCCGCGGTGGCGGCCGCCGGATTCGGTGCCGGCCTGGCGATGATCGCGCAGGGCAGCCAACACAACGCCGCGATGACGCTGGTCGCCCAGCGTGCGATCAGCGTCATCGCGGGGCTGGCGGCGCTGCTGGCCGTACGGCCGATGGTCGACGGCAGCGCGATGCGCGCCGACGCGCTCCTGTTTGCGGTGGGTGGCATCTTCGACCTGTCCGCGAACGCGCTGTTCGCGGTCGCGGCTCAGGACGGCCTGGTCAGCATCGTCGGCGTGCTGTCGTCGCTGTACCCGGTGGTCACCGTGTTACTGGCGCGCCGGGTGCTGGCCGAACGGCTGGGGACGGGGCAAAGCATCGGGATCGGGGTCGCGGTGGCCGGCGTGCTCCTGATGGCGACCGGATGACGCAGCCGTGCGACGATCGCCGGGTGAGTGGTGTTACGGGGTGACGGGGCGGAGTGCGTTCCTAGCGGCGTGCCGGCGGGAGCCGGCGGCGCACACACCGGTGTGGTTCATGCGACAGGCTGGGCGTGCACTGCCGGAGTATCGCAAGGCGCGGACGGGGATTCCGATGCTGGAGTCGTGCCGGATGCCGGAGCTGGTCGCCGAGATCACGCTGCAGCCGGTGCGTCGGTACGGCGTTGACGCGGCGATCCTGTATTCCGACATCGTGGTGCCGCTGCACGCGGCCGGGGTGGACCTCGACATCGTCGCCGGCACCGGGCCGGTCGTCGCCGAACCGGTGCGCAACCGCGCCGATGTGGACCGGATCCCGCCGCTGGACCCGGCCGCGGTCGACGATGTCGCGGACGCGGTCCGGTTGCTGGTGGCAGAGCTCGGCGACGTCCCGCTGATCGGATTCGCGGGCGCGCCGTTCACGCTTGCCTCCTACCTGGTGGAGGGCGGGCCGTCCAAGGAACAGGCCCGAACGAAGGCCCTGATGTACGGCGAACCGCTGGTGTGGGCCGCGCTGATGGAGCGGTTGAGCGACATCGCCGCGAGCTACTTGCGGGTACAGGTGGACGCGGGCGCGTCAGCGGTGCAGCTGTTCGACAGCTGGGTCGGTTCGCTCGCGCGCGACGACTACGAGCGCTTCGTGCAGCCGTGGTCGGCCCGGGTCCTCGCCGCGGTGCCGGACGTCCCGAAGATCCACTTCGGGGTCGGGACCGGCGAGCTGCTCGGTGCCATGGGCCAGGCCGGGGCGGACGTCGTCGGGGTGGACTGGCGGGTGCCGCTGGACGCTGCCGCCTGCCGGGTCGGGGCCGGTCGCGCGCTGCAGGGGAACCTGGATCCGGCACTGCTACTGGCGCCGTGGCCGGCCGTAAAGGCCGGTGTCGAGCGGGTGCTTACCGCCGCCCGCACCGTCGAGGGGCATGTGTTCAACCTGGGGCACGGCGTGCTCCCGCAGACCGACCCCGGCGTCCTCGCCGAGGTGGTACGTACCGTCCACGAGCAGACCGCTGCCGGGTGAGGCGCGGTGCGGGTCGCGATCGTCGGAGCGGGCATTAGCGGACTGGCGGCTGCGCACACGGTTGCCGCCGCGGGCATCGCGGTGGATGTGTACGACCAGGCCGACCGGGTCGGCGGCAAGCTGCGCACCACGCCGCTGGCCGGACTCGATCTCGAGGAGGGGGCGGACGCCTTCCTGCTGCGCGTGCCGGAGGCGCTGGCACTGGCGCGTTCCGTCGGCGCGCCGATCGTCCACCCTGCGCGGAGCCCGGCGCTCGTGTACGCGGCCGGGAGGCTGCGCGCGCTGCCCGCCGGGACGGTGCTCGGCGTCCCGGGTACGGTGCGCGGCCTCGCCAGCGTGCTCTCGCCGCTCGGCGTCGCCCGGGCGGCGCTGGACCGGCTGCTGCCGGCGACGGCCTGGCACGGCGACGACGTCGCGATCGGCGCGCTGGTGCGCCGCCGGTTGGGCAGGCAGGTGCTGGATCGGATGGTCGACCCGCTCCTCGGCGGTGTCTACGCGGGTTCCGCGACCGGCCTGTCCACCCGCATGGTCGCCCCGGCGCTCGCCGATCCGGGGCGCTCGCTGCTGGCCGCGGTGGCTCGCCGGACGCCGGCGGCGCCGACCGGGGACGCGCCGGTGTTCGGCTCGGTTCGTGGCGGCACCGGGGCGCTCGCCACAGCAGTCATGTCCGCGGTCGAGCGTGCCGGGGGGGTGTTGCACACCGGCACGGTCGTCACCGGGCTGGAACCGGCGGGCGCCGGGTGGTCGTTGATCACCGGGCGGGCCGACCGGCAGCGCCGAAGCGACTATGACGCGGTCGTCCTCGCGGTGCCGGCCGGCCCGGCCGCCCGGCTGTTGCAGGGGCAGCTGCCGGAGCACTTGCTGCCGACCACGCCGTACGCGTCGGTGGCGATCGTGACGCTCGTGTACCCGCCCGGTACTCCGGTGCCGGCCGGCAACGGCTTCCTCGTCGCCGCGGACGCGCGGCACACGGTCAAGGCCGTCACCTTCGTCGGCAACAAGTGGGGGCACCCCGCGGACGCGCCCGTGGTGGTGCGAGCAAGCGTCGGCCGCTTCGGTGCCGAGGCCTCGCTGCGGCGTCCGGATAGCGAGCTCGCCGGTGTGGCGGCCGCCGACATCGCCGCGATGGCCGGAGTGCCCGGGCGGCCGCTGCAGTGGCGAGTCAGTCGCTGGGGCGGGGCGTTGCCGCAGTATCGACCCGGTCACCTGACGCGAACCGCCGCGTTGCGGGCGGCAATGCCGGCCGGCCTGGCGGTGTGCGGCGCCGCGTACGACGGGGTCGGCATCCCGGCGTGCGTGCGTTCCGGTGAACTGGCCGGGGCGGGCCTGCGCGCGCTGGCTGGATGAGTCGCTAGCTGGTCTCGCTCACTCGTCCCGCTCGAGATCGAGCGCGATCGAGTTCATGCAGTACCGCTGCCCGGTCGGCTGCGGACCGTCGTCGAACCGGTGGCCCAGGTGGCTTCCGCACTGCCCGCAGAGCACCTCGGTACGCACCATGCCGTGGCTGTCGTCCGGCCGGAGAACCACCGCGTCCGGGGTCAGCGGTTCCCAGAAGCTCGGCCAGCCGGAGCCGGAGTGGTACTTCGTGGTGCTGCGGAACAGCGGGTTGCGACATGCGGCGCATCGGTACAGGCCGGGATCCTCGACATCGGTCAAGGCACCGGCGAACGCGGGTTCGGTACCAGCCTGCCGCAGTACCGCGTACTGCGCCGGGCTCAGCTCTGCCCGCCACTGCTCGTCGCTCTTGTCCACCTCGAAGCGGGTGCTGTCGGAAGCGGTCATCTCAGGCTCCTGACTGGACGGCGGTCGCGGACTATCCGAACCCTAGAGCGCCGCGGCGGCGGCAGGCATTCCGGGTTGGCTGGCTCCGGTCCGCTGCCGACACAGCTAAGCGGTCTGCATTCAGATGATTACTCTCGGTTACGTTGTGCCCGTGTCGTGCGTGATCGATGGCCTCCACGACGGGCCGTTGGAGGTCAGCGCGGACGAGTGCAGGCATCTGTCTGTCACTGGCCTCGTGGTCGGGACGACGCGGGTGCGACCCGCTGCCGACCTGGCCCTGTGGGGCCAACTCGGCGGCGACCTGATCGTGGAGGCCGGCGCCAGCGCCGCGTTGCACGGGCTGGTCTGCGGCAACCTATTCGCCGCCGGGGTGGTCGACCTCTACGGCGTGGTGCTGGGTTCCGTCTACCGCGGTGACGGCGGGGACTGCGTGGTGCATCACGGGGCCCAGGTACAGGACACGCCTCGCCCGCTCGCGGCCCGGATGACCTCCAGCGCGCGGTCGCACCACACCGGCCAGGTCGGCACCGATCCCAACAGCCCCGCCCGCGCTAGCACTGAGCTGTTCAGCGGCCGCGACCGGGAGTGGATCGTCTACGCCTGTGCCCGGATCGGCCACTGCTGGAGCATCGTCCGGGACCAGGACGAGCCGCTCACCTTGCACTGCGACGTGTGCGGCAGCATCCGGATGGTCGGTCCGGTGCTGAGCCCAGACGGGATCCCGGTGCGGGAACTCCCGGCGGATGAGCCCCGGGCCGCCGCGCCCCGCGCCCGCGAGGCCTGATCCGGAACAGGTCAGCAACAATGAGCCGATGAAGCTGCCCGTCATGCCGCCAGTCGCTCCGATGCTGGCCAAAGCGGTCTCCTCGATCCCGCCAGGGGCGTCCTATGAGCCCAAGTGGGACGGATTCAGGTGCATATGTTTCCGCGCCGGCGACGAGGTCGAGTTCGGCAGCCGCAACGGGAAGCCGATGACTCGCTACTTTCCCGAATTGGTCGAGGCGGTCAAGGCCGGGCTGCCCGAACGGTGCGTCCTCGACGGCGAGATCGTCATCGCTACCAGGGCAGGGCTGGACTTCGAGGCGCTGCAGCAGCGCATCCACCCCGCCGTGTCCCGGGTGACGATGCTGTCGGAGCAGACCCCGGCCTCGTTCATCGCCTTCGACCTGCTCGCCCTTGGCGACGTTGACTACACCGGGCGTCCCTTCGCCGAGCGTCGAACAGCCCTGGAACAGGCGCTTGCAGAGGTCAAGGCACCGATTCATCTGACCCCGACGACTACTGACGTCGACGAGGCACAGCGCTGGTTCGTCGAGCTCGAAGGCGCAGGGCTCGACGGCGTCATCGCCAAACCGTTGAACGGCACCTATCAGCCGGACAAGCGCGTCATGTTCAAGATCAAGCACGTCCGCACCGCCGACTGCGTGCTCGCTGGGTTCAGATGGCACAAGACCTCGACCGAGGACAACCCGCTCGTCGGCTCGCTGCTGCTCGGCCTCTACAACGAAGAGCGCAAGCTGCAACACGTCGGTGTCGTCGGCGCGTTCACAGCGAAGCGCCGCGGCGAGCTCGTCGATGACCTGGAGCCGCTGCTGCTGCGCGAGGGTGACGACCACCCATGGCGGGAGTGGGCGAGCGCCGAGGCGCACCAGGGCCAGCGGTTGCCGGGCAACGTGAACCGTTGGAACGCGACGAAGGACCTGTCGTTCGTCCCGGTGCGGCCCGAGCGGGTCCTCGAGGTCAAGTACGAGCACATGGAGGGCACGCGGTTCCGGCACCTCGCCCACTTCGTGCGCTGGCGCGACGACCGCACCCCGCAGTCGTGCACCTACGAGCAGCTCGAGCAGCCGCTCACCTTCGCGCTCGACGACATCGTCCCCGGCCTCGGTAGATGAACGAGTCGCCCGGGCTCAGCCGGTGACGGCGCCCGGTCCGTACCAGTAGCGCAGGAACAGCAGGCCGTCGTCCTCGATCACCTGCGTCAGCTGCCCGGGCCGGCTCGCCTCCCAGACCGGGCCCGCGACGATCCTGGTGCTGCCGGGGCCGACCAGGATGGGGGAGACGGTCAGGCAGAGTTCGTCCAGTCGGGCACTGCGGGCGAAGTCGCCGAACAGGTGCGGCCCGCCCTCGGTGAGCACTGCGGTCAGGCCGCGTTCCGCCAGCGCGTCCAGCGCACGCTCGATGTCGACCCAGTCCTCGCCGCAGCCGATCGTCTCCGCACCGGGCACCGTCCGCGCCCCCTGGTAGCTGGTGAGCAGCAGCGGCGGAACCGGTGCCTGCGCGATCCAGCGCTCCGCGCCGGTGAAATGCGCATTCCGGCAGACCACCGCCAGCCGGGCATGCTCGGCGAGGCCGCCGGCACGTCGCAGCGCGATGCGGGCCGCAGTGTGCTTCAGCGGCCCGTAGTCCTCGGCCTGCACGGTGCCCGCACCGACCACCACGACGTCCGCGTGTGCGCGCAGGATTGCCAGCACCCGTTGGTCGGTCGGATTGCCCAATGGGCCGGCGACTCCGTTGAGCGTCGCCGAGCCATCGGCGCTGGCCACGAAGTTCGCCCGGACCCAGTCGCGGCGTGGTGCGGCGTACGCCGCGTACAGCGCGTCATCGGTGTCCGGCGAGGGGAGGTCGGCAGGTAGCAGCACGCGCATGCCCGCCACCGTACGGCGCCGCGTGCGGACACGAGCACGCGCTACGCCGTACGGATGCTGACGGACCGGCCCGGCTGTGTCACACTCCGCACAGCAGGCTCGCGGCGACGCCGCACCGGCCCGGACGAGATCGCTGGGGAAGGCGCCCCTCGTCCCTGGGAGGTCCCGTGGTCGCCAGCCCGCCCGGTGTCGCCGCCGGTCACTTTGCCGTACCAGGACGGCTCACGGTGCATAGCTGCCCGCCGCCGCTGTGCCCGCACTTGGAGTTTGCGCTGTCCACCGAGCTCGAGCAGCCGGTCGGGCTGCGCTGGAGCGCGCAGCGCGCCGATCCCGGCACGCTCACCGCGGCGGTGGATCTGCTCGGGGTGGACGGCATGGCCGGCCGGATCGCGGCGCGACTGCGCCGTCTCGGCCCGGTCCGTTTCGAGGTCACCGAGGCGGCGAGCCCGGGTGCTGATGCCGAGCGCTACGCCTACACGCCTGACCTCGGTCTTTTCCGTGCCGCGCTCTCGGCGAACGGCGACATCGTGGTGACCGAGGGGCAGCTGCGTGCGCTGCTGGTGGAGAGCCATGACGCCACGGCCGCCGCGGTCACACTGGCGCACGGCTTGGAACGGCTCCTGGGCACCGCCTGGGACGAGGAACTGGAGCCGCTGCGGCGCGGCGGCGCGGAGGCACCGGTGAGCTGGTTGCGGCGGGTCGGCTGAGGGTAGGAATCCGGCCTAAGCACGCCGGGCACAAGACGGGCCCCCCGTGCGTTAAGCACCCTGCCCAGGTGTGCGAATATCCGCCAGCGCGGTACTCGCCCGCCGGGCCCGGTTCCGACCGGTACGTCCGACCGAGAAAGTTCGCCGCCACCTGAAACCAGCGCCAAGCGACGTCCCATCAGCACACAGGAGCACCCGTGGCCACCGACTACGACACCCCACGCAATGACGCGGAGGAACAGACAGAGCAATCCCTCGAGGCGCTGAAGGCCCGCCGGGCCGACTCAGCCGCCGATCTCGGCGACGACGCCGACCCGTTCGAGGCGGAACTGGACCTGCCCGGAGCAGACCTCGGTGACGAGGAACTCGCGATCCGGGTGGTCCCGAAGCAGGCCGATGAGTTCACCTGTACCCGCTGCTTCCTCGTCCACCACCGCAGCCAGCTGGCAGACGAGAAGAAGCGCGTGTGCACCGACTGCGCAGCCTGAGCGTCGGTCGGGTCCCGTCGGCGCATGCTGCGCTGAGACGGGACC